>DASXOM010000068.1:0-1668 GCA_036494245.1 Gaiellaceae bacterium
TACGGCGACTGGGCCGCCGCGTAGATCGGCTCAGTTGATCGGGTAGTACTGCACCGGCACGACGACGTCGTTCGCCGCCTTGTCGTGCCAGCACTGCTTCTCCTTGTCCCAGAGCATCCAGAGGTAGCCGATGAAGATGGCGAGCGCCGAGACGATGCTCACGAGCCAGCGGATCAGCGCCCGGCCGTAGCCGATCGAGCCGCCGCCGTTGAAGTCGATCACCCGGATCCCCATGGCCATCTGGCCGAGGGTCTGACCGCGGTCGGAGCCGATCAGGACCGTGAAGTAGGCGAGCGAGACGAGCAGACCGAGCCCCGTTCCGCCGCCCTGGCCGGCTGCGGAGTCGAGCAGGCGGCTCACGATTCCGAGCAGGATCCCGTCGATCAATGCGCCGACGAACCGGCGCCAGAAACCGGCGCGCGGCCCGGAGGCGCCTCCGGTCGGCGGTGGCGTCCCGGCGGCCTGCGGAGGTGGCGGGTACATGGCCAAGGAGGTGCTCCTTTCGGATCAGGGAGAAGCCCGCGGCGGCGATGCTACTCGGCCAAGCGGCTAGCCCCGGCCCCGTTTCGAGGCGAGCAGGCGCTCGAGGAAGATCTCGTCGCCGTCGCTTGCGATCGCGCCGCCGACCTTCGGCCGCAGGCGGCCCGCGAGCTCTGCAGCGATCTGGATCCGGGCGCCCGCCGCGAGCTCGTCCCGGCGGGCGAGGAAGGCAGCGACCGTGTCGAGATCCTCCCGACCGACGGCGCTCGTGTCCCAGGTGGGTTGCTGCACCGAGGGCGACACCTGCACCTCCGGGGGCAGCTTCCGCGCCTCGCGGATGACGAGCGTGCCGGCCGCGAGGTCGCCGACGCGTTGGTTGCGCTTCGTGACGAGGATCGAGGTGATCCCGACGAGGTATGTGCCGGGAAGGAGGTCGATGATGCGAATGACGTTCCGCACCGCGCTGGGCCCGAACGTGACCGGCGCGCCGGACTCCCGCACGACCCGCAGCCCGTTCGCCGCCTTGCCGGGCGTCCTCCCCGAGTTGAGCACCTCGAAGGCGACGTCGTAGCCCCAGAAGACGGCAAAGAATCCCACCACCCAGAAGGCGGCGCTGACGGAGCTCGAGCCCGGCGAGAAGCCGGCTCCGTAGCCGAGCACGAGTGCGAGCGCCACGAGGATGACGAACTGGAGGATGTAGTCGAGGAGCGCCGAGGCGAACCGTGACCCGACGCCCGCGAGCGTAAGCTCGAGCGGCACGCCCTCCGGCGTGTCGATCGTCAGCCGATCCTGGAACACCATCTCCCGCTGAGGCTAGACACATTCATCACCGCGCGAAGCTCGGACTGGCACGAGCTCGAGCTGCTCCTGCGTGAGGCGAAGCGCCGTCCCGAGCGACTCGGGCCGGAGCGGCTCCTGCGGCTCGGGGGCCTCTACCGCGCCGCGGCGGCGGATCTCGCGCAACTCCGCCGCCATGCTCCACGAGCGGCGGAGACGGTGCGGCTCGAAGCGCTCGTGCGCCAGGGGCGGCAGGCCGTCTACGACGTGCGCACGCGGCGGGGCTCGATCGTCCGCTTCTTCGTCACCGACTACTGGCGGCTCATCACCGCTCGGCGCAAGGCGCTGCTCGTCGCGTTCGTCCTCCTCTTCGGCTCCGCTGCGCTCGCGGCGCTCTGGGGCGTCCACGAC
>DASXOM010000069.1:0-15036 GCA_036494245.1 Gaiellaceae bacterium
AAGTTGAAGAAGCCGACGAGCTCGCCGTCGTCGTCGACGACCGCCCGCAGGTGCGTCCGCCGGCCCGGGTCTGCGAACAGCTCGACGCGCCGCGGGTCGGCCGACGTGTCGTACCACTCGTACGGGAACTCGTACCGCCACTCGGCGATCGCGGCCGCCTGCTCGTCGGTGATCGGCTGGACCTTCACGCCGCGCGCTCTATCTGGATGAACTCGTGGTCGCCGACCTTCACGGCAGCGACCCTACTTTCGCGACGCAGCGGGCGGCCGCGTCGAGCCCTCGCCGTGCGGCCTCCTCCAGCGAGCCGCCGAGGAGGAAGCCTGCGGCGAGCGCGTCGCCGGCGCCTGTCGGGTCGACGACGCGGGCGTCGACGGCGGCGAAGTCGAGCTTCGCGTCTTCCGTAAAGACCGTGCAGCCGCGCGCTCCTCGCTTGAGCATGCCTACGGGCGCGGCCAGGTACGCGCCTCCCAGCAGCTCCCACTCCGCCTCGGTCGCGAAGAGGACGTCCGGTGCGAGCTCGTCGAGGAGCTCGCGGAACTGCACCGGGCCGTAGCTGCGGATCTCCGTCCACGCCGCGACGTCTACCGACACACGCGCGCCCTGCTCGCGGGCGAGGCGGGCGGCCTGGAGCGCCGCCGCGGCGATCGGCTCCCGCAGGAGCGCGTAGCCCGAGAGATGGAGGAGGTCGCACGCGAACCAGCCGACCTCGAGCTCCTCCGCCGCGAGCGACGGCGCGATCCCGCGATCGGACGCGAGCGAGCGGTCTCCCTCGCGAACGATCGAGACCACGACACCTGTCTCGCCTTCCGCGACCGGCCCGACGAGCTCGACGCCGCGCGCCTCGAGCTCCCGCGAGACGAGCTCGCCGGCGGGATCGTCGCTCCTCTTCGCGATGCACCGGGCCTCGGCTCCGAGCGCGACCGCCCAGGCAGCGACGTTGGCCGCCTGGCCGCCGGCTCCCGCCCGGTTCGACGCGCGCACGTCACCGCCGGG
This sequence comes from Gaiellaceae bacterium, assembly GCA_036494245.1. GTDB lineage: Bacteria > Actinomycetota > Thermoleophilia > Gaiellales > Gaiellaceae > Palsa-739. The sequence goes on from DASXOM010000069.1 coordinate 994, forward strand.
TGCGAGCGGCTCCGAGAGCAGCACGACCACATCGAGCAGCACGTCACCCAGCGTCGCGATCCGCAAGGCACAATCGTCCCATGGAGTCGGGGAGGACGGGGGCGAGAACGCGGGACTTTCTGCTGGGCGGGCTCGTCGGCGGGGCGGCTGCGGTCGCTGCTGCCCGCCGCCGGCGGATGGTTCGACGGGTCCGCGAGCAGCGGTTGGAGCGCCCGGCCGGCCTCGCTGCGTTCGAGGGCGCACCGTGCTTCGAGGAGCTGCTCGAGGAACGTGCGGCCCGGACCGACAGTTGAGCCCAGTTGAACTCTTCGTTTCATGACACTCTTGGGTGAGAATGCTCAGCTGATGGTCCGGCCGGTCCGCCTCGTCGCCTTGCTCGCGATTGTTCTGTCCGCCGTCGTCGCGCTCGCGGCGCCCGGCTCTGCCTCCGCGCGCCTGACCCCGGCCGGCGAACGTCTCCACGTCGTCGTCGTCGATCGGATCAGCGACGCGACCTGGGCCGAGCTCGCCCACCGGGGAGCCGTTGGGCTCCTGCGGCCGAGCTACGGCCCCACGACGAATCGCCGCCGCGCCCTGGCCGAGCTCGTGCGCGGGACGGAGGTCAACGCCCGGCTCGGCGGAGTCCCGGCCGGCAAGCCGCTGATCAACACGAACAAGGCGAAGGTCTACCCGAACTGCAAGGTGTGCATCGTCGTCCAGTTGCCGCCGCGCGGCAGGCCGACCTCGAACAACCGGCTCTACCGCATCGCCGTCATCGGCGGCGGTTTCCATGGGCTGCTCACGTCGCCCACCACGCACATTCCCGGGCTCGTCTCGGTCGTCGACATCGTGCCGACCCTGTTGCCGGGACACCCGACGACGACTCTCTCCTGGACACCGTCGGAGCATGCGATCGGCCAGCTCTCCCGGCTCGATCGCGCGATCGGTTCGAACAACCGGCTCAAGTTCCCCGCCCTCTTCATCCTCGCAGGAGTGCTGCTCGCACTGGCGCTGCTCGGCCTCCGCGCGGCGATCACGGCGATCCCTGCCGGGTTGCTCGTCAACCTCGCTCTCGGCATGGGGCAGGTCTCGAACGAGGTACTGCTGTGCGCTGCGCTCTCCGCGGGAACGGCCCTCCTGGCGTTCGTCCTCGCGCGCAAGTGCCGCAGCGAGTCGGCGCTCCTTGCGCTCTACGGCGGCGTGGTCGCCCTGTACGCCTACGTGATGGTGACGCGGCCGGAGTGGCAGGCGGTCAACCCGTTCGGGCCGACGCAGAACTCGCGGTTCTGGGGGATCGGCAACCAGATCGAGACGTTGCTGCTCGCGCCGCTCCTCGCGGGGGCCTTCCTCGCGCGCAGGCGCTTCGGGATGGTGGGCTTCGCCGCGTTCGGCGTCCTCGGGCTCGTCGTGATGACGGACAACCGGCTGGGCTCCGACGGCGGGGGTGCGATCGCGCTCGGCATCGCGCTCGCCGTGCTGGCGGCGCGGCTGTTCAAGCTCGGAGCGCGCGGCTTCGTCGGTCTGCTCGCGTCCGCGGCGGCCGCCGTGCTCTGGATCGTCTCGCAGGGGCTCGCCCATCCCGGCCCGAACCACCTGCGCAGCGCGTTCGCCGACCACGGCGCAGGACTGGTCTCGTCGCTCGAGAGCCGGGTGCCGCTCTCGTACGTGCCCGCGCTGCACGCATGGCAGCTGGTCGTTCCTCTTCTGTTCGTGCTCGCCGTCGCCTTCGCGCTCTCGTGGCGCTTCGCCCGTGAGCAGTCGACCCGAGACGTCCTGCTCGCCTTCGGCGTCGCCATCGTGACGTCGCTCCTCGTCAACGACTCCGCCGCCTACGAGCTCACGGCCGGAATCGCCGTCGTCGGTGCCCTGGCGCGGTTCGCGCCGGCTCCTGCACCCGCCCGCGCGGCCGTTCTCGTGCCCGCGATCGCCCGCCTCCTGGCTCGCGCAGGGCTCAGGCCCGAGCCGGTGCCTGTACCGGTGTCGAGCGAGTCGCCGCCAGGCTGACTCGCCGGCGCGGCTCGTTTGACAGCGGCCGTGCGCGTGCGATAGGTCAGGCTCCGTGGCTTCTCCGCAGACCGGCATCTTCGCCCTCGGCACCGCGTCGCACGCCTACCTCGAGCTCGATGCGACGAGCGATGCGGCCGCGCTCGTCGCGGCGGTCGCCTCACTCCGCGAGCCGAGGACGACGATGGGAGGTGTCAACCTCGTCGCCGGCTTCCGCCCCGAGCTGTGGCGGGAGCTGCGTCCGGAGGACACTCCGGCAGACGCTGCCGGGTTCAATGCCGACATCGCCGGGATCGAGGACTTCGTCATGCCGGCGACGCAACACGACGCGGTGCTCTGGATCTCGGGAGGCAGCTACGACGTCGTCTTCGACGTTGCGCGCGCCGCGATCGCGGCGCTCGGTGAGCTCGCAACGGTCGGCGAGGAGACCTCGAGCTGGCCGTACCATCACGATCTCGACCTGACGGGCTTCATCGACGGGACGGAGAACCCGACGCTCGTCGAGGCGCTGCAGGTGGTGGCAGTGCCCGAAGGCAGTCCAGGCGCCGGTGGGTCGATCCTGCTGCTGCAGAAGTGGCAACACGATGCAACGGCCTGGGAAGCGCTGGGCGTCGAGCGCCAGGAGGAGGTGATCGGCCGCCGGAAGGCCGACAGCGTCGAGCTCGATCCGAAGCCGGCGGACTCGCACGTTGCGAGTACCGACCAGGACACTTTCGGCAAGATCCTGCGGCGGAACATGGCCTACGGCACCGTCACCGACCACGGGACGATGTTCGTCGGGTTCGCGGCGGCCCGAGAGCCGCTTCAGGAGATGCTCGAGAGCATGGCCGGTCTCAGGAGCGGCGCCCGCGACGCACTGACTCGCTATACGAGCGCGGTGAGCGGCGCCTACTACGTCATCCCCTCGATCGAGTCGATCGCGGATCTCGCCGACGGCGCGCTCACCGACTGACGCACTGCGCGGACACATAGGCTTGCGCCATGGATCCCGAACACGCACGCGAGCTGCTCAAGGCGGAGCGGGCAAGAATCGAGCGCGGGCTTGCCCAGGCGGCTCATGAGGACGACGGCGAAGAGGTCGACGTCGCGGATCCGGGGAACCTCGCGTCCGACCTCTACCAGGACGAGTTCGACGAGGGCCTACGCGACGATCTCGGGGCTCAGCTCGCAGCGGTGGAGCGTGCCGAGGCACGCCTCGCTGCGGGGACCTACGGCCGGTCCGTGCAGAGCGGGGAGCCGATCCCCGACGAGCGGCTGGAAGTCGTGCCCACCGCCGAGTTGACCGTCGACGAAGAGCGCGCGCAGAAGTAAAACGGAGGAGGATTTTGGTGGACGACCCACAGATTCACGGCTCGATCGACAAGATGGTCGCCGAGGAGCACGAGCTCTGGGAGCGTGAGTCGGCAGGCAACGCGACCGACGCCGACCGGCAGCGGCTGGAGTCGCTGCGGGTGTCGCTCGACCAGTGCTGGGATCTCCTGAGGCAACGGCGCGCACGTCGCGAGGCCGGTCAGAGCCCCGAAGGCGCTGAGCTCAGGCCTCCCGAGGTCGTCGAGCGCTACCAGCAATAGCCGAGAGCCGCCGGCGATCCGCTGCCGGAGTCGCATCGGCACTCCCTGGTACCGTCTGCCGCCCCGTGCCGATCTACGAGTACCGCTGCCCGAACGGACATCACTTCGAGCGCTTCCAGTCGATGACGGCGCCGGCGCCGGAGAAGTGCGACGAGTGCGGTGCGTCTCCCGTCGAGCTCGTCCTCTACCCGGTCGCTATTCACTACAAGGGCTCGGGCTTCTACACGACCGACTACGGCAAGGGGAAGACCGGGAAGACAGACGGCGAGGGCGGCTCGTCCGGCGGCGAGAGCAAGGCCGCCGAGGGCGGCAAGAAGGACACCAAGCCGGCGGAGAAGAAGGCCGCCGCAAGCGGCGACTGACGGCTACTTGCCGAAGCCGGCGTTGCCGACGATGCAGCCGGGCGCGTAGGGACTTCCCTTCTCCGGCCGCTGCGGCGCGGACTGCCCCAGCACCGTGTCGATCACCTGGATGTTCGCCGGGCTCCCGATGATCACGTCGCCGAGCGAGTTGGTGAGGCCGGTGCCGCCGAGCCGGCAATGAACCGTGCTGCCCGCCCGGAACTTCACCCAGGCGAGCTGCATGAGCTTCCACGTCGAGAGGTCGGTCGCAATCGGCTGTAGCAGCGAGCTGCCGCTGAAGGGCAGCGAGAAGAAGCGGCTCGGGCTCGACAGCTTGCTCAGGGTCGCCTGCTGGACGAGCTGCTGGTTGTGCTGGCGGTCGAAGTCGTTCCACGACGGGTCGAGCTGGTTCTCGCGGACGCGAGAGAAGATCAGCGCCTGGTGCCCGTCCATGTGCGTCGGGCCCTTGTGGAAGCGCCAGCCCTTCCACTCGAGGCAGCGCGACTGCGTCGAGTACGGGCAGTCGAACCGGTTCGAGAGGATGTTCTCCGGCACGCTCACCGTGATCCCGCCGACGGCGTCGATCAGCTTCTCGAACTGGTTGAAGTCGACCATCACGACGTGGTTGACCGGCAAGGACTTGCCGAGGAGCGCGTCGAGCGTCTGCACCGCGAGCTTCGGCCCGCCGAACTGCATCGCGGCGTTGATCTTCTGCTGGCCGTAGCCGGGCACCTCGGTCTGCAGGTCGCGCGGAACCGAGAGGTAGTACAGACGGTGGTGCCCAGGGTCGGTATGGAGCAGCGTGATCGAGTCGGAGTGCTGATCGACGGCCCGGCCGGTGCTCCCCTTCCCCGTCGCGTGGTCGGAGCCGAGCAGCAGGATCGTCGTCGGGCTGGAGAGCAGAAGGCCGCTGTCCGGCGTCAGGACCGGCCGCACGTTCTGCGGCAGGCGCTTGTTCGCGTCGCTCACGCCGCTCGAGACCGAGAGGTAGCCGAGGGCTCCCCAGATCACCGAGAGGACGATCAGGCCGAGAATCGTGACGAGCGTCCAACGGCGCCGGGTCCAGCCGAGCCAGAGCCGGCGGCGGCGGCGCGGCGGCCGCTCGACGATCTTGCCAGGCCCGCCGCCGTCGCTGCGGACGGCCCGCCGGGCGTCCCGTTCGCGCCGTTGCAGCGGCACCTTGCCCTTCGTCCGGCCGCCGCGGTAGACGCGATACGGCTTCTCCCCGGAGGCGGCCATGCGGGGGATTACGGTACCCACTGTGCAGGCGGGCCATGCGATCGGAGTGGACCTCGGCGGCACGAAGATCCTCGCCGGGGTCGTTGCCCGCGACGGGACCGTCGTCCGGCGTCACGAGCGGCCCAGCCCGCAGGACACGCAGGAGCACGTCCTCGCCGAGCTCGAGGCCGCAGTCGCCGAGCTGCTCGACGAATCGGTGGCCGCGGTCGGCTTCGGCGCGCCGTCTCCGATCGACCAGGAGAACGGCGTCGTCGTCCGCTCCGTCAACCTGCCGCTCGAGAATGCGCCGCTGCGCGGCCCTATGCACGAGCGGTTCGGCCTCCCGGTCGGGCTCGACAACGACGCGAACGCGGCCGCGATCGGCGAGTGGCAGGCGGGCGCCGGCCGCGGCGAGGGCGACCTCGTGATGCTCACCCTCGGGACCGGCGTCGGCGGCGGGGTCATCTCCGGCGGCAGACCCTTTCGCGGCCGGAACGGCGAGGGCGTGGAGCTCGGGCACGTCGTGATCGTCCACGGGGGCCGGCCGTGCCAGGGCGCGTGCACGGGACGCGGCCATCTGGAGGCCTACGTGAGCGGCAACGCGGCTACCGCGGCTGCGCGCGAGGCGTTCGGGCCGTCGGCCGACGCGCACCGCCTGGTGCGGCTCGCGAACGAGGGCGACGCGGAGGCGACGAAGCTGCTCGAGGAGGTCGGCGGCTACCTCGGCTCGGCAATCGGATCGTTCGTCAACGTCTTCGCGCCGCAGCTCGTGGTGCTGGGCGGCGGCTTCGGAGTCGCGGCTTTCGACTACCTGCGCGGGCCGGCCGAGGCGGTCGCGCGGCGGGAGGCCCTCGAGCCGATGCGCGGCTCGGTGCGGCTGGCGAAGGCCGAGCTCGGCACGGCCGCCGGCTTCATCGGCGCCGCCTTCGTCGCCTTCGAGGCGCTGGACGCGGCGTAATGCCGCTTGCGGTCTGCGCGACGCCGATCGGGAACCTCGAGGACGTGACGCTGCGCGTCCTCGCCGAGCTGACTGCCGCGGACATCGTCCTCTGCGAGGACACGCGCCACACGCGCGGACTGCTCCAGCGGCACGGGATCAAGGCGAAGCTCCTCTCGTACCACGAGCACAACGAGGCCCGGCGGACGGCCGAGCTCCTGCCGCGGCTCGCGGCGGGAGAGAGGATCGCGCTCGTCTCCGACGCCGGCCTCCCCGGCGTGTCGGACCCCGGCGCGCGGCTGGTGCGAGCGGCGCTCGACGCGGGCGTCGACGTGACAGTCCTGCCGGGTGCCTCGGCCGTCGAGACGGCGCTAGTCGCCTCGGGGCTCGTGGCGGAGCAGTACCGCTTCCTAGGCTTTCTCCCCCGCGGCGAGAAGAAGCTGGAGGCGCTGTGGGAGGAGCTGCGCGGCTGGGCGTGGCCGGCGGTCGCCTTCGAGTCGTCGCTGCGGCTGCCCGCGACCTTGCGCTCGCTCGCGGCCGCCGATGCGGAGCGAGAGGTGGCCGTCTGCCGCGAGCTCACGAAGCGCTTCGAGGAGGTCGCGCGCGGGACGGCTGCGGAGCTCGCCGAGCGGTTCGGCATGCCGCCGAAGGGCGAGATCACGCTCGTGCTCGGACCCGGAGCGGCTCTCGCTGGGCGCGCTGAAGAGCCGGCGCTCGCCGCGGTCGCGGAGCTCGTGGCGGCGGGATTGCCGCGCCGGCGGGCGGCCGAGATCGTCTCGAGCCTCGTGGGCATCCCGCGGAACCGGCTCTACAAGCAGTCGCTGTAAGCACATTTGACAACGCACGACGTCCGCGCTACTCTGCTCGTCGTGTTGCTCGTACTGACAACGGTCCGGCGGTTGGCGGTTCTTCTCCTGGTCTTCTTGGTCTGGGCGCCGGCCGCGTACGCCTGGAGCTGGCCGGTGCAAGGTCCTGCAGCAGTTCTCGTACGACGAAGCGCATCCGTACGCCTCGGGCCAGCACCGAGGCGTGGACATCGGCGCCGACGCTCTGGGCGAGACCGTGGTGGCGCCGGCGTCCGGCATGGTCAGCTTCGCCGGAAGCGTGCCGACGAACGGCAAGACGGTCACGATCGAGACCGCCGACGGCTATTCCGTCACTCTCACGCACCTGGGCTCGATCGCCGTCACCAAGGGCGCGACGGTCGCGGAGCAGGACGCCGTCGGCACGATCGGCCCGAGCGGCACGCCCGAGGTGGACGGGCCGTACGTTCACCTCGGGACTCGCATCACCGCCGATCCGAATGGCTATGTCGATCCGCTCGGGCTGCTCCCGCCGCCCCCTGGAGACCCCGGAACGGAGACGAGCACGACGCCGACGAGCACGACGGAGACGAGCACGACGGCGTCGCAGCCTGCTTCGGGCGGCGCACCATCGGCTGTCCCCGCGAGCAAGCCGGCGTCCTCGGCGCCGAGAAAGCCCCGGGTGGCAAGCGCCCGAGGAACGCGCAGCGACTCAGGGCAGCGCCAGGTCCGGGTCCGCCAGCAGGAGCGCGTCCGGAAGCCGCGTGCGGAAACGGCGAGGACCCGGGTGCAGCAACGCCCTGTTGTCCGAGATCGCGCGAGCCAGCCGACGACGAGCTCTTTCCGTCGGCCTGTCGTCGAGCCCGCGACGCCCAGGTCCGTCGGACTCGACGGCCGGCACGAGATCCGGCCCAGCGCATACGTCGCGCCGCCGCGTCGCAAGCCGTCCAGTCCGCTGCTCGCGCTCGTCTGCAACTGGGCCGCCGCGCTATTCGCGCTCGGTGCGATGCTCGCCGCAAGACGGCGACGCTTGAACACGAGCCCGACCGTGAGCGCCCAGGTCCTTCGCTTGCCGCTGTTGGAGCATGAGCCCAAGCGGGTATCGCGCGCGGCCTAAGCTGCGCAGGTGCCGGAAAAGCCGCAGAAGATCCTCGTCTCGGTCGCGTGGCCCTACGCGAGCGGACCGCGCCATCTCGGCCATGTCGCCGGCCCGGGTGTGCCGTCGGACGTGTTCGCGCGCTATCACCGCCTCAAGGGCAACGACGTCCTCATGGTCAGCGGGACGGACGAGCACGGCACGCCGGTGATGGTGTCGGCCGACCGCGAGGGCGTGACCCCGCGCGAGCTCGCGGACCGCAACAACGCGCTGATCCTCGGCGACTACGTCCGTCTCGGGATGACGTACGACTGCTTCACGCGAACGACGACCGCCAACCACTACGCCGTCGTCCAGGACATGTTCCGCACCCTGTACGACAAGGGGTTCCTCATCGAGCAGACGACGCTCGGGGCGATCGCTCCCGCGACCGGCCGAACGCTGCCGGACCGCTACATCGAGGGCACTTGCCCGATCTGTGGCTACGGCGAGGCGCGAGGAGACCAGTGCGACAACTGCGGCAACCAGCTCGATCCCGTCGATCTGATCGACCCGCGCTCGATCGTGGACGGCTCGACGCCGGAGTTCCGCGAGACGACGCATCTCTTCCTCGATCTGCCGGCGTTTCGCGAGCGGCTCGTCGAGTGGATCGAGGCGCAGACTCACTGGCGGCCGAACGTACGCAACTTCGCGCTCAACCTCGCGCGCGAGGTGAAGCCGCGTGCGATGACCCGCGACATCGACTGGGGCGTCCCCGTTCCGGTCGAGGGCTATCCCGAGGACACGAAGCGCATCTACGTCTGGTTCGACGCGGTGATCGGCTACCTCTCCGCCACCATCGAGTGGGCGCACAACGTCGGCAGGCCGGAGGCGTGGCGCGAGTGGTGGCAGAGCTCGGACTCGCGCAGCTTCTATTTCATGGGGAAGGACAACATCGTCTTCCACGCCGTCATCTGGCCCTCGATGCTGATGGGCTACGGCGACGATCTGCAGCTTCCCTACAACGTCGTCTCGAGCGAGTACCTGACGATGAGCGGCAGCAAGGCGAGCACGAGCCGCGGCCACGCCATCTGGGTCAAAGACTTCCTCGACCGGTACGAGCCCGACGCGCTGCGCTATTACCTCACCGCCGCCGGGCCCGAGACGCAGGACAGCGACTTCACCTGGGAGGAGTTCGTCCGTCGCACGAACGACGAGCTGCTCGCCAACTGGGGGAACCTCGTCAACCGGACGCTCGTCAACGCCCAGCGAAACTTCGGCGCTGTCCCCGAGCCCGGCCCACTCACCGAGGGAGACCGTGCGCTCCTCGACGCGGCCGCGCGAGCATTCGACACCGTCGGCCAGCACATCGAGAACGCCCGCTTCCGGGCCGCCCTGGCCGAGGGCATGGCGACGAGCGCGCTCGCGAACCAGTACCTCGCCGACCAGGCACCGTGGTCTCTCGTGAAGACGGACCGCGACCGCGCAGCCACGGTTCTCTACGTGGCGCTGCGCGTCGTCGACTCGCTGAAGACGCTCTTCACGCCGTTCCTTCCGTTCAGCTCGCAGGTGCTCCACGAGCTGCTCGGCTACGAGGGCTGGATCGCCGGGCCGCTCGACCTCCGCACCGTCGAGGAAGAGGACGGCTCCACCCACGAGATCCTCACCGGCGATTACGCGAGCTGGGTTGGCTCCTGGGCGCCGAGCGAGCTGCCGCCGGGCCAGACGCTGCATGAGCCGCGGCCGCTCTTCCGCAAGCTCGACGCGGAGGAAGTCGTCGCCGCCGAGCTCCCGTGATCGATACCCATGCGCACCTCACCTCGCTCGACGACGCCGACGAGGCGGTCCAGCGTGCGGCCGAGTCGGGCGTCACGCGGATCCTCACCGTCGGCACGAACGTCGACGACTGCCGCCGCGCGCTCGAGCTCGCCGATCGGCACGAGGGTGTGTTCGCGATCCTCGGCATCCATCCGCACGAGGCTGGGACCGCGACGCCGGACGACGTCGCCGCGCTGCGCGACCTGCTTGCGCATCCGAAGGCGGTCGGGATCGGCGAAACCGGGCTCGACTGGTTCCGCGACTACGCAGCGCCCGCTGACCAGCGTCGCCTCTTCGCCGCCGAGCTCGAGCTTGCCGCCGAGCTCCGGAAACCCGTGGTGATCCACACGCGCGCCGCGGACGACGACACGCTGGCCGGGCTCGCCGGCCACGCGGGCACGGTCGTCCTCCACTGCTTCTCGTCGCCGCACATGCTCCCGACCGCGCTCGAGCGCGGCTGGTACGTCTCGTTCGCCGGCAACGCCACCTTCCCGAAGGCCGTCGACCTCCGCCTCGCGGCGACCCAGGTCCCGGCCGAGCGCATCCTCGCCGAGACCGACTCCCCCTATCTCGCGCCGCAGCCGGTGCGCGGGAAGCGGAACGAGCCGGCGTACGTCGTCCATACGCTCGCCTCGCTGGCTCAGGCCCGCGGCGAGGAGCCGGCCGAACTCGAGCGCCAGATCGAGCGCAATGCGAGCGCATGCTTCGGCCTGTGAAGAAGGAATACGGCCAGCACTTCCTCGTCGACCGGAACATCCTGGAGGTGATCGGTCGGCTCGCCGAGCTCGGGCCCGAGGACGTCGTGCTCGAGATCGGCCCGGGACACGGTGTGCTCACCCGCTACCTCGCCGAGCGTGTCGGTCGCGTCCACGCGGTCGAGATCGACCGCGCGCTCGAGCCGGCGCTGAACGAGTTGCCCGCCAATGTCGACCTCGTTTTCGGGGACGCGCTCCGGGTCGCGCTTCCGCAGGACGCGACGAAGCTCGTCGCGAACCTGCCCTACAACGTCGCGACGCCACTCGTGGTCGAGAGCCTCGACGGGCTGCCGAACGTCGAGCTCTGGTGCGTGATGGTGCAGCGAGAGGTCGCCGAGAGGTTCGTCGCCAGCCCCGGAACGAAGGAGTACGGCGGCGTCTCGGTTCTCGTCCAGCTCGCCGCCGAGCGGACCGGGTTCCACGCGGTGTCCCGCACGGTCTTCCGGCCGCAGCCGAACGTCGACTCGGCACTCGTCGCCTTCCGACGCACCGAGCTCCCGGAGAATTACGGCCGCGTGAAGGAGTTGGTCACGGCCGCATTCGCCCACCGGCGGAAGACGCTCCCGAACTCGGTCGCGCAGGCCGGGCTCGCCTCGCGCGAGCAGGCGGCCGAGGCGCTCGCCGCGATCGGCCGTCCGGCCGAGACGCGTGCCGAGGCGCTCGCGCCGACGGAGTTCGTCGCGCTCGCAGGGGGCCTGTCGTGAGCCGTGCGCCCGCTCCGGCGAAGATCAACCTCGCCCTTGTCGTCGGCCCGCTGCGCGACGACGGGAAGCACGAGGTCCTGACCGTCCTCCAGCGGATCGACCTCGTCGACCGGATCGAGCTCGCTGAGGCACCCGAGCTTCTGGTCGACGGTTTCGCAGAGGACACGCTCGTCCGCGATGCGCTTCGCGCGCTGGCAGGCAGCGCGGGACTCGAACCGCGCTGGCGCGTGCGGATCGAGAAGCGGATCCCGGTCGCCGCCGGTCTCGGCGGCGGCAGCTCCGACGCGGCGACCGCGCTTCGGCTCGCGAATGAAACGCTCCCCGAGCCGCTGCCGACGAACGAGCTGCACAGCCTGGCCGCGCAGCTCGGAGCCGACGTTCCGTTCTTCCTGGCCGACGGCCCTCAGCTCGGCTCGGGCGACGGCAGCGAGCTCGAGCCGCTCGATCTGCCGCAGGACTTCTGGGTCGTCGTCCTGCTCCCGCACGGCCCCGGGAAGACCTCGACGGCCGACGTGTACGCAGCCTTCGACGCCCGGAAGGACGTGCCCGGCTTCGCCGAGCGGCGCCAGACCCTGCTCGACGGGCTGGCCGGGGTGAAGCGCCCCCGCGATCTCGAAGCGCTGCCCCCGAACGACCTGGAGCGCTCGCCGCTCGCCGAGGAGATTCGCGCCGCGGGCGCCTTCCGCGCAGACGTCTCGGGAGCAGGCCCGGCGCTGTACGGGCTCTTCCATCACCGTCGCGACGCGGACGCCGCGAGACGCGCGCTCGGCGGTCTGGGCCGGACCTGGCTCGCGGCACCTGCGTGGTACGGTTGATCGCGTGTTGACCGAGTCGTCGTCGACCCCCGCCCAGCGCGGTCCGGGCGCCTGGTTGAGGGTCCGTCGCCACCGTCTCGCGCTCTGGGTCGCTGCCGCCGAAGGCGTCATCGTCGCGGTTTCCGCCGACCTCTCGAAGTGGACAGTGGTCGCGCTCGCGGTGGTGTCGGGGATCGCCTGGTGGTTCGGCCGAAACAGCCGCTCGAACGGGATTCGGCAGGCCCTGTGGATCTTCGTCGTCTCACAGCTGATCGCCGTCGTGCTCGTCCTGTTCGCGGTCTTCTTCAAGTGGCTGCTGATCCTCGGCCTGATCGCGTGCGCCGTCATCGCGCTCGCGTTCCTCTGGTTCGACCGCCGGTAGACTTCCGTGCCCCTGGGGCGTAGCCAAGTGGTAAGGCAACGGGTTTTGGTCCCGTGATCCCAGGTTCGAATCCTGGCGCCCCAGCCACCTCTCACTGACATGGCAGACGAGCTCGCAGCAGTCGTGTTGGCCGCCGGAATCGGCACGCGCATGAAGAGCGCGACGCCGAAGCACCTGCACCCGATCCTGGGCCGCAGGATGGTCGACTGGGTCGTCGACGCCGCTCGGGAAGCCGGCGTCGAGCGGATCGTCGTCGTCGCGTCCCCGCAGACGGGTGACCTCCTCGAGGGCGTCGAGGTCGCGGTGCAGGAGGAGCCTCTCGGGACCGGTGACGCCGTCCGTTGCGCGCGTCCGGCGCTCGACGGCTTCGGCGGCGACGTCCTCGTCCTGAACGGCGACGTCCCGGCGCTCAGGCCCGAGACGATCCGCGCACTCGTCGAGACGCATCGCTCGGCCGGCGCGGCCGCGACCGTCCTCTCGTTCGAGCCCGCGGACGCGGGCGCGTACGGGCGGATCGTCTGTGACGGCGACGGCCGGCTCGCCCGGATCGTGGAGGCCGCCGACGCCTCGCCCGAGGAGCTCACGTTGCGCGAGGTCAATTCTGGCATCTACGCCTTCAAGGCCCAGCAGCTGTGGCCGGTGCTCGAGCGTCTCGACGCGCACAACGCCCAGGGCGAGCTGTACGTGACGGACACGCTCGGCCTGCTCGTGGCCGACGGCGAGACCTGCGCCGTGCAGCTCGCAGACGATCCTCTCGAGGCCGAGGGCGTCAACACCCGCGCTGACCTCGCCGTCGTCTCCGCGGCTCTCCGCGACCGCATCAACGAGGAGCACATGCTCGCCGGCGTCACGATCGTCGACCCGTCCACGACCTGGATCGAGGCTCACGTCGAGATCGAGCGCGACGTCGTCGTGCACCCGTACACGGTGATCCGCGGCGGCGTCCGGATCGAGGGAGGCGCCGAGATCGGGCCGTTCGCCTATGTCCGACCGGCCAGCGTGATCGGCGAGGGCGCGAAGATCGGAACCTTCGTCGAGGTCAAGAACGCGGCGGTCGGCGCGGGCGCGAAGATCCCGCACCTCTCGTACGTCGGCGACGCCGAGGTGGGGGAGGGAACGAACGTCGCGGCCGGCAACATCACGGCCAACTTCCCGCACGAGCCGGGCGAGCCGAAGGGCCGTACCAGGATCGGCCGCAACGTCAGGACCGGCGTGGACACTGTCTTCGATGCCCCGGTCGAGATCGGCGACGACGTTTGGATTGCAGCGGGGACCGTCATCACGGATGATGTCCCTCCCGGTTCGCTGGCCGGGTTTGCTCCGCGGCAGACGACGAAGGAAGGGTGGGTCTACGAGAAGCATGGAAAGCCCGACGGCGACTGAGATAGCTTTGCCAGGCCTCGAAGGCAGCGTGGTGAACGAGCCGCATGCGCAGCACTACATCGTCCGGGGCCCGGAAAAGCGGCTGATGGTCTTCTCGGGCCGCTCCCATCCCACCCTCGCGCGGGCCATCGCCGCGAAGCTCGGCGTGGAGCTCGGGGACGTCGAGCTCAGCACCTTCCCCAACGACGAGACCTACTGCCGCTACCTCGAGTCGATCCGCGGTGCCGACGTCTTCATCGTCCAGACCGGCGCCCCGCCGGTGGACAAGAACCTGATGGA
>DASXOM010000070.1:0-3456 GCA_036494245.1 Gaiellaceae bacterium
AAGTGCTCGACGAAGTTGCGAGCTTCCTCGACGGGGTAGTGCCGCGCGCCGCGGCCGCGTGATCCGCTGGGCGACAGCACCGCGAGAAACGACTACGATTGGAGGCTCGAGAGGGAGAGAGAGGCAGTCATCGCAGTTACCGTTGCGCAGAGTCAGCGCGTCGATCTCGCGGATATCGTCGACGCGGTCAGCGCGGCGGCGCGCGAGCAGCAGCTCGCGGACGCGTACCGGGCCCACGTGCGCAGCGAGACGCGGCAGCGTCTGCGGGCCAAGAGGGACCAACTGCGGGAGTCGCTGCACGATGTCCGGGGAACGTCGTCAGCCCAGATCGCTGAGCGCTTGCGGCTGCTCGCCGAGGCCGACGAGAAGCTTCACGAGATCGAAGCGCGCGAGGCGGGCCTGCGCATGGAGGCGCTCGTCCGGATCCAAGAGGGTCTCGTTCGTCTCCGGGAGTGCGGGACCCCTCAGGAGCTGATCGAGGCGGCGCCCCGCGAGCTGCTCGTGGCCTGTGGCTTCACTCGGGCCATGGTCTCGCGCGTCCGTGGCTCGCTGTGGGTTCCCGAGGTGCTGGAGATCGCCGACGGCGTCGACCCAGAGGGGGACGCCTTCCAGAAGTTTGTAGGCGAGAACGAGATCCCACTCGCGCACATGCTGATGGAGACGGAGATGGTCCGGAGGCGGATCCCCGTGCTCGTCAGCGATCCGTATGGGCATCCCAGGACGTACAAGCCGATCGTCGAGGCGGCACGGTCCAAGTCATACGTTGCTGCCCCGATCATGCCGACCAGCCGCGTGATCGGCTTCTTCCACGCCGACCGGTTCCGACAGGACCTGCCCGTCGGCCCGGAGGACCGCGACAACCTGTGGATCTTCGCCGAGCACTTCGGGCTTCTCTACGAACGGGCGGTGCTCGTCGAGCGGCTCGAGAGTCAGCGCTCGCATCTACACGACGTCCTCTCGAAGGCGGTCGTCACGATCGACGAGATCTGCAACGCCGAGATCAAGCTGGCGCGCTACGAGCAGGCACCCGAGCAGCGATTCACGAGCCCGGCGGCGGGACAGCGCTCACCGCTCGGCATGCTGCTGACTGCCCGCGAGCAGGAGGTGCTCGAGCTGATGGCGTCGGGCGCGACCAACAGCCAGATCGCGCGCGAGCTCGTCGTCTCAGAGGGGACCGTCAAGTCGCACGTGAAGCGAATCCTGCGCAAGCTCCGCGTCGACAACCGCGCGGGCGCCGTCGCGCGGTACCTCCATCTCATCCGGCGCGCCGGCGCATGAACGCGCAACACGCCACGAGCACAGAACCGCGCCGGGAGCGTCAGTTGACCGCCCGGGCGGAGCGCCTTCTAGCCGACGCGCGCGAGCTGCTTGACATCGATCAACGGCTGGCCGCGGGCGATCACCAGCCCCCCCTCGCCGTCGCGGCCGACGTACTGCCGCAGATCGCCTCTGCGGCTCTGACGCGGCTCGAGCAGCTCGGTAAGCGTGAGCGGGCCAAAGCCTGCTCGCTGGCCGATCTGTCGCTGCGGGCGCTCGAGCTTCGGGACGACCTGCACCACCAGATGACCGCGCATCGCGGGCAGAGATTCGAGGAGATGCAGCGCGGTCTGGACCGGCTGCGGCGGCTGGGGAGCTCGGCACAGCTACTCGACCGGGTTTGTCAAGAGCTGGTGCAGAGCTGCGGGTTCCCGCGCGCGATGCTCACTCGCGTCGACGGCGGATCGTGGCTCCCGTGGATGGCGCACTTCTCCGATGACCGCGAGCTCGAGCGGGCGTTCGTCGAGTGGATGAACGAGCAGCGGTTCCCAGCGGAGGCGTTGGGGCGAGAGCTGACTTCGCTACACCCCGTGCTCGTCCAGCACGCGCTTGCAGCGGCCGGGACGTTCAAGCCGATGATCGAGTTCTCCAAGACCCCGTGCTACGTCGCGGCGCCGATCGCTCCCGCCGGCCGGATGGTCGGCGTGCTGTACGCCGACCCCTCCCCGACAGGCCGTCCGATGGACGAGCTGGATCGCGACATCCTCGGTGTGTTCGCCGAGGACTTCGGGCGGATCTACGAGCGCATCGTCTTGATCGAGCGTATGCGCACCCAGCGCAGCCAGGTCCGCGCGGCATTCGAGTTCGCGGAGAACACGATGGCCTCCCTCCAAGGCGCCGAGATCGAGCTCGCTCGCGTTTCAGAGGACCGTACGCCTTCCGCCGACGGCGAGACGCTGGAGACGCCGGCTGCCCCGGCGATGATCGACGAGCTGCTCACACCCCGGGAGGCCGAGGTGCTGACGATGATGGTTCGGGGCGCTTCGAACGCAATGATCGCCGAACGGCTGATCATCAAGGAAGGGACCGTGAAGTCCCACGTCAAGCACATCCTTCGAAAGCTGGATGCCGTCAATCGGGCGGAGGCGATCTCGCGGTACATGGGCCGGGCCCGCGGCGACTCCGGCGGGTGAGGACCCGTCCTATACCTCCCCGGTAGGCCAGTCCTCCAGGGTGCGCACGAACAGCGCTCGCACCTCGGCGATTCGCTCGTCGAGCGTGTCGAGGGTCCAATCCCCCACCGAGATCGGCTCGTGAACGTGGACATCGACGGTGCCCGATCGCATCACCTTCGACCCGCGCCATAGCAGTTCGCCGGCGTTGCGGATCACGACCGCAACGATCGGGACGCCACCCTGCATCGCCATGTGGAAGGCCCCCTTCTTGAATCGGCCGACCGCCGGCGTGGCCGAGCGCGTGCCCTCCGGCGAGATCGCGATCGAGTAACCCTGGCGGAGCCGCTCGACGACCGGTTCCAGCGCGACCTTCGCCTGAGCCGTGTTTGCGCGGTCGACGAACGCCATGTTCGCGAGCCGCGCGAACTGGCCGAACCCTGGCTGGCTGGCGACCTCCTTCTTCGCGACGCCCGTTATGTCCTCGCGCAGCAGCTTCATCAGGGTGAAGCCATCGAGGATGCTCTGGTGGTTGAAGATGAAGACGGCGGGTCGCTGCGCGATCAGATTGAGCCCACCGGTCACGTTGAGTCGAATGCCCGCCAGGCCCAGCGTGACATCGGAGCCGACGGAGGTCGTGAAGTTGACGGCATCGCGACGGCTGTGCGTGAGCAGGCCGAGGCCCAAGCCGGCGCCGAACGCGGTTGCCATGCCGCCGTAAGCCGCTGCGGTTCGCGCGACCGAGGCCAGACCCGGCCGTCCACGCGACCCGAAATGCCGCACGGGCCAGCCCTCGCGCTCGGCTAGCGCGGCCAACTGCGGCTTCGGGTTCACCGGTCGCGGATGTCCAACTGTTCTCAGGAAGTCGATGTCTTCGTCGCCGTTTCCGTAGGCGTAGCTCTGCGCGAGATCGACCCCCGCGAGATTCGCGAAGTCGCGTACGGCGGCGGCTTTGCCGGGGCCCCACAGGATCGGGCCCTCCACGCGCCCGGTGTAGATGTCGCCGACCGACTCGAGCCTCGTGCAG
>DASXOM010000071.1:0-1515 GCA_036494245.1 Gaiellaceae bacterium
CGCCGGCAAGACGGGCACGACCGACTCCTACGCGGACGCATGGTTCTGCGGCTACACGCCGTCGCTCGAGACGACCGTGTGGATGGGATATCCGCGAGGAGAGATCCCGATGCTCGACGTCCACGGAGCCGCCGTCTCGGGGCCGACGCTGCCCGCGACCGCCTGGCGGCTCTTCATGGGGCAAGCGCTTGCGGGTACGCCGAACCTTGCCTTCCCAGCGTCGCTGTCACCCGCGCAGTTCGTGCCGTGGCAGGGCAGCCTCGCTTATCGACCCGCGCCTCTGGAGACGGCGTCGAGCTCGACGGCGCCGGACACGTCCAGCCCGTAGCCCCTGGAGTCGTCACGACTACGGTATGCGCCCAGCGTGGCTTCGCTACTTACTTTCGAGGAGGCGCAGGAGCGGGTTCTGGCGGCCACTCGTCCGCTTCCGTCCGAGCTCGTGCCGATCGCCGAAGCCGGCGGCCGTGTCATCGCGGAGGACGCTCGTGCACGGGTCGACCTGCCGCCGTTCGCAAGCTCTGCGATGGACGGCTTCGCGGTTCGGGCCGCCGACCTACCGGGGACCCTGCCGATCGTGGGCGAGTCGGCAGCGGGCAGCCCGCTCGGAGGCTCGCTCCAGCCCGGAAGCGCCGCGGCGATCTCGACCGGCGCGGTCGTACCCCACGGCGCCGATTGTGTCGTCCCTGTCGAGCATGTTGTCGTTCATGACAACAGAGTGGACATTCCGACGGCACCGACTCCCGGCGCGAACGTCCGCCCTCGCGGTGGCGACATCGCGGCAGGCGACGTGGTCGTTCGCGCACGCGTGAGACTCACCGCGGCGCACATCGCAGCCGCGGCTGCAACGGGGATCGCCGTCCTGCCGTGTGCGCGCCGACCGCGCGTCAGCGTGCTCGCGACCGGCAGCGAGCTCGTCGCTCCCGGCACCGACCTCCGGGACGGACAGATCTACGAGTCGAACACCGTCATGCTTGCCGCGGCGCTCGCCGGCGCAGGCGCGGATGTCGAGCCGCAGGCTCCCGCCGCCGACGACGAGGTGGCGCTCCGGGACGCCCTCGAGCGAGGACTCGCCGCCGACGTTCTCGTCACCTCCGGCGGGGTCTCGGTCGGCGAGCACGATCTCGTGCGTGCGGCCGAGCGCGAGCTCGGCGTCGAGGAGGTGTTCTGGCGGGTCTCGATGAAGCCCGGGAAGCCGATCGCGTTTGGCGTCCGCGGGGAGACGCTCGTGTTTGGTCTGCCGGGGAATCCGGTCTCGGCGCTCGTCGGGTGCGAGCTCTTCGTCAAGCCGGCTTTGCTGGCGCTTCAGGGGCTTGCGGATCCGCGGCCGCGGTTCCAGCCCGGGCGTCTCTCCTCCATGTTGCGGCGAGATCCGGAACGGGACGAGTTCGTGCGTGCTCGATCGCAGGTCGAAGACGACGCTGTCGTCCTCGTGCCCGTCGTCGGCCAGGAGTCGCACATGATCGCCCGCTCGAGCGCCGCCGACGCTCTCGTCCACGTTCCACGTGGAAACGAGGA
>DASXOM010000072.1:0-24542 GCA_036494245.1 Gaiellaceae bacterium
CGCTGGCGATGTGGCGAACGGCCTTCAGCGGCTTCGACTTCGGCACCGGCTCGGCAATCGCCGTCTTCCTCTTCCTGCTCGTGCTGCCGGTGCTCGCGCTCAACATCCGGCGTTTCCGGAGAGACGCCTAGCCTGATGGCCGCCGCCCCCGAGACGGTCCGCCTCCCTGCTCACCGCGACCGTGACACGGTCGCCGCCAAGATCCTGCGCGCGCTCGGGAAGTTGCCGCTGCAGATCTTCCTCGCCGTGGTCGCCCTGCTCTGGCTGGTGCCGACGATTGGGCTCTTCATCACCTCGATCCTGCCCGCATCCGAGACCGCGACCGCGGGCTGGTGGAAGATCTTCGCTCACCCCAGTCTCGCAACCTTCTCGAACTACGACGCGCTCATCCACAACGCGGGCCTGACGGGGGCGATGAAGACCACCGCCTACATCGCGGTCGGCAACACGCTGCTCGTCGTGATCGTGGCGGCGCTTGCCGGCTACGCGTTCGCCTGGCTCGAGTTCCCCGGCCGCGACTGGCTCTTCATCGGCGTGATCGCCCTGCTCGTGGTGCCGCTGCAGATGGCGCTGATCCCGATGTTCAGGTTCTACGACACCCTCGGCATCGGCGGCACGACCTTCAGCGTGATCCTCTTCCACGCCGCCTTCGGGCTCCCGTTCGCCATCTTTCTCCTGCGGAACTTCTTCATCGGGATCCCGAAGGACATCCTCGAATCGGCCCGCATCGACGGAGCAAGCGAGTTCTGGATCTTCCTGCGCCTGATCCTGCCCCTCGGGCTGCCCGCGATCGCCTCGCTCGCGATCTTCCAGTTCCTCTGGACGTGGAACGACCTGATCGTCTCGTTGACGTTCAACGTCCAGCCGATCACCGTGTGGATCTTCGGCCAGCTGCGCCAGTTCTCCTCGAGCATCGACATCATCGCGCCGGCCTCGTTCATCTCGCTCCTGGTCCCGCTCGTCATCTTCTTCGCCTTCCAGCGCTACTTCGTCCAGGGACTGCTCGCGGGCTCGGTGAAGTAGATGCGCCGCGTCGCGGTCGTCGGCTCGGGGCTCGCGGGATTCACCGCGTACCAGACGCTGCGCCGGGCGCTCTCGCCCGGCGAGATCGCGGTCTTCGGGACGGACGCCGACCCTGCGGCCGCCTGGCGCGTGCGGGCGGCAGCGATCCGGCAGCGCGAGATGCGCTCGGAGAGCGACGGCCACACCTGTGCGACCTCGTTCCCGGGGCTCGCCTTCTCGAGCGTCCGCAGTCGCCGGTCGGTGCGGCCGCTACTCGATTCGGTGCTCGACCGGTACCACCCGACGGTGGACGAGTTCCTCTCGCACGTCGAGCGGCTGCGCGAGCGGAGCGGGTGGGACGAGAGCCTGGTGCCGCGCCGGGTCGAGCGCGTGCGGGCGGTCGACGGCGGCTTCGACCTCGATGGAGAGCAGTTCCGGCATGTGCTCCTCGCACCCGGCCTTCCGGGGCTGAACGTTCCCGAGGAGCTGCGCGACGATCCGCGGGTCGTGCACTCGTACGAGGCGCATGACTACGCGCCCACCGTCACGGTCGTCGGGGCGGGCTTCGCCGCCGCGACCGAGTGGCTGAACGCGCTCGCGGCGGGTGCGGAGGTCGTCTCGGTGCGCCGGCGCGAGCCGATTCGGCGTCCACTCAACGTGCCGCGCCAGTATTTCTCCCGCCGCGGGCTCGACGGCTACCACCGCCTCGCGCCGCGCGAGCGGGTCGAGCGCCTGCGGACGCTGACCACGCCCTCGTACCCGGCGGGCGCGCAGTGGGACGCGCCGCTCGAGCGCGCGACGCGCGAGGGCAGGTTCCGGGTGGAGCAGTCCCTGAACGGCAGCGCCCAGGTGATCTGCGCGACCGGATTCCTGCGCGGAGTCCGGCACGACCCGCTCCTCGCGCGGCTCGTGGCCGACCGCGACCTCGAGACGGCGGACGAGTGGCTCGTGCTCGATCCCGACTCGACGGTGCCCGGGCTGACCGATGAAAGGCGGACGCTCGCCGTTGCGGGCGCGCCGGCGCAGTGGGCGTTCCCGGCCGCCGACACTCTGGCCGGCGCGCGGTACGCGGCGCACCGGTTCCTGGGAAAGGTCAAAGCGTGTCGTACACGGTGAGGGGGCGCGTCGAGACGCGCCTGGCGGCGCTGCTGCCGGTGCTGCTCGGCGCCTGCGTGCTCTCGGGCGCGCTGCATCGCTGGTGGCCGGTCGAGCTCGTGGGGCTCATGGCGGCCGTCGGCCTCTTCCTCGATCTCGAGATCTGGCACCGGTTGCTCCCGTACCAGCCGGCGTGGGCCACGGTCCCGCTCGGCGCGCTCGAGCTCGGCGCGCTGCTGGCGATCGTCTACGGCTTCGGCCTGCAGGCGCCCCTCCTGCCCGCGCTCGCGCTCTTCGGCGCCGGCTGGCTCGCTGCGGTCGTCCTCGCCCAGGCCGGCTTCCCGCTGCTTCGTCTCGGCTACGCGGAGGACGGCGGCGAGCTCGGGAGGTTGGGCGGCGTCGCGGCTGTTGCCCTCGTCCTCGCCTTCGGCGGCTCGGCGGCGACCTACGTCGTCCGGCTGCCGCCGGTCGTCCACCTGAGTGCCGGGGTGCACCCCGGCCCGCTCGTGATCGACCGGCGCGAAGTGCTCGAGGGGGAGCCGGGCGCCGTCGTCAGCGGCGGGATCGTCGTGGCGCACGACGACGTGCAGATCCGGAACGTGACCGTCGTCGGCGGCGAGAACGGAATCACGGTCGACGGCGTGCGCGGGACCGTGATCGACGGCGTGACCGTCCAGGGGGCGAGGCTCGACGGCATCCACGTCCGCCTCGCGGGCGTCGTCATCCGCAACTGCACCGTCGACATGCTGGGCAACCGCCTCGGCCAGGGCATCGACATCTCGTTCAACATGGACCTGGGTATGAGCATGGTCGAGGGCTGCACGGTTGTCGGCGGGCAGCAGGGCATCACGACGCACTCCTCGGCGACCGACATCATGGACAACGTGGTCAGCCGCACGACCGGCCAGGCGATCGCGGTCGACGAGATGTCGATGGGGATGGCCTCGCACAACGCGGTCCGCGACGCGCTCGGGGTGGGGCTGTACTGCGGCGACCGCTCGATGTGCATGTTCGACCACAACACGGTGATCGGCACCCGCGCCGACACATCGTCGGGCCTCCGTAACCGACGCGGCCTCGCGGTGCTGGCGGACTTCCAGTCGGAGGCGGATCTCTGGCGGAACAGGCTCGTGGCCAACCCGGTCGCCACGGGCGCGACGACGAACGCGATCCTCAGGACGACGTCCCGGCCCGGCTGGTGAGGTCAGCCGCGGCGGCGGCCGACGAGGCGGGCGCCGACAGCCCGCACGTTGCCTCGTGCGATCGACTCCTCCTCGACGGCGCGCAGGGAGTCGCCGAGGTTCCAGCGGTGGAGCCACGGCCCGCAAACCGGCGGACCGAGCTCGAAGTACGGCTCGAGCGCCGCGAGGATCCGCTCGAGGGGGTGCAGGTGCTCGCGGTGGTCAGCGACGAGCTCCTCGGCGGTCTGCGGCTGCGGCTCGCCGATTGCGGCGCGCTGCTCGAGCCACCAGGCCGCGGCCCCAAGGTCGAAGGCGCCGACGTCGAACTCGTCGACGACGAGCGTGCCGCCCGGCTCGACCACCTCGCCCAGCCGGCGGCAGGACTCCTCGAGCGGCTCGACATGGTGGAGGGAGACGACCGCGACCGCGGCCGCGAACGAGCCGGCGGGCTCGTCGAGATCGGCGAGGGCGACAGGACGCACGTCGTCGTCGCCACCGTCTGACCGTGGGTCGATCGCCAGCACGTCGTAGCCGGCCGCTCGGAGCGCCCGGGCGAGGCCGCCCGCGCCCGCACCGACCTCGAGCACGCGCGCGGGCGGCTCGGGCAGGTTCGCGCGGACGAAGGCCCTCAGGTCGACGGACGCCATCCGGCCATTGTCACTGTCCTCACTGGAGAGCGCCGTCGGAGTGGCCGGCGATGGAAGAACGAGCCGCCGCACCCGACGAAGCGGCCCTGGATCGCTTGCCCGGTTCCTCAGCCAGGCGGAGGAGCCAAGGGCTCCTCCGCCTGTGGCGGCCACCTGCGGCTCCGATCAGCTGAGCACTCTCTTCATTGGTCGTTCTGGTCGTCGCCCTGGCTGTCTTCGGAGCCGAGGGGCTGCCAGCCGGGGACGAACTGGAGGCCGCCGGGGTGAACCGCTTGCGGGTCGCCGCCGTCTCTGGCGTTGATCGTGTAGATGGTGCGGCTGGGGAAGTCCAGCGTCGCGATGCGCCTTCCATCCGGCGACCAGGCCGTTCCGTAGTAGGTGGCGCCGCTCGTGATCTCGTGCTGATGAGAGCCGTTGGCGTTCATCACCCAGATGTCGCCCCAGCTGTTGCCCATGTCGGCGATCCCGTGCGTGTCAGCGAGGTAGGCGATCTTGCCGCCACTCGGGCTCCAGTCGGGCACCTGGTCCTTGGGCTGCGAATCGAAGGTGAGCTGCCTCTGATCCGAGCCGTCGGCGTTCATCAGCCAGACCTGCGAGGTACCGGTGCGGTTACTGGTGAAGACGATCTTGCGGCCGTTCGGCGAGAAGGCGGGATAGACGTTGTTTCCGACGCCGCTCGTCAGTTGGGTGAGGTCGCTGCCGTCGCTGTTGACGACATAGATGTCGCGGGTGAAGGTCGAGGCGCCGGCGCAGAAGACGATCTTGCTCCCGTCGGGCGAGAAGTCGGGGAAGATCGCGGTGACGCTCATGTGCGTGACCTGCTGTTTGTCGGAGCCGTCCTGATTCATCGTCCAGACCTGGACGGGGCCGCCGCCCTGGCCCGAGCAGTAGGCGATCTTGTTGCCGTCGGCCGAGTAGGCGGCGCAGGCGTCGAAGCCCGGGTCGGTGGTCAGCCGCTGCAAGCCTTGCCCGTCGGGCTGGACCGAGTAGACGTCGGTGTTGCCGTTGATGTTGATCCCGAAGGCGAGCCGTCCGTTGCTCTCGCCCCGGTAGGTGGCACGGGCAGAACCGACCACGGTGGCCATGATGACGAGTGCAAATACTGCGGCAACGGCCGTTGTGACAACGGTCTTGTTCATGTTGCTTCCTCCTCGTGGTGTGGGCGCGGCAGATGGCCCCCGGGTCGACGTCCCCGCAATCGCCAGGCGACCTTCACGTGCGGCTCGTCGGTGTAGATCGTGAAGCGGCCGTCCTCGAGCTCGCCGGTCACGCGCGCAGTACTCGGAGGCTCGAGGTCTTGCAGCTCATACTCGACAGGTGGCTCCAGGAGCTCGGCGTCGTTCGGGAGGCGGACGGTGGCGAAGCCGCGGCCGTCCGTCCATACCTCCCCGTGATACGCGACGCTTTCCATCGCGCTCAGGATGGGCGGCCCGGGGTAAGAGACGGACTAGGACCGGATTGGGACGGTGCGCGATGGATCCTTCCAATCCGGCCTGCGAAGCGGTAAAACCGCACGGTGGAGTTTCGGATCCTCGGGCCTCTCGAGGTGGTCGAGGACGGAGAACAGGTCGCGCTCGGGACGCTCAAGGAGCGGCTCGTCCTCGGTGTCCTGCTCCTGCACGCGAACGAATTCGTCTCGCGAGAGCGCCTGATCGACGACTTGTGGGGGGAAGCGCCCCCTCCGACCGCGCGCAAGGCGGTCAACGTCTATCTCTCCAAAGTCCGCAAGGCGCTCAGCGTCGCGGGCGCCGATCCGATCACGACCGCAGCCGGCGGCTACCGGCTCAACGTCGAGCCCGAGCAGCTCGATGCGAGCCGCATTCGAGGCTTCGTTGCGACCGCGCGCGACCTCGTCGCAAAGGGTGAGCTCGAGACCGCCGCCGAGCGTTTCCAGGAAGCGCTGTCGCTCTGGCGCGGCCCGACGCTCGCCGGACTCCAGCTCGAGTCGCGCGGACGCGACGAAGTGGCGCAACTCGACGAGCTGCGGCTTGCCGTGCTGATGGATCGGATCGACTGCGACCTCGCGCTAGGCCGACACGAGCAGACGCTTGGAGAGTTGGGCGTCCTCGTTCGCGAGCATCCGTTGCGCGAACGGCTCCGTGCGCAGCAGATGCTCGCTCTCTACCGCGCCGGCCGGCAGGCGGATGCGCTCGATGCCTACGCCGAGGCGCGGCGGACGCTTGTCGACGATCTCGGCATCGAACCGAGCGAGGCACTGCAACGGCTCCAGCAGGCGATCCTCCGCCACGACCCCACGCTCGAGGCGCCGATGGGGACGGCCGCGATCAACGGAGCAGCCCTGGCGCCCGCACCAGCCGAGGATGCCGCACCCGCAGCCCCGGCCGCGCGTTCTCGTCCCCGTCGCCGAGCGTTCCGTCGGCGCTACCTGGTAGCGGCCGGGCTCGTCGCAGTGGCAGCCGCCGTGTCCCTCGCCCTCTCGAACCGCGGAGCGGCGCACCGGGGGTACACGATCGCCTTCGTCACCCAGGACGCAGACTATGTGCAGTCGATGGCGAGTGGCAGTCGAAAGGCGGCCAAACGGCTCGGCGTCCACTACATCGTCGCCGGCGTAAACGCCCCCAACGACTACGAGTTGAGCAAGGTTTATCAATCGATGATCGACCGCCGCGTGGACGCCATCATCAGCGGGGGCTATGACCCCGCGCTCACGCAGACCTTCGCAAAGGTCCGGAAGGCGGGGATCCTCCTGATCTCCTCCGGTGACGACATCGCCGCCAAGCGGGACCTGTGGGTAACCCAGTCCGACCCAAAGGCATACGGCCAAGCCCTGGCCGACGCGCTCGCGTCCCAGCTCCACTACAAAGGCGAGTACGCGATCCTCGAGCAATACGGCCAGTACCCGATCGCCACCGCCTGGGCACGCCTCGTCCAGGGCTACATCGCGCAGACCTACCCGAAGATGAAGCTGGACGGAGTGATCCACGGCATCGGCAGCTGGGACCAATCCGACGTCGACTCGGTCAAGAGCTTCATCTCCGCCAACCCCCACCTCAAAGGACTGATCGGCATCACCCCGCCCGAGGCCTGGGCGGCGGCAGAAGCCATCACCCAGACGGGCAAAGTCGGCCAGGTCTTCTCGGCCGGCAACGGTGACGACCGCTTGGGGGATTCCCCATTGCCCAATTTCGTTCGAAACGGTGCCGCCGAATTCGTCTACGTCGGCAGCCCGGTCAAGCTCGGCTACCTCAGCGTGTGGGCAGCCAACTACCTGCTAGCCGGACACCACTTCAAGCCTCACGCCTACCCGGTCGGCGGCCCGATCGGTCGGGTCTGGTACCAGCCACAGCACCGCCTGCTGCCAGCCGGCCAACCGTTCACCGTGACCAAGGCCAACGTCGACCGGTACGCGACCAAGTTCTAGTCCGTGCGCAGGCGGCGCAGCGCTGGGGCTAGCGCCTGGCCGCCGCGTAACACCGGGTCGAACAGGTCGCCGTGCTTCGCCACGCGCTGCAGCGCCTCCCGCCTGCCGAAGTCGCGCGGGCGCACTTTCTCGGTGAGCTCCTCCCAGCGCAGCGGCGTGGACACCGGCGCGCCCGGCTTCGGCCGGACCGAGTACGCGGAGGCGATCGTCTTCCCGTGCCCGTTCTGCCGATGGTCGACGAGCACGCCGCGGCGCTTCTTCTTCAGCCACTCGGTGGTCACGAGGCCGGGGTTCTCGGCCTCGAGCCCGCGGGACACGAGCTCCGCGAAGTCGTAGGCGTCCCGGTACGACGAGCGCCGCGTGATCGGGACGAGCACGTGGATGCCGTCGGCGCCGCTCGTCTTCGGGTACGAGCGCAGCCCGAGGTCCTCGAGCGCCGCACGGATGAGGTGCGCGACGCGGATCGCCTGCGCGAAGCCGTTGCGCGAATCCGGCGGGTCGAGGTCGAAGACCACGTAGTCCGGACGGTCGGGCTTGTCGACCCGCGAGTACCACGCGTTCATGTCAATGCAGTTCATCTGCACCATCCAGATGAGAGCGGCGGTCTCGTTGACGAGCGTGAAGTCGACGAGCCGCGACTCTCCCTCGCGCGGCCAGGTCCGAAACTGCCGCGTAGGGATCCACGCCGGCTTGCCCTTCGGCGCCTGCTTGTGGAAGTACGCCTGGCCGTCGATGCCGTGCGGATACCGCTTGAGCGTGAAGGGCCGGTCGCGCAGGTGCGGGACGATCACGTCCCCGATCTCGGTGTAGTACTTCGCGAGATCGCCCTTCGTGACCCCGTCGCGCGGGAAGAGGACGCGGTCGGGATGTGTCACCCGGACCGTGCGGCGCCCGACTTGGATCACGCCGTCAGTGGACACCGGCACAGGATGCACTGCGGGGCCTCCGAGCGGAGGCCCCGCAGCCCTTCTCCTACGGAATGAGGCTGCCGTCCAGGAACAGCTGGATCGTGTCCGCCGCGAGTCCGCCGGAGGCCACCGTGTCGCCGGCTTCGAAGTTCTCGAAGTCCAGCTGGTCGGTGGTTTCTGCGTGCAGAAGCTCGAGTGTCGGTGCCAGACCGGTCACGCTCACCTCGCCTGCCCCGCCGGCGACGGTGGCAGCGTCGTCTCCAGCGGTGCCGTTGACGACTACGTGGTCGGTCTGGCCGTCACCGGTAGTGCCGCCGAGGGCGCCGGCGAGGTCGAGATCGACGCTCGTGACGTCGGTGCCGGTCAGGTCATTGACCGTCACGTTGTCGGCGCCGCCGAGCGCATTGAAGACCGCTCGCTCGACTCCGCCGGTGTCCATGGTGATGTTCCCCGGGTTGCGGAAGAACCGCAGCCGGTCCCCGTTCGCCGACAGGTCGACCGTCTCCGAGGCCGCGGCGCCGTTGAACACCAGACTGTCCCTGCCGTCGTTGCCCTCGATCGTGTCGCTGCCGTCACCTGGGTCCCAGACGAACGTGTCGTCGCCCGCACCCAGACCGGCCTGGTCACTGCCGCCGTTGCCGTCGATCGAGTCGCTGCCGTCGCCGCCGAGGAGCGTTTCCGCACCCGGGCCACCGGCGATCGTGTCGCTACCGTCCCCGCCCTCGAGGAACTCGCTGGCCGCCCCCGCGGCGAGACCCGTCGCCGAGATGGCGTCGTCGCCGCCGACACCCAGGATGAAGAGCTGGTCGAGCGACTCCTGGTGCTGGATCGCGACCTGGGTCGCGAGGCCGGAGACCGTGATGCCGGACGCGTCGCCCGCGGCGGCGATCGCATCGTGCACAGGAGTACCGATGACGGTGACGCGGTCGGCCTGGCCGTCACCAGTGACGCCGCCGAGCGTGCCGGCGAGGTCGACGTCGACGTTCTTGACGTCGGTCGCACTGAGGTCGTTGACCGTGACCGTGTCGGCGCCGCCGAGCGCGTTGAAGTCGACCTGCTCGACTCCGTGCGTATCCATCGTGATGTTCGCGGGACTGCGGAAGAACCGCAACCTGGCCCCGTTTGCCGAAAGGTCGACCGTCTCCGAGGCCGCAGCACCGTTGAACACCATGGTGTCGCTGCCGTCGTTGCCTTCGATCGTGTCGCTGCCGTCGCCGGGGTCCCAGACGAAGATGTCGTCGCCCGCGCCGAGGTCCGAGACGTCCTTGCCGCCGTTGTCGTCGATCGTGTCGTTGCCGGGACCACCGTCGAGGGTTTCCGGACCGGCACCGCCGGCGATCGTGTCGTCGCCCGGACCTCCGTCGATCCTCGTCGGGATGGCGGTGGTGAACGGACCGTTCGTGTCGTCGATGCGCACCCGGTCGTTGCCGCCGTGCGTCTTGACGCTGATGCTCTCGATCGCTGCCCGCGGGAAGCTGAAGTCGGCCGACCCGTTGTCGCCGAGGTCCACCTGGACGACGGCGGGGTTGTCGGCCGCGAGCCGAAGCGCGATCCGGTCGTCTGCTTCGGTCCCGCGGACGCGTAGTGTGTGATCTGCGAGCTGCACGTGCGCGGACTCGAGGTCGGTTCGGTTCCGAGCGGCCGCTCCCTGCGCTGGGAGGATCGCCGCTGCGACAGCGACGATTGCCGCGGCCACCCACAGGAAGCGGCCAGGCCCTACAGTTCCCTTCGTGGGGTGAAGGTTCATCATGCTCGTTCCTTTCCGAGTCGTTGACCCCTCCGCCGCCTAAAGACCCCGAAGGCGCGCGTCTATTCCCGGGGAATAGAGAGCGGCGCGCGGTGTCCTTTCAGGTGTGACCGAGGTACCGTGGAGGTCCTTATGCGGATGAGACGAGGTGGCGAGGAAGAGCTCGCGGCGCTCGCGGACGGATCCCTGGCGCCCGAACACCGCGCAGAGCTCGAGGCGCGCATCGAGGCTTCGCCGATCCTTGCCGATCGACTCGCCGAGCAGGAACGTGCCGTCGCGCTTCTACAGGGCGCCGGAGACGAGGTCGAAGCTCCGGCCGGCCTGCGGGCGCGCGTCGACGCGCAACGGTCTCCGCGCAAAGCCCGCACTCCGCGAAGCCTCGCCCTCGGCGGCGTCGCGGTCGCCGCAGTGGCAGCCGTTGCGGTAGCGGTCGTCCTCGTTGTCGGCTCCGGATCGCAGGGCACGCGCTTCGAGGCCGCCCTCGGGCCAACCGCGCTCGAGCCCGGGGCCGGCGGCGAGGCGACGCTGACGAAGACGTCCTCCGGCTGGCGGATTCATCTGCACGCGACGGGACTTCCACGCCGCGATGGCGACCGCTTCTACGAGGCCTGGCTCAGGAGCTCGACAGGCGTGCTGGTGCCGATCGGGACGTTCAACGAGGGCGCGAATGTGACCCTCTGGGCCGGGGTCTCGCCGACGGACTACAAGGTGCTGACCGTCACGCGCGAGCGCGCGGACCGCAACGAGGAGTCGTCGGGACAAAAGGTGCTCGCCGGCACGGTTCGCACCGGCTGATCCGCCTCACTCCGATTCGCCGTCCACCCGCCGCACGATCTGCTGACGGGCGCGGTAGAGCCGGCTCATCACGGTCCCCTCGGGAACCTTCAGTGCCCGGGCCGCCTCCTTGTACGAGAGCCCGGTGACGTCGACGGCGACGAGTACGTCGCGATAGTCGGCGGGAAGGGCAGCGACGGCCGCATAGACCTCGCCCGCCTCGAGCGCGTCCGCAGGGTCGGTGGCGTGCGGGTCGGCGAGGACGTCGAGCTCGTCTGGCAGCGGGGCGGTGCGGAGCCGGCGGCTTTGAGTGCGCTTCTGGTTGAGGAACGTGTTCCGGAGCGTCCTGAGGAGATACCCGAGGTCGTCCTCGCTGCGCAGGAAGCGGGGCTTGGCCAGCACCCGCGCGTACGTCTCCTGCACCAGGTCCTCGGCGTCCTCTCGCGACCCGCACAACGCCCAGGCCGCCCGAAAGAGTCGGTCGATGTGGTCGCTCGCCTGCTGCGGATCGAGTCGCACCCGCTCGGCGGAGGACACTACCCGGCTAAGGGTCGCTTGGTTCATCTCTCATCGGATCCGCGAGAACCGGGTCAGCCCGGTTGAGCCGCCGTGGCCGCGAGCGTTGAAAGGAGAGTCAGCGCTGTCGCCGCGCGGGTGCCCGGCCGGGCGCTGTAGACCATGAGCACTTGTCCGCTCGATCCGGGAACGGTCAGCCGATCCCAGTCCAGCTCGATCGCCCCGACATCCGGGTGGTTGAATGTCTTGCGGCCGCCCATCCTCTTCACGACGCCGTGCTCCTCCCAGAGCCGTTTGAAGAGCGGCGAGCCCTCGATGAGGTCGGAGATGAGCGCTTCGACGCGCGGTTCAGGCTTCCCCCTCCCATAACGGACTCGGAGCGCCGCGACGAGGCCGGCCCCGCTCCACCCGCCGGCGCAGAAGAGGTCGTGGATTTCCGGATCGAGGAAGATGAGGCGCGCCATGTTCCGCTGGGCCGGCGGTCTTCGCTCAAAACCGGTGAAGAGGGCCGATGCGGTCGGATTCCAAGCGAGCAGGTCGAGCCAGGGCCCGACGATGAAGGCAGGCAGCGGCTCGAGGGCCTCGAGCAAGCGGAGCAGGCCCGGCCGAACATCCTCGAGAGCGTTGGCGTCATGCGCCGAGGACGTGCGGCCGGCGAGGGCGAAGAGATGAGCTCGCTCGACGACGTCGAGAAGGAGGGCGCGCGAGAGAGAGTCGAGCACGGCGTCGGAGGGCCGGATCCGGCCCGCCTCGAGCCGCTTGATGTAGTCGACGCTGATGGAGGCCAGCGCGGCGACCTCTTCGCGTCTCAGTCCTTCGACACGGCGGCCGCGGCCGGGATTGAACCCGACGTCTTCGGGCTGGATCCGCGCGCGCCGTGATTTGAGGAATTCACCGAGCTCGTTGCTCATGCAGCGATTGTCGCAGGCCGCCGCCCCGCTTATCCAGGGCTGATTTGTCCCCGTCAGGCGGGAATAGGCGGCGGCCTGCCTGCAACGTGCTGCCTTCGAGTGCTCACGCGTCGGCGACGGGGACGAGCTCGTGGAACGACGAAGCGAGCTGTGCGAAAGGGTGGTAGAAGGCCTCGAGAGCACGCTCCGGCGGGATGACGAAGACGATCGTCTCTTCGGAGGCGGCGTCCCAGACCTCCACCGTCGTGCTGTTGTCGAACGGGCTCCAGTAGAGCGCCACCTCGATCCCACCGCTGACGCGGCTTGCGAGCTCGCGGCGGGGCTGAACAGAGTCGTCCAGTTGCGCTTCCATGATCACAGCCCTTCCTCTCATTAGGGAAATCGGTTGGGGCCGCCTTCGTTCAGGCGGCCCCTTGTTGGCGGACCGCTGCTTCGAGCCGTGGTCCTAGTAGCCCGGGCCAGGGGTGCCGCTCACGATCTTGTTTCCGGCCGGGGAGACCGCCCACCATCCGCCGCCGAAGTCCGTCAGTGCCTCGCCGGAGGTCTGGCCTGCGGCCGTGTCTCCCGAGAACCGGTAGAGCGGGTGTCCGCGGTAGGTGACCTGCAAGCGGCCGTCGCTGCGCCGGGTGGTGCCGAGAAGCGTCTTGCGGGCCCCGTTGACCGCCGTCGGCTTCCCCTTCGTCGTCAGCGCGGGCCAGTAACCCGCGCACGGGCCTGAGCAGGCGCTCTTGCCATGCCTGTCCTTGGCAAAGAGATACAGCGTGCGGCCGTGCGAGTCCACGAGGATTCGCCCCAGCGTCGAGTTTGCGGATCCGACCTTCGTGGCGGCGCGCGCCGAGCTCGACGACGCCGAAGCGACGTTCAGACCGAACGTGAGGGACAACGCGGCGGCCACGACGCCGATCGAGAGAACCAAGCCTTTCATTGCGTGCTCCTTCCGGATGCGTTTCGCCATCGCGCCATGCGATAGCTGCTGTCGATCGGGAAGGACTCCGCCGAGCCGGGCTTATTCCCGACGCTTTGTGTCGCTCAGATCCCAGTGGGCAGAAGGAACCGATGAGCGTTGTCGAGATCGATCGCGCGACGGGGGCGCTGGTTGTGGAGGGGCGAACGGTCTTTCCGCTCATCCTCTCGGATGGGCCGCCCCTGGGCGCGAAGACGCCGGATGGAGCGGACGCTCTGGCCGAGCTCGCGGCCGGCGGCGCGAGCTTCATCCGCACCGGACGATCGGTCTGGAGCCCCGAGTCGATCGATCAGCAGATCGCGGCAGAGCGCGAGGTGCTGGACGCCGCCGCAGCGCACGGCCTCTGCTGCTGGCTGCGACTCGGCAACGTTCCCGACCTGTCTGCCCGCGCGCTCGCCGCCAAGGCCCCGCTGCTGACGCGGATCGTCGAGGAGCTCAAGGACCATCCGGCGCTCGGCGCCTGGAAGGGCATCGACGAGCCGGCCAACCCCAACCGGCCCGCCCGGGTGCCGGTGGCCGGGCTCGTGCGCGCCCACCAGAAGCTGCGGGAAGTCGATCCGAGCCATCCCGTGGTCATCACCCAGGCTCCAGTCGGAACCGCGGCTCAGCTCGTGCCGTATCGGCCTGCCTTCGACATCACGGGCGCCGACATCTATCCGGTCTCCTACCCGCCGGGCAAGCACGCAGGCGGCCGCAACCGGGACATCGGGATCGTCGGCGCCGTCACCCGCAAGATGGTGAAGGCCGCCGGCAGCAAGCCGGTCTGGATGACGCTTCAGGTCGCCTGGAGCGGCGTCGTTCCGTCCGAGCAGCATCCCGACAACGTCCCGCGTTTTCCGACCTTGGGTCAGGAGCGGTTCATGGCCTACCAGGCGATCGTGAACGGAGCTCGGGGACTGGCCTTCTTCGGCGGCCATCTCACGCAGATCGCCCGACCCGCCGACGCGCAGGCAGGCTGGAACTGGACCTTCTGGGAACGCGTGCTCCGGCCGCTGTTCGAGGAGCTCGCGTCGTCCGCCGTTGCACCCGCACTCGTTGCTCGCGACGCGCCGAAAGCGGTCAAGGCGAGCACCACGGATGTCGAGCTCGTCACCCGCGAGGCCGGAGACTTCCTTTATGTCATCGCCGTGAGGCGTGGCGGCGGCACGAGCAGGGTCGGCTTCAGCGGGCTCCCCCGGAGGCGCGACGGGCAGCCGATCGCGGGCGGGGAGGTCCTGTTCGAGTACGTGCAAGAGACGTTCCGGACCGTGCGCGTCGTCAGGAACGGCTTTCGCGACTGGTTCGGGCAGCACGACGCCCGCGTGTACCGCTTCCGGCGGTAGCGACGCGGTTCGATCAGAATCGACTCGGCATGAGTGAGGAATTCGTTCTCGACACCGCAGTCGTGCGTTCGTTCGTCGCGGACGTCCAGGCGACGATCGCCGCCGCCTCGTCGCCGGAGCAGGCCTGCGAGGTGCTCAGGCCTCGGTTCGCGGAGCTGCTTGCCGACCCGGACTGGCTACCGGCCGAGTATCAGGCGGTCGCTCCCGAGGGCGGGATGGGAGGCGGCATCGGCCAGTGGCTCCTCTACAGGGCGGAGGATCACTCGCTGTCTCTTTTCTCCCTCGTCGTGCCGCCGGGCTCCGAGACGCCGATCCACGACCACCTCGCCTGGGGGCTCGTCGGCCTCTACCGCGGGGAGCAGGACGAGGAGATCTACGCGCGGCGAGACGACGCGCTCGAGCTCGTCGAGCGGCGCTTCCTCGCTCCCGGTGAGTTCTATGTCCTGATCCCGCCGGCCGACGACATCCACCGGGTGCGCACGACCTCCGCCGAGACGTCCGTTTCGATCCACCTGCTGACGAACGACACGGGCTGCGTCTGGCGCCACACGTTCGACCCCGCGTCGGGCGAGGCGAAGCCGTTCCGCTCCGGTTACGTCAACGTGGCTTGTGACGACGACCACCAGGTGGACGCCCGCCGCGTTTCCTGACACCCTCCGGATCAGTCCAGTTCGACACAAAACAAGGGGGAGTTCTCTTATGCAGCATCTGCTGGCCTCGCTGCGGGGCATGCGTCCAGCACGGCTCGCCGTTGTGGCGATCGCCACGCTCGTAGCCACGTCCGCCGTGGCAGTTGCCGGCGCGGTTGCGCACGGCCGCTCGGTACCGGCACCGCCTGCGCATCCGACGAGCGCCGATCAGATCCAGAACGTCGACCAGGTCAAGACGGCGATCAAGGCGTATTACGGCGACACGCTGTCGAACGTCCCGGATCCGGTCAACGGGACGACGATGCTCCACTTCGCCTCGTCGACCAGCGCGTATGCGAACGAGATGGCCGGGATCGAGAAGAAGGCGTCGCACTATCTCGACCGGGCGGTGAAGAAGTTCAACGGTCACGGCAAGCACGCATCCGAGACGCCGGCCGTCGTGTTCGACATCGACGACACGACGCTGAACACGTTCAGCTACGAGATCTACAGCAACTTCGTCTTCAACCCGACGACGAACGCGGCGTTCGTGAACGCCGGCGTGTTCCCGGCTGTGTTCGGCATGCCCCAGCTCGTCGACCGCGCCGCCGCCGACGGCTACACGGTCTTCTTCCTGACGGGAAGGCCGATCTCGCAGCTCGCCGGCACGAAGTCGAACCTCGTCAATGACGGCTACCCGTCGGTGCCCGACTCGCAGATGTACCTCAAGGACACGTCGGCGCCGTGGCTCGCGAGCTGTGGCGGCGCGTCCTGCAACACGGATCAGTACAAGTCGCTCACGCGGCAGCACATCGAGTCGCTCGGCTACGAGATCGTCGGCAACTTCGGCGACCAGTTCAGCGACCTGAGCTTCGGGCACGAGGACAAGGCCTTCAAGCTCCCGAATCCGATGTACTTCCTGCCGTAGTCGTCTCTTGGACTTCGGGGAGCCCGGGGTCGTCCGGGCTCCCCTCGTCGCTCGGCGGCTGCGTTTGTAGCCAGATCAGCCGCGCAGCCGGATGTTGCCGGCGACTCCTGTTCCGGCCTCGTTCGGCACCCAGCTCGCTTCGATCGTGCGCTGCTCGCCGTTCGGGAGCCGGCACGTCCCTGTGAAGCTCTCGCCGCCCACCTGCGCGACACGCCCGCGACAGACGTCGCCGCTCGGGAGGTACTCGAGCTGAAGCGAGGTCTGCTCCAGCTGCTGCGGCGCCACGAGGAGGTCCGCACGCACGACGAGCTTCTGCGGATGGCGCGCTTGTCCGACGAAGGAGACGATCTGCTCGAGCTGGCTGCCGTTGCGGATCACGCTGCCGGTGAGGCTCTCGTCGACGTTCTTGGCGTTCCACAGCGGCGGTGAGTGACGGAGCGGGCCGACGATGAGCAGCGGCAGCGCAACGACGGTGACGGCCCCCGCTGTCGCGATCCGCCGGAGGCGGAGCACGCTCCGGCCGAAGCGCCAGAGAAGCAGCATGAGCACGGTCGCGACAGAGACGCCGTAGAGGATCGCGAGCCAAACGGCGCCTCGATCGGTTCCGGCCATGATCCCGTGCAGCGATGCGAACGTCCACACGGCAAAGTTGAGGTAGTGCGCCACCCGCCAGAACCGGTACGGCAGCCTGCGCCGGTAGTGGTTCGTGATCGCAAGCGCGACGAGTAGCTCGGCGGCGGCGATGCCGAGCCCAGTCCAGACCGGGCGGTAGCTCGACGTGAACGGGACGATCAGCTGAGTGAGCGAGAAGGGAAGGAACGAGTCGGCCGCGATCGCCAGGACGTGCACGCCGATGAGGGATCCGACGAGGAGCCCGCCGAAGCGGTGGATGTCCTCCACCGAGAAGCGCGGCCAGCGCCGGCTCTGCGCCTTGCCGCCGAGCGCCAGGCCGAGCGAGACGACGATGCTGAGCACGACGTACGCGGCGACGCCGGAAGCGCGCGCCGCGTACCAGATCGCGGGGCTCGAGCTCACATGCACGTCTGCACCACCCCTGTCGCGCTCGTCCAGACCTCGTTCTCGACGATCTCGCCGCCGGCTGCGACGAAGCGGCCCGGGATGCCGCGCTCGTCGAGCCACGCCGGTCCATCTTCACCGAGGATGAAGCCGGCCTTGGCCGCGATGTCCGCTGCGAGACACGTCACCCCGGACGCCGTCACCTGCTCCCATCGCGACTCGGCGGGAAGGCCTGCCGCCGGGTTCACGAGGTGCGCGCCGCGCGAGGCCGTGCCGCTGGTCGCGAGGCCGCCCGCGACCACGCGGATCGAGCCGGCAGCCGGAAGCGCCACGTCCACGGGACCGCGCACGGCCAGATCGCCGCCGACGGAGACGAAGCCGGGCCCATCCAGCGCGGCAACCGCTTCGTCCACGGCCAGCGCCTTGACGACGCCGTTCAGGTCGAGTGCGAGGCCGGGGGGCCGGAAGAGCGCTCGTCCCGAGACGGCGACCTCTCGCCACCGGCCGCACAGCGTCGGATCGACGAGGCCGTCTGTCTCGGCGGCCACGGCGAGCGCGGTTTCCAGCGTGCTCGCGAAGAGCGACGAGACGGAAAGCACTCCTGCCGTCGACGCGTTCACGCGCGACAACTCCGACGTCGGCCGGAACAGGCTGAATGCCTCCTCCCAGCGCTCGAGCACTCCGGCAACCCTGGCCGGGTCGCCGCCCGCCACCGCGACGTCGCAACCCATTGCGCGCAGGCGATGCACGACGTCCACGCTCACGACGTAGAGCTGGAGACCGGAGGAGGCTGCACTGCCGGAGCGATCTGGCCACCCTGCGCGATGCTCCGGTGTACCGCGTGCTGGAAGGAGGAGGGAGCGCCGAGAGACTTCGCCTTCCCCTTCGCGTGACCGGGCGCATGAGCCTTCGCTCCGACGAACGCGACGCCGAAGACGACCGCAGTCAGCAGCCCGATCGCCCTCTTTGCCGTGCGTGCCCGCGCTCGCGCGAGCTCGATGCGGGAATCCTTGGCCATGTGGGGCCAGCGTGCCCGGGAGCGATGAGAGGTCGATGTGAGATGGCTGGGAGGCGAATAGGGAACGGAGCCGGCATGCTCAGCCCGTTCTCACGGTCGACCGGTGGACTGCTCCCCATGGACCGGAGATCTGCGGCGTTGTTGGTGGTGGTGGGGATCGTGCTGGCCGGCGGGCTGGCGCTGGCCGTGGGGCGTAGGCACCAAGCGAAGCCGACTCCGACTCCGCCTCCGCGAGAGGCGAAGGCGACTCCGCCGGTGCGGCCCCCTGCCGTCGAGGCGGGCCTGCTCCCCTGGCGGCTCGCCGCGCCGGTCAGCCGCGAGATCGTGCTGCCTCGTCGTGGCGCCGGTCGTGGGCTGGTCGTCCTCGGTGGCCTGAGGTCAGGCGACTCGTCGACGAATGCCGTAGATGTTCTCGACACCCGGACGGGCGCGCTCTCGCCGCACGGGAGCCTGCTCGAGGCGACGCACGACGCCGCGGGTACGACGCTCGGGACGCACCTGCTCGTGGTCGGCGGCGGCACGGCTGCCCCGGCCGGCTCGACCCAG
Source organism: Gaiellaceae bacterium (assembly GCA_036494245.1). Classification (GTDB taxonomy): domain Bacteria; phylum Actinomycetota; class Thermoleophilia; order Gaiellales; family Gaiellaceae; genus Palsa-739. Next base: position 18,588 of record DASXOM010000072.1, read on the forward strand.
ATTCAGACCGGCGAAAGGACGGGCGCCGGTGGCGCGCTCCCGCAAGCGCGAGCCGACGCGAGCGCCGTGACGATCGGCCGCACCGCATACGTGGTCGGCGGCTACGACGGCCCAACGCTGGATCGGCAGGTCCTCGCGACGACCGACGGACGTCGTTACCGCGCGGTCGCCGCGCTTCCCGTTCCTGTTCGCTACCCGGCACTTGCGGCGCTCGGGTCGCGGATCTACGTCTTCGGCGGTCTCGATGCGAACGGCCGTCCCAGCGGCGCAGTCCAGCTCGTCGATCCGGCCGGCCGCACGGCGCGCGTGGTCGGCCGCCTGCCTCGGCCGCTCGAGGGCGCGGCAGCCGGTGTGCTCGGTGGAACGATCTACCTCTCGGGCGGTCGCACCGCCGTGGGGCCGACCAAAGCCGTCTACGCCTTCCAGCCGCGCGGAACCTCGTTTCTGCGTGCAGGGTCGCTGCGAGTCGCGGTGGCCTACGCCGGCGCCGCCGTGAGCAACGGGCGGCTCTGGATCGTCGGCGGCGAGTCGAGCGGCCGGCAGCCGATCGCCGCCGTCCAGATGGTCGTCCCGAACGTGGGCTTCGGTAGAGCCGGCGACCCCGGCGCCGGCTCGCCGTTCGCCGGTGACAAGCTGCTTATCGCCGACCGGGGCAGCGACCGGCTCCTCCTCCTCGACGACCGCGACAAGGTCGTCTGGAGATACCCGTCTCCGGGCCGAGCGGCGCCGCACGGCGGCTTCTACTTCCCCGACGACGCCTTCTTCATCCGCCACGGGACTGCGATCGTCTCCAATCAGGAGGACAACCACACGATCGTCGAGATCGCCTATCCGTCGGGGAGGATCACCTTTCAGTACGGGCACCCGCGCAGTCCGGGAACTGCCGCCGGGTACCTCAACACCCCCGACGACACGTACGTGCTCGCCAACGGCCAGATGAGCGTTGCCGACGCCGGGAACTGCCGCGTCCTCATCATCGACCCGCGCACGAAGAGCGTCGTGCATCAGATCGGTACCCCGGGCCGGTGCGCGCACGACCCGCCGGCCGCGCTCGGCTCGCCGAACGGCGACACGCCGCTTGCGAACGGCAACCTGCTCGTCTCGGAGATCAACGGCAGCTGGATCGACGAGCTCACGCCCTCCGGACGGAAGGTCTGGGCCGCGCACCTCGCGATCGGCTACCCCTCGGATCCGCAGCAGCTCGGGCCAGACCGCTACCTCGTGGCCGACTACGAGCACCCGGGAGGGATCGTCGAGTTCGACCGGCGCGGCCGGATCCTGTACCGGTACCAGCCCACGAGCGGCTCCGGCCTGCTCGACCACCCGTCCCTCGTCGAGCGGCTCCCTTCCGGCGTCTTCATGGTCAACGACGACTACAACGACCGGATGGTCGCGATCGACCCGTCGACCCGGGCTCTCGTCTGGCAGTACGGGGCGGACGGACACGCGGGCACCGCTCCCGGGCTGCTCAACACTCCGGACGGCTTCGATCTCCTCGCTCCCGGCGGCACGACGCCGACGCATCCGACGACCGGGTGAAGCCCCTAGCGACAATGACTCCGCGATGCGTGTTCTGGTAGTCGAGGACGAGAGGAAGCTGGGCGAGCTCCTCCGGCGTGGCCTCGGCGAGGAGGGGTACGCGGCCGATCTCGCAGACCGGGGCGAGGAGGCGCTCTGGATGGCGCAGGCCGTCTCCTACGACGCGATCGTCCTCGACGTGATGCTGCCGGGAGCGGACGGCTTCGAGATCTGCCGGCGGATGCGCGGCAACGGAGTGTGGTCGCCGGTGTTGATGCTCACGGCGCGTGATGCCGTCGACGACCGGGTCAGCGGTCTCGACGCCGGTGCGGACGACTATCTCGCGAAGCCCTTCGCGTTCGAGGAGCTCCTCGCGCGGCTGCGCGCTCTCACTCGGCGGGCGCCGGCGGAGAGGCCGCCTGTGCTCGAGATCGGCGATCTTCGCCTCGATCCGGCGGCGCACAAGGCATGGCGCGGCGACCAGGAGCTCGACCTGTCTGCCAAGGAGTTCGCGCTGCTCGAGCTGTTCATGCGGCGGCCCGGCCTGACGCTGAGCCGCACCCAGCTGCTCGACGGGGCCTGGGATATGGCCTTCGAAAGCCGGTCGAACGTCATCGACGTCTACATCCGCTACCTGCGAGAGAAGATCGACCGCCCGTTCGGCCGCGATTCGATCGAGACAATCCGCGGCGTCGGCTACCGGCTGCGGGCGGAACCGTGAGCCGGGTTCCGATCCGCGTCCGCCTGACGCTCGGCTTCGCCGCGGCAATGGCCGTCGTCCTCGCCGTCGTCGGGCTCTTCGTCTACCGGCGCGTCGCAAACGAGCTGCTCCGGACCGTGGACCAGACGCTGGTGGGGCAGTCCCGGGAGGAGATTCACAGCGGCAACGTCGACGCGGACACGGGCAGCGGCCCGACGCTCGCGCAACTGTTCGGCGCGCAGGGGCGGCTGCTCAACTCGCAGCCGGCGGGAGCGGCGCCGCTCGTGGGCCGGGCGTTACTCGCCGAGGCGGAGGCCGGCCGGCAGGTGTTCCTCAACACGCGGCTGCCCGGGGAAAGGGACGAGTGGCGTGTGCTCGTCCGGCCCGCGCCGTCGCGCCAGGGAGTTGCGGTTCTCGCGCGGTCGCTCGAGCCGCGCAGCGAGTCGCTCGACCATCTGCGCCACGAGCTCTTGATCTTCCTGCCGCTGGCCTTGCTCGCGGCCTCGCTTGGCGGCTACGCGCTCGCAGCAGGAGCGCTGCGTCCCGTCGAGGTGCTACGCCGCCGCGCCGAAGCGGTGACTCCGGGCGAGCCGAGCAAGCTGCCCGTGCCGCCGGCGGGAGACGAGGTGTCCCGGCTTGCGGTGACGCTGAACGACATGCTCGCCCGTCTGCAGGCGGCCGTCGAGCACGAGCGGCGCTTCGTCGCCGACGCGAGTCACGAGCTCCGGACCCCGCTCGCCCTGCTCCGCACCGAGCTCGACCTCGCGCTGCGCCGCCCTCGCTCGCGCGAGGAGCTCGAGAGGGCGCTGCGCTCCGCCGCCGACGAGACGCAGCGTCTATCCCGGCTCGCGGACGATCTGCTTCTCATCGCCCGCGCCGACCAGGGACCGCTGCCGATCCGCCGAGAGGTCTGCGCGGCCGGAGAGCTCCTGGCCGACGCCGCGCTGCGCTTCGCGACCCGAGCCGCCTCGTTGGGAAGGGAGCTCCGAGTCGAGGAGACCCACCTCCACGTCGACGCCGATCCGCTCCGCGCGGGCCAGGCGCTCGTGAACCTCGTCGACAACGCTCTCACGCACGGTCAAGGGACCGTCGTGCTCCGTGCCGAGGAACGGGCTGGGCTCGTCGAGCTTCACGTCAGCGACGACGGCTCCGGTTTCCCGCCCGAGTTCCGGGAGCGCGCGTTCGACCGTTTCAGCCGCGCGGACGAGGCGCGCAGTGGCGGCGGGTCGGGGCTCGGTCTCTCGATCGTCGAGCTCGTCGCGGCCGCGCACGGCGGCGGGGTAGGGCTCTCCGAGGCTACGTCCGGAGGAGCCGACGTCTGGATCTCGCTGCCGTTGGGTGACACGGCGGAGGGAGCGCCAGACACCGCCAGTCCGACCGCAAAGGTCGCAGTCACGCGAACGGGACCGTAGTTTCGACGGACCGGCACACCATTTCCTGCCGGGTGTCCCTCTGAGCCGAAGCCATCGCCGTACGATGGGCGGCGCGAGGCCGCCGCTACAGTGCGAGTCCAACAAGCGTCGCGACTTTCCGGCCATCAGCCGGCGAGCCGTGGCGGATGGGGGCGCGATGCAGTCTCTCGACCGCGACAACGCGCGCCCAGGACTCGAGCGCGCACCGAGGGCGTGAGCATGATGAACGCATGAGGACCCCACCGATGCCACCGGCCGCCCGGTCGTCGCTGCGCCTTGCAGCCGGCGATGTGATCGTCTATGCGTCACACGGCATCGGCCGTGTCGAGTCCACGCACGCCGCCGAGGGGACCCAGCCCGCGACGATCATCCTCGTCCTCGAGACCGGGTTGAGGGTGACACTCCCGCTCGTCCGGGCGCGCGAGACCCTGCGAAGCCTCTCCGGGGAGCCGGAGCTGGAGGATGTGCGGCTCACGCTGGGAGCCGACGTGGCATCGCCGGTCGAGCACTGGTCGCGGCGTCGCCGCTTCGCGCAGGAGAAGCTGGCGGCCGGCGAGATCGGGGGATTGGCGGAGATCGTCCGGGAGGGTCTGGACCGCGAGCGGCGGCTCACCACCGCTTCGAGCAAGCCGATTGCAAACGAGCTCTTCCGTCAGGCCCGCAAGCTGCTCACAGCCGAGATCGCCGCATGTCGTGGGATCGAGCAGGACGAGGCGGACGCCTGGATCCTGCAGCAGGTCGCCCCCGATGTCTGAGACGGCCCTGCCGACGCGGCCGCTGCTGCGCGGCACGCTGCACCAGGTCGGCTTCTTCGTCGCCTGCGCCGTCGGCGCCGTATTCGTCAGCACGGTGGACGGACGGCGGCTCGTCGCGGCGGCGGTCTTCGCGGCCGCGGCTGTGACCATGCTCGGCTCGAGCACGCTCTACCACCGTGTCAGGTGGACCCCGCGCGCCCGCCTGAGGATGCGACAGCTCGACCATGCCGGCATCTACCTCCTGATCGCGGGCACCTACACGCCGGTCGGTCTCCTTGCCCTCCACGGCAACCTGCAGCACGTCGTGCTCGCCGTGGCCTGGATCGGGGCCGGGGCCGCGATCCTCGCCAAGCTCTTCTGGCTCGCTTCGCCGAAGTGGTTCTCCGCCGTCCTTGGTCTCGCGCTCGGCTGGGTCGGGATCGTCGCGATGCCGCAGCTCGTGCGAACCACAGGACCTGCGGCGGTCGCCCTCCTCGCGGCGGGTGGTCTCGCCTACACGGTGGGCGCGGTCGTCTACGCGCGGCGCCGGCCGGACCCGCTACCGGCCGTCTTCGGCTACCACGAGGTGTTCCACGCGCTGACGCTGGTCGCGCTCGCGTGCCAGTACGTCGCAATCGCGTTCTTCGTCGTGGGAGTCGGCTGAATCTGCGTCCGGCCGGGGTCAGGCCGTCGGCTTCACCGCGACACTGGTGATCCGGGCGTGTCGGTCCACCGACACCAAGAGTCGACGCGACTCGCTTCCACCTGTAACCAGGCGGAGAAGGAAATGGAGGCGATGGCGGCGATAGATCACCGCTTGCATGCCGGTGCGCGTCTCGATCAGGTATCCCTCTGCTTCGCGTCGTCTCAAGAACGCGTCGAAGGCCTGCGAGCGTGCATCGTCTACCGCCGCCGTCATCGCGCGGGCTTCAGGCGCGCTTGAGGCACGACTCGACCTCCGCGAGTGTCATGTCGCTTCGATCGTCGACTCGCTTGCGCGCCGAGTCGAGCAGGGCGTAGCCGTTGTCCGAGTGGCGAAGCTCGAAGCCCTGCGCGCGGGCGCGCCGTTGGAGGTTGTTCCGCCGCAGCGTCTCCTTCTTGGCCTCGTTCGCGCCGGGCCAGCTCTCGTCCCTCGCCGTCTCGCCGGGCGGCATGGTCAACCGTTCACGGCGGTGGGGGACCCCATCCTCGGTACGAGGACCGGTCACGAAGCTTCGACCGGCTCCGGCACCGACGCCGCTGCACTCTCGTCACTCTCGTCCTGCGGCGTCTCGGGAGAGACCCAGTTGCCGTCCTCGTTCATCACGAGACCTTCTTCGGCGGCGGCCAAGCGCTCGGCTTTCTTCGCCCGCTTGCGCTCGCGCTTCTCCTTGACCGCGAGCTCGCGCGCCCTCTTTGCATGCGTCTGCTGCTTCTTCGCGGGCATCCACCGCTCCTTGTCAGTAGGTCGAGCGGCAGCTGCAGCCCCGTGCGATTGGCGCGCAGCTGACCACTCTCGAATCAGGCGGACGCAAGCGTCACGTTCGTCGCCTGCGGCCCCTTGTCGCCCTGCTCGGGCTCGTACTGCACCTTCGCGTTCTCGGCGAGCGTC
>DASXOM010000073.1:0-3209 GCA_036494245.1 Gaiellaceae bacterium
CCCAGTCGGGATGCGAGCCGCGGCGCGGGTCGGCGTGCTCGTAGAGGTGCGTCCCGTCGAAGGTGGCGAGAGCCCAGTCGTCGCGGGGGAAGTGGGCGGGGACCCAGTCGAGGATCACGCCGATGCCGCGCTGGTGGAGCCCGTCGACGAGGTGGCGGAAGTCGTCGGGCGAGCCGAAGCGCGAGGTGGGCGCGTAGTAGCCGGTCACCTGGTAGCCCCACGAGCCGGAGAACGGATGCTCCATCACCGGCAGCAGCTCGACGTGGGTGAAGCCGAGGTCCGAGACGTAGTCGGCGAGCTCGTCAGCGAGCTCGCGGTAGCTCAGCGGACGGTTGTCGTCGAGCGGGTTGCGCCGCCACGAGCCGAGGTGGACCTCGTAGACCGAGAGCGGGCCGCGCAGCGGGTCCGCGGTCGCGCGGCGGTCGAGCCACTCCTGGTCCCGCCAGACGTGCTTGTCCTCCCAGACGACCGACGCGTTCGCCGGGGGCACCTCGGTATGGAAGGCGAGCGGGTCGCTCTTCAGCCGCAAGCGGCCGTCGTGCGTCCTGATCTCGAACTTGTACTTCGTCCCCTCCTCGACGCCCGGCACGAACAGCTCCCAGATCCCGGACGCGCCGAGCGAGCGCATCGGATGCAGGCGCCCGTCCCAGGAGTTGAAGTCGCCGACGACCGAGACCGAGCGGGCGTTCGGCGCCCAGACTGCGAAGGCGGTGCCGACGACCCCGTCCATGTCACGGACGTGCGCGCCGAGCCGCTCGTAGAGGTGCTCGTGGCGGCCCTGCATGGCGAGGTGGAGGTCGAGTTCGCCGAGCGTCGGCAGGAACGAGTACGGGTCGCGGACGGTGAACGTGTTCCCGTCGGCGTACTCGACCTCGAGCTCGTAGTCGAGCGGCAGCCGCGCCTTCGGCAGCAGCGCCTCCCACAGGCCCCCCGGATCCTTGAGCTGCGCCTCGACCCCCGCTGGTTGGACGCGCACACCTACAGCCTCGGGCCGAAGGGTGCGCACGACGACGCCGTCCTCGGCCTCATGAGCCCCGAGGACGCCGTGGGGATTGGCGCCGAGGTCGACGGTCACAGCGCTTCCGCGGCCTGGTGCATGAGCCGCTCGATACCCGCAACCGGGATTCCAACCCAGTCGGGCCGGTTGTCGAGCTCGTAGCGCAGCTCGTAGACGGCCTTCTCCAGCTCGAACACCGCGAGGAGGCGCTCGATCGCGGCCTCGCCCGGCGGCAGCAGCGCCTGGTCGACGGTCTCGAGATAGCTCTCGAGGAACCGCTCGCGCGCACGCTCCTCCCAGTCCTCCGGGACGTCGGCGTCGCGGGTGAGCTCGGCGGCGGTCGCCGCGTAGGCGAAGGAGCGCAGCATCCCTGCGACGTCCCTCAGCGGCGAGCGCTTGCGGCGGCGCTCGACGAGCGTCCGCGCGGGCTCGCCCTCGAAGTCGAGGAGGATCCAGTCGTTGCTCTTCCAGAGGGTCTGGCCGAGGTGGTAGTCGCCGTGGGTGCGGATCACGCGTCCGCTCGACCCGGCGTGGGTGAGGAGGCGCAGCTGCTCGCGCACTTCCTCGCCCCGACCGGCGATCGGCGCGAGGCGCTCGTCGTCGTCCGGCAGCGAGAGGAAGACCCGCGCGATCTCCTCGTCCACCGTCGCGGTCAGGAGGCCGAGCGACTCGACGCTCGGCTCTTCCGGCGCAAAGGCGAGATCGTTCGGATCGGCGCCGAGCGCCGTGTGCATGTGCGCAGTCACCTCGCCGAGCCGTCCCAACCGGTCGAGGAAGCTCTCCGGCGCGGACGCGATCTCGCCGAGCGCGAGCTCCCACCCGCCGATCGCGCCGGCGACGAACTCCTGTAGGAGCCCGAGCGTCGCGGTGAGCGGCCCGCCGGAGTAGCCGTACCAGCCGCCGAGCGCCGGGATGTTGCGGAAGCCCTGCTCGGTGAGGAAGCGGAGCATCTCGAGCTCCGGGTTGATCCCGGGCTCGAGGCGGCGGAAGACCTTGAGGATCAGCGCATCGTCGAAGACGATCGAGCTGTTCGACTGCTCGGAGGAGACGAGCCGCACGGCGCCGAGCTCGCGGCCCAGCGCGGAGAAGTCCTCGGCCGGGCTGAACTCGGCCACGCCCTCCGAGCCCTGGATCGTCAGACCGGCCCGCATTGCGCTCACGATCTCGCGCCCGATCCCCACGTTCTCGGCGAGCCCGTCGAAGGGAACGTCTTCGTCCCCGCCCGAGACGAGGAGCTGGTAGACGTCGTGCGTTCCCGTCTCGTAGCGCATCTCGACGAGGGCGAGCGACAGTTGCGGCTCGGCCTGGCGGATCGTGACGGTATCGAGCACCTCCGCGTGCGAGACCGTCCGCGACTTCGCCCCATACCAGCGCTGGCGGGTCACGTACTCGATCAACGACTGCTCGTCCATCTCACTCCACCTGCTCTTCCTGCCTGAGCTGGAACCAGAAGAATCCCCGCGGCGCGAGCGTCAGGAGGTAGGGCAGCTCCCCGATCGGTGGGAAGGCCGTACGACCGAGCATCTCCACAGGCACCATCCCCGCGTACTCCGAGAGGTCGAGCTGAACCGCCTGCGCCGAGCGGGCGAGGTTGTGCACGCACAGGACTACGTCTTCCTCCCAGGTGCGGATGTGGGAGAAGATCCGCGTGTTGTCGCCGGGCAGCGCCTTGTAGGTGCCGAGCCCGAACACGGGGTGCTCCTTGCGGAGCGCGATGAAACGCTGCATCCAGCGCAGGAGCGAGTTCGGCGTGCGCAGCTGCGCCTCGACGTTCACCGCCTGGAAGCCGTAGACGGGATCCATCAGCGGCTGGAGGTAGAGCTGCGCCCAGTCGGCGCGCGAGAAGCCGGCGTTTCGGTCGCCTGACCACTGCATCGGGGTGCGCACGCCGTCCCGGTCACCGAGGTACACGTTGTCGCCCATGCCGATCTCGTCCCCGTAATAGAGCACGGGTGAACCCGGTAACGAGAAGAGGATCGCGTGTAGCAGCTCCCCTTCGTCGCGGCCGGCGTCGAGCAGGGGCGCGAGGCGGCGTCGGATCCCGAGGTTGAGCTTCATCCGCGGGTCCTTGGCGTACTCGGAGTACATGTAGTCCCGCTCCTCGTCGGTGACCATCTCGAGGGTCAGCTCGTCGTGGTTGCGGAGGAAGAGGCCCCACTGGCAGTTGTCGGGGATCTTCGGCGTCCGGTCGAGGATCTCGTAGATCGGCGTC
>DASXOM010000074.1:0-15033 GCA_036494245.1 Gaiellaceae bacterium
CGGGAACACGGTCACGATCGAGGTCGAGGACTCGGGCCCGGGTATCAGCCCCGAGGTGCAGCGCCACGTCTTCGACCGCTTCTACCGCGGCGAGCGCGACGCCCACGGCTTCGGCCTCGGGCTTGCGATCGTGCGGGAGTCGGTGCGAACGCTCGGCGCCCGGATCGAACTCGACTCCTCACCAGGCGAGGGGACCGTCTTCCGGATCCTGCTCGCACCGGCGCAGGTGCGGGAGAAGGTGCCCGCGGCGTGAACGTGACGGGCGGAAACGGCGAGCGGATCCTGCTCGTCGACGACGACGCGGGGGTACGCGACGTCGTCGCCTTCACGCTGCGGCGCGAGGGCTATGTGGTCGACGAGGAACGGGACGGGGAGTCGGCGCTGGAGTCGGGCCGCTCGGGCCGGTACGCGCTCGTCGTCCTCGACGTGATGCTGCCCGGGCTGTCGGGCGTCGAGGTGTGCCGCGCGCTGCGCGCGGAGAGCGACGTCCCGATCCTGATGCTGACGGCCCGCGACGCGGAGTCCGACCGGGTACTCGGGCTCGAGCTCGGCGCGGACGACTACGTGACGAAGCCGTTCTCGAGCGCCGAGCTGCTCAGCCGCGTGCGGGCGATGTTGCGGCGCCGCGAGCTCGACCGCGCCGTCGGCGGCGCGACCGTGCGGAAGCTCGGCGGCCTCCAGATCGACCTCGGCAGGCACGAGGTGCTCGTCGACGGCGAACGCGTCCACCTCACGCTGTCGGAGTTCAAGGTCCTCTCGCTCCTCGCCGAGCAGCCGGAGTCGGTCGTTTCGCGTCGCGAGCTGATGCAGCACCTGTGGGCGAGCGAGCACGTCGGCGACGAGCACGCCTGCGAGGTGCACATCTCGAACCTCCGCCGCAAGATCGAGCGCGATCCCACCCAGCCCGAGCGGCTCGTAACGGTGCGCGGCTCGGGCTACAAGCTCGTCGAGGCGTGAGAACTCGCCTCGGACGAGCGGGTTCCGGAACACTTGCCCCGATGACGAATCTCGACTCTCAGCCCACTCTCGCGTGTCGATCTAGTGTCGTCATGCTCAACGGACGTTGCGCCTGCGACGCCGTAGCCTTCGAGGTGGCGGACGAGTTCGTTGCCGCGTTCAATTGCCATTGCTCCCGCTGCCGAGCGATGACTGGCTCCGCGTTCCTCCCTTGGGGCGAGATCGAACCCGAGAAGTTCACGATCACCCACGGTGCGGAATCAGTGATAGTCACCGGCGATCCGAACGGGCACCATTCGCGCCGCTGCGGGAAGTGCTACTCCCTCCTTTCCTGGACGGGTTACAAAGGCAGCATCCGGGTGCCGTACGGATCACTGATCGACGAGCCTACGCTCAAGCCGACGGCCCACATGTTCGTTGGGTCGAAGGCGCCCTGGTACGAGATCCTCGACGGCCTTCCCCAACACGACGAAGATCCGTGGTCGTAGTCGAGAGGTGGCATAGAACCACCGTCCTCGCCCCGTCCGCGTGGGGGTCACTCCGGGACAAAATGGACCGGGTGAGCGCCCTCTTCGCTCGCTAAGCGCGTAGCACGGCCCGGCGTGGCCCGGCGAGGAAGCCGGCCTCGACGAGCAATGGCATGACGAGCGTCTCCGTCACCGGCTCGCTGTCGAAGCGCTCGACGGCGAGGCGCTTCGCGCCGCCCCGCTTGACGAAGCCGACGAGCGCCGCAAGGGCAGGCCGTAGCCACTCTTCGTCGGGCTCCCGCAGCGGGACGAGCGAGCGGCCGCCGCGCTCGACGAACAGCGCCGGCTCGCCGCCCAGCAGGACGACGTGCGCTCCCGCCACGCGGGCCGCCCGCGCCCCGGCGCGCTTCGGCCACGGCAGGACCGCGCCATACGGCTGAGCCGGATCGGCGGCGGCGAGCACGAGCGGCTCAGGCTCGTCGTCCTCGCGCGTCCGCAGCTCGCGCAGGCGCTCCACGGCCCCGCCGAGCGCGAACTGCGCACCGCCGAGCCCCTCCACGAAGTAGCCCCGCCGGCAGGAGCCGAGCGTCTCGAGCGCTCGCAGCTCCCCGTACACCGCGCTATAGCCGCCGGGGATCCCCTCGGCGCGGACGGCGTCGCGGGTGACGATGCCGTGCCGCTCGAGCAGGAGCTCCGCGAGCGAGCGCCGGTCGGGCTCGGCCCCGGCGAAGAGCCCGGCCGCGAGCGACCAGCGTCCCTGGGTCGCAGTCGGGCGCTGTGCGCGCGCGCGGGAGAAGCGCCGCGCGCGCCGGTCGGGTCGCGGCGGCTGGTAGCGCCGCTCCGCGCGCAATGGCGACCAGGAGTCGTTCGTCACCTCGCCGCTCCAGACGAGATCCCAGAGAGCGGGAAGCGCCGTCTCGGCGTCGGCCTCCGTCGCGGAGAGGAGCCCGTCCCAGAAGAGCGCGCCGCCGTCAAGGGCGGCGCGAATCGCATCGTGCGCCTCGCCCTCCGGCAACGGCGTCCCGGCGGGACGCCCGAGGAGCGGGGCGTCGTCGCGGAAGAAGACGGCGACACGGTCGAGGCCGGCGCCGACCCAGACCAGCTCGCCGGAGGCACAGAGCTGGTCGAGCTGCTCGGCCCGGTAGTCGGGCACGCGCCGCGGCAGCACCTCCGCCTCCCAGAGTGCAACCGGCAGCGCGAGAGCCTGCAATGGGATGAGCGCCTCCCGCAGCGACGCACGGCGGTCGATCCCGTGCCAGCTGGAGAGGAAGCGGCCGAGCGCAGCCTGCTCCACGGGCTCAACCTCGCGGCGCAGGGCCGCGAGCGACGCGCGCCGCAGCCGCCGCAGAACGTCGGGATCGCACCACTCGCGCTCGCAGCCGCCCGGGCGGAGCTCGCCGCGGACGAGCTTCTCCTCGCGCTCCAGACCGCGGAGCTCCTCCTCGACGTCGACCCCGAACCACTCCGAGGCCTGAGCGGTGGTGAACGGCCCGCGCCCGCGTGCCCACCGGGCGACGAGGGAGCGGAGCGCGTCCGGCACGGGCTCGAGGAACACGCTGGGAAGACCCGACGGGGGCACGACCCCGAGCGCGTCGCGATATCGGCCCGCATCGTCCACCGCGGCGAGCCGCTCCTCGCCTGCGATGCGCACGCGGATCGCGCGCCGTTCCGCCTCGAGGATCGCCGCATGCGCCTCGTCGAACTCGCCGCTCGAGAGGTCGCCGCGCAGGCGAAGCAGGTCGTAGAGGCGTTCCGGATCCTGCGGGAACGGACGCAGCGATGCCTCGACCTCGGCGAGCGCGGCCGGGTCGATCAGCTCGCGCAGCTCCTCCTGGCCTAGCAGCTCCCGCAGCAGGTCGCGGTCGAGCGAGAGAGCCTGCGCACGCCGCTCCGCGGGCGGCGTGTCGTCCTCGTACATGTAGGTGGCGATGTAGTCGAAGAGCAGCGACGAGGCGAACGGGGACGCGGACGCGGTCTCGACGTCGAAGAGGTCGAGCTCGCGCGCACGCAGCCGGCCGAGCAGCCGCTTCAGCGCCGGGAGGTCGAAGACGTCCTGCAGGCACTCGCGGTACGTCTCGAGGACGATCGGGAAGCTCGAGTACTTGCGCGCGACCTGGAGCAACCCCTGCGCCTTGAGCCGCTGCTGCCAGAGCGGCGTCCGTTCACCGGGCCGGCGGCGCGGGATGAGGAGAGCGCGCGCCGCGTTCTCACGGAAGCGCGCACCGAAGAGCGCCGTCTGCCCCACCTCGGCGAGCACGAGATCCTCGAGCTCGTCCGGATCGAGCATCAGCAGGTCCGTCGCCGGCGGCGAGTCGGCGTCGGGCAAATGGAAGGCGATGCCGTCGTCCGACCAGATCGACTGCACTTCGAGACCGAGCGACTCGCGCAGCCGAGCGCCGACGGCCATCGCCCAGGGCGCGTGGACACGTGCGCCGAAGGGCGTGAGGATGCAGAGGCGCCAGTCGCCGATCTCGTCGCGGAAGCGCTCTACGACAACGGTCCGGTCTGACGGGAGCGCGCCGGTCGCCTTCTCCTGTTCCCGGAGGAAGGCGATCAGATTCCGCTCGGCGCGTTCGTCGAGATCCGGCACCTTCGGGTCGCGCGCAGCGAGCAGCTCGCGCGCGAACTTGCCGATCGCCTCGCCGAGCTCGTACGGCCGGCCGACTCCCTCGCCCTTCCAGAACGGGACGGCGCCCGGGACTCCCGGCGCCGGCGAGACGAGCACGCGGTCGCGGGTGATCTCCTCGATCCGCCACGACGAGGCACCGAGAACGATGACCTGGCCGGCGCGGGCCTCGTAGACCATCTCCTCGTCGAGCTCGCCCACGCGCCCGCCGGTCTCCCCGGCGATGAAGACGCCGAAGAGGCCGCGGTCCGGGATCGTGCCGGCGTTCGTGACGGCCAGCCGCCGCGCGCCCGGCCGGCCGCGGAGGACGCCCGCCGTGCGGTCCCAGATGATCCGCGGCCGCAGCTCGGCGAACTCGTCCGAGGGGTAGCGGCCCGCGAGCATGTCGAGGACGTTCTCGAGCTGTGCCCGCGAGAGATCGGCGAAGGGGTACGCGCGGCGGACGAGCTCGTGCAGCTCGCCGATCTCGACCTCCTCGTCGGCGCAGATCGCGACGATGTGCTGCGCGAGGACGTCGAGCGGGTTGCGCGGGATCTGCGTCTCCTCGATCAGGCCTTCCCGCATCCGCTGCGCAACGACCGCACACTCGAGCAGGTCGGCGCGGAACTTGGGGAAGATGCGGCCGCGCGAGACCTCGCCGAGAGAGTGGCCGGCGCGGCCGATGCGCTGCAAGCCGCGCGCGACCGACTTCGGCGACTCGACCTGGATCACGAGGTCGACGGCGCCCATGTCGATGCCGAGCTCGAGCGACGAGGTCGCGACCAGGCACGGGATCCGGCCCGCCTTCAGGTCCTCCTCGATCTGCGTCCGCTGCTCGCGCGCCAGAGACCCGTGATGGGCGCGCGCGATCTCCTCCTCCGCCAGCTCGTTGAGGCGCAGTGCGAGCCGCTCGGCGAGGCGGCGGTTGTTGACGAAGACGATCGTCGAGCGGTGTGCCCGAACCAGCTCCACCAGGGCCGGGTAGATCGAGGGCCAGATCGAGCGCGGCTCCCAGCCCTCCTCGCGACTCTCGCCGCCCGGCTCCCGCATGTCCTCAACCGGGACGACGACCTCGAGGTCGAGCTCCTTCGCCACGCCTGCGTCGACGAGCTCGATCGCGCGGCCCCCGGAAACGAACTTCCCGATCTCCTCGAGCGGCCGCTGGGTCGCCGAGAGGCCGATCCGCTGCGGCGGCTGCGCCGCGAGCGCCTCGAGCCGCTCGACCGAGAGGGCGAGGTGGGCACCGCGCTTCGTGCCGGCGACTGCGTGCACCTCGTCGAGGATCAGCGTGTCGACGCTGCGCAGCAGCTCGCGCGCCCGCGAGGTGAGGAGGAGAAAGAGCGACTCCGGCGTCGTGATCAGGATGTCGGGCGGCTCGCGGAGCATCGCCGCGCGCTCCTTCTGCGGTGTGTCGCCCGTGCGAACCGCGACCCGGAGCTCGGACCGGAGGCCCGCAAGCGGCCCGCGCAGGTTCCGCTCGACGTCGTAGTTGAGCGCCTTGAGCGGCGACACGTAGAGAAGGCGCAGACCTCGACCCGGCTCGGCTGTCAACCGGTCGATAGCGGAGAGGAAGGCGGCGAGCGTCTTTCCGGAACCGGTCGGCGCCTGGATGAGAACGTGGCCGCCGGCGGCGATCGCGGGCCAGCCCTGCTCCTGCGCAGGCGTCGGCGCGGCGAAGTTCCGCTCGAACCACGCGCGCGTCTCGGGCCTGAAAACGTCAAGCGGCTCCATGCACCGAGCCTAGCGCCGACCTCGACCGCCGGGACTGCGCGGTTTACCGTACGTGCATGGTCACGTGTCCCGCCTGCGGCCAGGAGAACCCCGAGCACTCCCGCTTCTGCGGGATGTGCGGCGCATCGCTTGTTCCGGCAGCGGCGAAACCGCGGGAGGAGCGGAAGGTCGTGACGATCCTCTTCACCGACCTCGTGGGCTCGACCGCACGCGCCGAAGGGCTCGATCCGGAGGACGTCAGCGCGACGCTCTCGGCCTACTACGCGCAGCTGCGCGCCGAGCTCGAGCGGCACGGCGGCACGGTCGAGAAGTTCATCGGCGACGCCGTGATGGCCGTCTTCGGCGCGCCGGTCGCGCACGAGGACGACCCCGAGCGCGCGGTGCGTGCGGCCCTCGCGATTCGCGACTCGATCGGCGAGGAGCTGCAGATCCGCACCGCGGTCAACACCGGCGAGGCGCTCGTCGCCCTCGGGGCCAAGCCGGGCGAGGGCGACGCGATGGTGGCCGGCGACGTCGTCAACACGGCCGCGCGGCTGCAAGGGGCGGCGCCGGTCAACGGGATCCTCGTCGGCGAGGGGACATACCGTGCGACCCGGCAGGCGATCGAGTACCGCGAGGCTCCGCCGGTCGAGGCGAAGGGAAAGTCCGAGCCGATCACCGTGTGGGAGGCGGTCGGCGCCCGCTCACGCTTCGGCAGCGACGTGGAGGAGAAGCTGCGGACGCCCCTCGTCGGCCGAGAGCGCGAGCGCGACCTCCTCGCGGACTCACTCGCCCGGGCGCGCTCGGAGCAGTCGGTGCAGCTCGTGACCCTCGTCGGCGTGCCCGGCATCGGCAAGAGCCGCCTCGTCGCCGAGCTGTTCCAGATCACGGATGCGGACGAGGAGATCATCTCCTGGCGCCAGGGCCGCTCCCTCCCGTACGGCGAGCGCGTGAGCTTCTGGGCGCTCGGCGAGATCGTGAAGGCCCACGCCGGGATTCTCGAGTCGGACGACGCCGCGACGGCGGAGGAGAAGCTCGAAGCCATGGTCGAGACACTCGCCGAGGACGAGCGGGAAGGGGACTGGCTCGCCCGCCACACACGCCCGCTGGTCGGCCTCGAGGGCGCGGAGCGCACGGAGCGCGAGGAGGCGTTCGCGGCCTGGCGGCGCCTGCTAGAGGCGGCGGCCGAGCAGCGGCAGCTCGTGCTCGTGTTCGAGGACCTCCACTGGGCCGACGACGGCCTACTCGATTTCGTCGACCACCTCGCGGACTGGGCGACCACGGTCCCGCTCCTCATCGTCGCGACTGCCCGGCCGGAGCTGCTCGACCGGCGGCCCGGCTGGGGTGGCGGCAAACGCAACGCCTTCATGCTCTCGATCGGCGCGCTCAGTGACGACGAGACGGCCGTCCTCCTGCAGCGGCTGCTCGACCGCGCGGTGCTCGACGCCGACGAGCAGCAGGCGGTGCTCCAGCGAGCCGAGGGCAACCCGCTCTACGCCGAGGAGTACGCGCGGATGCTTGCCGAGCACGAGGGCGGTGACCTGGCGCTGCCCGAGACCGTGCAGGGCCTGATCGCAGCCCGAGTCGACGGGCTCGCAGCGGAGGAGAAGGCACTCCTCCAGGAGGCTTCGGTGATCGGCAAGGTCTTCTGGCCCGGAGCTTTGCCTGCCGGCGATGAGCGCTTGCTCCATGCGCTCGAGCGGAAGGAGTTCGTCCGCCGCGACCGCCGCTCTTCGATTGCCGGCGAGACTCAGTACGCCTTCCTCCATGCCCTCGTCCGGGACGTCGCGTACGGCCAGATTCCACGCGCGGAGCGAGCAGAGAAGCACCGCCGCGCTGCGGAATGGCTCGGGTCTCTCGCCGGCGACCGCGCCGAGGACCACGCCGAGATGCTCGCCCACCACTACTACGAAGCGCTCCGGCTCAGCGCGGCCGCCGGGCTCGACACGACCGCGCTGCGCGGGCCGGCCCGGCAGGCGTTCGCCGACGGAGCGCAGCGTGCGCTCTCGCTCAACGCGGGCTCCGCAGCCTACGAGCTCGCGATCGAGGCAGTCGACCTGACCGAGCCGGGCGATCCGGAGCGACCAGCGCTGCAACTCCTGGCCTCCTTCGGAGGCCGCGACCTGGCGGATGTCGACACGACGGATCTGCTCGAGGAAGCATGCGAGGGATTCCTCGCGCTGGACGACATCGCGCGGGCCGCCGAAGCCTGTCAGGCGCTCGCGCGCGAGACGCTGCATCGGGGTGATGTCGCTCGCTCGCTCGAGGCGGGACGGCGCGCGCTCGAACTGGCGCGCTCGGTGCCGCTCTCCCCCGCCTCCGCCCGGGCATTGGCCGGGCGGGCGCGCCACCTGGAGATTCTCGAGGGCGAGTCTGCCGAGGCGATCGAGCTGGCCCGCGAGACTCTCGCCTTCGCCGACGCATCCGGGGACGAGCGACTCGCAATGAGCGCGCTAGGGACGATCGGGCTCGCCCGCGTCCACTCCGGCGATCCGGGCGGGATCGACGACCTCGAGCAGGCCGTCGTGCGCGGCGAGAGCGTCGGGGCCGTGTCCGAGGTCTCGACCACTCTCAACAACCTCGCCAACTGTCTCTGGCAGGTCGGCCGTCTCGACGATTCGACCGCGCGCTACCGGGACGCGCGCGAGCTCTGCGAACGGTACGGCCTCACAGCGGGCATCTCCTGGCTCGACGGGGAGCGCGTCTACGACAGCGACCGGCACGGAGACCTCGACGCCGCGCTGGCGGCCGCCGCACATTTCCTCGGCCGCCCCGACGCGGCGAAGAGCTATCAGACCCGCCCCGTGCTGGCCGCCCGGGCGCGCGTCCTGCTCGCCCGCGGACAGGTAGCCGAAGCACTTGCAGACGCCGAACCGGCGCTCGAGAGCTTCCGCGAGTCCGGCTTCGACGTCCAGGTCGCGAACGAGATGCTTACGTCGGCGTCCCGTTGTGTCCGCGCCGCCGGACGGCCCGAAGAGGCGGACGCACTTCTTGCGGAGGCCCTCTCCGTTCCGCACAACGTGATCTACGACCTGCCGCTCCACCTCGTCGAACTGGGACGGGGAGACGACTACCTCGCGCTAACGGACGGACAGCCTGCGCATCCTTGGCTCGATGCCGGGAGGTCGGCCGTGACCGGCGATCTGGTGGGGGCGTCCACGATCTACGGTCGGATCGGCGCCCGCTTCTGCGAGGCGTGGGCCGGGTTGCTCGCGGCCGAGCGCGGCGACACGTCGCAGCTCGACGCAGCACTCGCCTACTTCGAGGAGCAGCGGGCGACCCCGTACGTCCAACGTTGCCGCGCCCTGCTGCAGGCGTCTGCGTAGGATCAAGCCATGCCCGAGGCGCTCTATTTCACGGAGGACGAGGCGGCCAACCGACTGCTCGCGGACGATCCGTTCGCACTCCTCGTCGGCTTCGCGCTCGACCAGCAGGTCACCGTCCAGCAAGCGTTCCTCGGCCCGCTGCGCCTCAAGGAGCGGCTCGGCACGCTCGAGCCTGCCGCCGTCGCGGAGGCCGACCTCGAGCCGCTCTTCCGCGAGAAGCCCGCGATCCACCGTTTCCCCGGCTCGATGGCGGGGCGGGTGCGAGAGCTCGCAGCGACGGTCGCGGAGGAGTACGACGGCGACGCGTCCCGCCTCTGGACGGAGGCCGCGGACGGCACCGACCTCCGGCGCCGCATCGGGGCGCTACCCGGCTTCGGCGAGATGAAGGTGAAAGCGCTCGGCTCGGTGCTCGCCAAGCGCTTCGCCGTGCCGGTCGCGCAGGACCTCGTGCCCGGCCATCCCACGCTCGGAGACGTCGATTCAGCCCAGGCGCTCGCCGACTACCAGGCCGCGAAGAAGGCGCACAAGGCGGAGTGGCAGGCGTCGAAGTCCGCACGCTGACGGACGGCGGCCAGCCGGCCGAGCAGACCGCTCATGCGCTCGCCGAGTTCTTCGCCCCCGCGCAGCACACGCTCGAGATCGCGGTCTACGACTTCCGGCTGCCGCCGGACCTGAACGACGTCGTCCTCGGCGCGCTCGTCGAGGCGCAGAAGCGCGGCGTCGCGGTACGCCTCGCGTACAACCTCGACCACGCCAAGGGCGCGCCGGTCCCGCCGCCCCCGATCACGGATCCGGACGCGCTCGAGGCGCAGCCCTTCCCGACGGCCGCGATCCCGGGAGTGCCCGACCTGATGCACCACAAGTACATCGTCCGCGACGCGACGTGCGTCTGGACGGGCTCCACCAACTGGACCGGGGACTCCTGGACGCGCGAGGAGAACGTCATCGTGACGGTCGACTCGCCGGCTGTCGCAGCGCGCTACCGGGAGGACTTCGAGCAGCTCTGGACGACGCGCGTCGTGGCACGCAGCGGCAAGGTCGACACCGCGCCCGTGGACGGGATGCGCGTCTGGTTCTGCCCGGGCCGCGGCGAGAAGCTCGCGCACCGGATCGCGAAGGCGATCGGCGGAGCCCAGCACCGCGTGCGGATCGCCTCGCCGGTGATCAGCTCCGCCCCGATCCTGGCGACGCTCGCGCAGGTCGCCTCCGACGGCAAGGTCGACCTCGCCGGCGTCGTCGACGCAACCCAGATCGCCGAGGTCCTCGAGCAGTGGCACCAGAACGGGAACGCCGAGTGGAAGGCACCGCTGCTGCGCACGACGCTCACGCGCGCGCCGTTCTCCGGCAAGGTCACGACTCCGTACGCGCCGGGCTCGGTGCACGACTACATGCACGCGAAGGTGACCGTGGCCGACGACACCGTGTTCGTCGGCAGCTTCAACCTCTCGCACTCCGGTGAGATGAACGCCGAGAACGTGCTCGAGCGCACGGACACGGCGCTCGCCGACCGCCTGGCCGGGTTCGTCGACGAGGTGCGCGGGCGCTATCCCCCGGTCCACGTTTAGAGGACGCGCAGTCCGGTCGATCAGAAGGGCGTGAGACGTCTCGCGCCGGCAGCAGCTCTCGCGGTGATCCTGCTCACGGGCTCGTCCGCGCAGGCACTGCGCATGCCTGCAGCGCGGCACTGCCCCGTCTTCCCCGCGAACAACGCGTGGAACGAGCGCGTCGACAAGCTCCCAGTGGCCTCGGACTCCGCCGGGCTGATTGCCTCGATCGGGCTCGATGCGCCGGTCCACGCGGATTTCGGCTCCGGCAAGTGGGACGGCGGCCCGATCGGGATCCCGTTCGACGTCGTCTCGAAGAAGACGCGGCTCAGCCACGTCTCGTTCGCGTACGCCGACGAGTCCGACCGCGTCCGCTACCCAATCCCGCGCAACGTCCAGATCGAGGGCGGCGCACAGGCGACGGGCGACCGGCACGCGATCCTGGTGGACAAGAGCTCGTGTCGGCTCTACGAGCTGTACGACCTGCGCCACACGAGCCACGGCTGGACGGCCGGGTCCGGCGCGACCTGGAGTCTCCGCTCCAACCACCTCCGGCCGGCGGGATGGACGTCGGCCGACGCCGCCGGGCTACCCATCTTCCCCGGCCTCGCCCGCTGGGACGAGGTCGAGCGTGGCGTGATCGACCACGCGCTCCGCTTCACGGCGCCCGAGACGCGGCGTGCGTACGTCTACCCGGCACGTCACTATGCGTCGAGCTCGGCCGACCCGGCGCTGCCGCCGATGGGCATGCGGGTCCGCCTCAAGGCCGGCGTGAACATCGCTTCGTTCCCGCCGCAGGCCCGCGTCGTGCTCCGGGCCCTGCAGCGCTACGGGATGATCCTGGCCGACAACGGCTCGCCCTGGTACGTCTCGGGCGCTCCGAACCGGCACTGGTCGAACGACGCCCTCCACACGCTCGGCCGCCTCACGGGCGCCGACTTCGAGGTAGTCGACACGTCCTCCCTCCCCCAGCCGGGGAAGTAGCTACCGCGCGGCCCAGTCCGCGCGCGGATCGGGCAGTGGCGTCAGCACCGGCTCGACGCGGTCGCGCAAATGCTCGAACGCCGGCGGCAGGATGAGCTTCTCGCCGAGGTGCGCCGGATCCTCGTCCGTTGCGAAACCGGGCCCAAGCGTCGCGATCTCGAACAGGACGCCGGCCGGCTCACGGAAGTAGATCGAGCGGAACCAGAAGCGGTCGATGATCTGCGTCGGGTGACCGCCGGCCGCGGCGACGCGGTCGTGCCAGGCCTGGTGGTCCTCCATCGTGGAGGCCCAGGCGACGTGGTGGACCGTGCCCGCCCCCCCGACGCCGGGCACGAGCGGCGCCTCGGCATACTCGATCCAGCCGCCGCGCGTCTCCGCCCGCGTGTCCCAGCGGCCGTCCTCCGGCTCGAACCCGAGCGCCGTCATGAAGTCCTCGCTCGGGCGGCCGTACGCTCGCACTCCCTCGAAGCCCTGCAGCGCCAGCTCCGCCGGGATCTCGGGATGGTGCGCCACCAGCGGCTCGTCGCCGACGTGCGAGACGACGAGCTCGTGCTGCAGGCCCTCCGGATTCGCGAAGCGGAGCGACTCGCCGTCGGCCTCGACCTCGTGGCCCTCGGCGCTCAGCCGGTTCGCCCAGAACTCGAGCGCGGCGGCCGAGCCGACTCGCCACACGACCGTGTGGACCATCCCGTCCCCGGCTTCGCCGGGCCGCGCGTTCGGGTACTCGAAGAACGTGATGTCCGAGCCTGCGTGTCCCTCCTCGTCGGCGTAGAAGAGGTGATAGACGGTCGGGTCGTCCTGGTTGACGGACTTCTTGACCATCCGCAGACCGAGGACGCGCGTATAGAAGTCGACGTTGCCCGGAGCATCCGCCGTGATGCACGTGACGTGGTGGATGCCGTCGAAACGCATGTCCGTCACGCTTCCTGCGCGTCGGCGATCAGCTGCTTCGCCGCTTCGAGATCCGATCCGTCCACGAGGACCTCTCTCGCTCCGGCGGGCATGAAGTCTTCGAGCGACGAGTCGATCGCGTCCGTGTCGCGGTAGGCGCACTTGATCCCTGACGAGCGAAGCAGTCCGCACACCACTTCGGCCTCGGACTCCCCGGAGACGACCGTGACGACGACTGGCTCGTCCGCTTCCACGCCGGAAGGCTACTTGCCCGGCGAGGACTAGGGCTCCGGGCGCGGCTTGACCCTCACGAAGACCGCCAGAGCGGCGGGAGGAAGCCACCGCCGGACGGCCCGATCTCGAGGAAGTTCCCGCGCCTGACGCGCTCGAGTCTCGTCCCGTCGGCGTTCATGACGTACAGCGCAGACCGCGTCTTGACCGCGATGCGGCCACCGCCGGGAGACCAGGACGCAATCACGGAGCCCCTCGGTCCGATCCCTGCACAACGGCCGTGCGACGGGGTCGCATCACCACCGGCGGGAGTTACGAGGCGGATTCGCCAGCTGCTCCGGGCGGTGGTGCCACATCCGGGCGCGGAGTACAGGATTGCCTTGCCATTCGGAGACCACCTGGGAAGCGCACCGGCCGCGAGTCGCCGCATTCCTCGGCCATCGAGCCCGACGACGTACACGAACGATTGGCGCGGCGTCTCGCCGGTCGAGAACGCAATCTGAGTGCCGTCGGGCGACCAGGTAGGCGAAAAGGCGAGGTTGAAATGGGGGGGCGAAAGGCGGCGACGGCCCGTCCCGTCGACCCCGATCGTGAAAATGCCTCGTGTCCCATGCCAGCCGCCCCAGCACGTGTACGCGAGCTGTGAGCCGTCCGGCGACCAGGAGAGATAGTTGGGAACGGGGCAGCCGAGGACCCGCGTGTCCTCGCGGATCACTCTCCTCAGCGTCCGGAACGAGGCGGTTGCGTAATACCGTCGCAACGCGGGGATCCGGCGGTCGGCACCGGTCTTGAGATCGATGATGTGTAGCCCCGGGTACGTGCTCCTGGCTCCCAGTTCGTCCGAGGACATGGCGAGCCGCCGTCCGTTCGACGACAGCGCCCATCCCGCGACGTCGCCGCAAAACAGGTCGCGTGGACAGCGCCAGCGCCCGATTTCACGCGAGTGTCCCCCAGCGTCGAGCACGGCGAAGCCGCCGGCCCGGAAGACAACCAGCCCCGCCGGGCCCTGGAAGAGGACGTAGTACATGGTCATCGCCGTTCCGACGAGGAGGAGCAGCAGCACCACGGCGACGAGGACGAGCCGTGTCCGTCCGATCGGCACACGACGCGCGCGGGGGACGCCCGGCTTGCGGCGGCTGCCGGCACGATCGACAACGTCGCCCCAGTCGGCGCGCGAGCCGTCCGCCGGCGGCACGAGCCGGTCGAGCGTGGCCGCGAGCTCGGGCATCCAGTCGATGCTGCTCATGCCAGCGCCTCCTTGTATCCCGCCCGCAGGCTTGCGTGGGCGGCGTGCAGCGTCGCCGACACCGTCCCGGTCTCTATCCCCAGAGCAGTCGCGATCTCGCGGTACTCGAGGTCGGCGAAATAGCGCAGGAAGACGACCAGACGCTGCCGCTCGGGCAGGGCAGCGATGCGGGAGGCTAGCTCGGCATCCTCGCGGCCGCCGTCGGCCCAGCGCTCGCCCGCAGGCAATTCGAAGACCGGACGGCGGCGCGCCTTGCGGGCGCGGTTGACCACACACCGCCAGACCCAGCCCTCAAGCGGGCCACGGCCGGACCAGTCGCCGGAATGCCGGAGCGCGTCCGCGAACCCTTCCTGGACGGCCTCGAGTGCCGAGTCGCCGTCACCGGTAATCGCCCTGGCGACACGTTCGAACTGCCGGAACTGCGCCCGGTAGAGCGACTCGATCTGCGACCACCACACACCCGCCTCGTCCATCTACCGAGCATGATCCTCTTCGGACGGCGTTTTGTTTATCCCGGCTAACGGGCCGAAGAGTCGAGGCGCGTGAGCCGTTCGGCCAATCTCGCCGGATGGCCCACCTGGAGTACGGGATGAACTGAGTCCTACTCTCGCTCGCGCGAGCGTTCTCTCACCCGAGAATTCAGCCAACGCCTGCGAGGAGGAACGCGCGCGACTCGCGCAGCATCTCGCGGGCGATCACGAGCCGCTGGATCTCCTGCGTGCCCTCGTAGATCTGCGTGATCTTCGCATCGCGCATGAACCGCTCGGCCGGGTACTCCTTGATGTAGCCGTAGCCGCCGAGGATCTGCACCGCGTCGGTCGTGACGGCCATTGCGACGTCGCCGCATTTGAGCTTCGCCATCGCCGACGCCTTCGTGAGCTCCTGCCCCTCGACGCCGTCGTCGACCATGCGCCCGAAGCGGTAGAGGAGGCCGCGCGCCGCCTCGCACTCCGTCTCCATGTCGGCGAGCTTCGCCTGGATCAGCTGGTGCTGGCCGATCGGCTTCCCCATCGTCTCGCGCGTCTTCGCGTACTCGAGCGCGTAGTCGGTCGCGCCCTGCGCGATGCCGAGC
>DASXOM010000075.1:0-5664 GCA_036494245.1 Gaiellaceae bacterium
GACATCGGCAACCTCGACCAGTACCGGCAGGCGAACTTCGACGCGCTCGAGGAGAGCGTGCAGCTCGAGATCGACGGGATCCGCATCCGCGGCAACGTCTGGCTGGGGGACGGGGTGGACCTCGACGACCTCGAGGCGATCCAGGGACCCGCGTACCTCGGCAACTACTGCCGGATCGCGCGCGGTGCACACATCGGCCCCTACACGGTGCTCTCGTCGAGCGTCACCGTCCGCGAGCGTGGCCGTGTCGTTCGCTCGATCATCGACACCTCCACCTACGTCGGCCGCAGCAGCGACGTCGAGGGCGCGATTCTCGGCCGCAGCTGCGACGTGCGCGCTCATGTGCGCGTGCACGAGGGCGCCGCGATCGGCGACGAGGTCACCATCGGAGCCGAGAGCGTGATCCTGCCCGGCGTCCGGGTCTATCCGTTCAAAGAGGTCGAGACCGGTTCCACGCTGCACGAGAGCCTCATCTGGGAGTCGCGGGGCACAACCCGCGTCTTCGGCAAGTACGGAGTCGCGGGGATGGTGAACGTCGACCTGACGCCGGACGTCGCCGTGCGGCTCGCCGCCGCGCTCGGGACCGCGCTCAAGAAAGGCGCACGCGTCGTCGCCAGCCGCGAAGGGGCCGCCGCGTGCCGCATGATCAAGCGGGCGATGATCTCCGGGATCTCGTCTACGGGAGTGCATGTCGCCGATCTCCGCGTCAGCTCGGCGGCCGTCGCGCGTCATCTCGTGAAGTCGGAGGCGCACGATGCCGGCTTCCACGTCGGCGTCAGCCCGAACGACCCCGAGGTGATCCGGATCCAGTTCTTCGAGCCGCCCGGAGTCGAGATGAGCGCCGCGATGCAAAAGGAGGTCGAGAAGCATTTCACGCGCGGCGAGTTCCGCCGCGTCGCCGCCGCTGAGGTCGGAAGCATCTCGTACCCAGCGCGCGTGCGCGAGACGTACGCGGCCGAGCTGCTCTCCACGATCGACGCCGCAGCCGTGCGCGATCGCGGCTTTCGTATCGTCGTCGACTACGGCTTCTCCGGCGCCTCGTACGTGCTCCCGCTCGTGCTGGGCCCGCTCGGCGTCGAGGTCGTGGCGGCCCACGCGTTCACCGGCGAAGGGCCCGACTACGCCGACGCGGCGCCCGGGCTCGCGGCGTCGATCGGCCAAACGAAGCGGCTCGTGCCCGTGGTGGGGGCCGATCTCGGCGCGGTCTTCGATCGCTCGGCGGAGCGGCTGCACCTCGTCGACGAGCAGGCGCACGAGATCCCGGTCGAGCAGGTGCTCTTGCTCTTCCTCCGCCTGCTCGGCTCGGACGGCCGCCGCGGGAAGCTTGCTTTCCCCGTCACGGTGACGAGCCAGGTCGAGCGCCTCGTCGAGAACTCGCAGCTCGAGGTCGTGCGGACCCCGACCTCGCTGCCAGAGCTGACGCGCGCTGCGGCCGCGGGAGGCGTCGTCTTTGCAGGCGCCGTCGGCGGGGGCTACGTCTTCCCCGAGTTCCTCCCCGGCTACGACGCGGTTGCGAGCCTCGCGAAGCTGCTCGAGCTGCTCGCTCCCGTCAATCGCCCGCTGTCGGAGCTGGTGGCCGAGCTGCCGGAGCCGACGCTCGTCCACCACCAGGTGCCCTGTCCGTGGGCGCTCAAGGGTCTCGTGATGCGTGTGCTGAACGAGCGCCTCGCCGGGCGCGACGTCGACCTCACCGACGGGATCAAGCTGTTCGACGAGCGCGGCTGGGCGCAGGTGCTGCCGGATCCCGACGAGCCGCTCCTCCACCTCTACGCGGAGGGCGAGACGCGCGAGGAGTCCGACGAGCTCGCGCGGGAGCTGCGAGCGCTCGTGGACGAGATCGAGCAGGGCGAGGCAGCCGCAGCTCGCACGTAGGGGTTCTTTGCTCCGGCCGAGGGCAAAGGCTAAAGTTCAGCTTCACCCTCCAGTAGAAAGGGCCTGATGGAACCGCTGCCGGATCTTGCGACGCTGAAC
Organism: Gaiellaceae bacterium; assembly: GCA_036494245.1. GTDB lineage: Bacteria > Actinomycetota > Thermoleophilia > Gaiellales > Gaiellaceae > Palsa-739. The sequence continues at coordinate 1,972 of DASXOM010000075.1, forward strand.
GACGAGGACCTCAAGAAGCTCATCGACGACTTGACGCGCGAGGAGCAGGAGGTTTCGTACCGCCGGCGGCTCCTGCACGGAAAGATCGACATCCTGCGGGCGGAGCTCGTGGCCCGCCTCCAGGAGACGCAGGGGAGGAGCGTCCTCGACTCCGTCGACGTCGAATCCCTGACGGAGATCCTCGCCGGCAAGGCCGCGCCTCCTGCCTGATGGCGCACGTCTACTGCCCTGAGTGCGGGTACAACAACCCGGAGTCCGCGCACTTCTGTGCGAAGTGCGGCGCGGCGCTCGTCGTGCCCGAGGAAGGGGAGTCGACCGAGGCATTCGCCGCTCCCGAGGTCCCCGAGAGCCTCGACCCGATAGAGGATCTCGGCATCCACGGCGCGGCACTCATCGTCCGCTCGGGGGGCGGACGCGCAGGGGAGACGTTCCCGCTGGATGAGGGCCCGACGACGATCGGGCGCTCGCCCGAATGCGCGATCTTCCTCGACGACGTCACGGTCTCCCGCAAGCACGCCGTCTTCATGAAGGACGGCGACCGCTGGAAGCTCGAGGACCAGGGCAGCCTGAACGGAACCTTTGTCAACCGCGAGCGGGTCGAGACGGCCGATATGAGAGACGGCGACGAGCTCCAGATCGGCAAGTACCGGCTCACCTTCCTGCAGAACTGATGGCGATGACCGAAGCCCCCTCGCGTCACCCGCTCCTCACGATCGGGACGGTCTGCGACCGGCTCCAGGACGAGTTCCCGGACGTCTCGATCTCGAAGATCCGGTATCTCGAGGACCAGGGACTTCTGAACCCGCGACGGACACAGGGCGGCTACCGGCTCTTCTCCGAGGACGACGTCGAGCGGCTGGAGACGATTCTGCGCCTGCAGCGCGACGAGTTCCTGCCACTGCGGGTGATCAGGGAGGAGCTCGAAGCAGGTGCCGGCAAGCAGCGGCGCCGGCGCCGCAGCGTGGTCGACGTGGGCGAGGAGGAGCTCGACCTCGCGGAGCTCTGCGAGCGCGCCGGCATCACCGCCGATCGAGCCCGCGAGCTCGAGGAGTACGGGCTGCTCGAGCCGCGCGTCGAGGACGGGCACCGGATCTATGCCGAGAGCGACGCGGAGATCGCCGCGGCGTGCGAGGCGCTCGCACGCTTCGGGATCGCTCCGCGAAACCTGCGCGCCTTCCGTACGGCGGCCGACCGCGAGAGCAGCTTGCTCGAGGCGGTGATCGGCCCCGCCCTGCGTTCGCGGAGCGCGGAGCGCCGTCAGGCCGCGCTCGGCGACCTGCAGAGGCTCGCGCAGAGCGCCCAGGAGCTGGCCGACCTGCTGTTACGGCGCAACGTGCGGCACCTGGTGGAGTAGCCTCGCGCGAGTGGCGGGGATCGATCTCACGACGCGCGTTCGCGAGGTCCCGGATTTTCCGGAGCCCGGCGTCGGCTTCAAGGACATCTCGCCGCTGCTCCTCGACCCCGAGGCGCTGCAGCAGGCGGTCGGCGAGCTCGCCGACTGGACGCGCGAACGCGGGGCGGACCTCGTGCTCGGCGCCGAGGCCCGTGGCTTCTGGCTCGGCGCGGCGATCGCGGTCGAGGTGGGCTGCGGCTTCGTCGCGGCGCGGCGTCCGGGCAAGCTGCCGCCCGAGACCGTGTCGGCGACGTACGCGCTCGAGTACGGTCATAACACGCTCGAAGTCGCAGCCGGTGCGATCGGAGGCGGCGCCCGCGTCGTCATCCACGACGACGTGCTCGCAACCGGCGGAACGGTGGAGGCGATCGCCGGTCTCGTCGAGCAGCTGGGCGGCACGGTCGTCGGGGTCAACTTCGTGATCGAGCTCTCGTTCCTCGGCGGCCGCCAACGCCTCGAGGACTACGAGCTCTACTCGCTGATCACGTACTGAGAATCGGGCGGGTAGCCGTCCGGCGTTGTCTCTACAACGTCCGCATGTACGACCCGCTCACCAGCCGCTATGCGTTCGCCTGTCCCGTGCGAGGCGAGACGCACGTGCTGCTCTCGGCCTTCCGGAGCATCGAGCAGCTCCCCGGTGCCACGCACCCGGCCGTGTTCCGCGTGCGATTCGACTGCGGCTGCGGCTCCGAGCACGACGGCCTCCTGACGCACGAGGAGCTCGACTGGGCGCCGCTCGGCCTCGGCGGCGCAGGAGAGTTCCTCAACCTCATGACCGCTCACCTCGATCCCGTCGCGGCCGAGCTCGGGGAGCTCGCCGCCGTGCACATCAAGCGCGGGGAGTGGCCGTGGAGCTTCTTCTGCTACCCCGAGGAGCAGCCGCGTCCGGTCTTCCCGTCGTCGTTCCACCTCCTCACTGCCACGGACGGGACGGTGGGGCTGGCCGTGCACTGCCCGAGCTGCCGCCGGCTGTCGCTGAACCTCGTCTCGCATCCGCACGTCGACGTCCCGTTCCACAACGACCGCGAGATCGGGGTGGTGGAACATATGTTCGCCGAGGACGCGCCGCCGACGCTCGACGAATTCCGCGAGGAGCTTTGGTCGGCCTCGTTCGACGCCCGCAGGCTTGCACTCGAGTAATCGGGGGTAGGCGCATCCCGAGGTGGGACTCGGTCGTTCCACTCGCAACGGGCAACGGAACGAGGTGAGAAGAATGCGCAGGTACGGCATGTACGACGCGTCCCGCGGGCTCACGCTCGCTCTCGCTGCGGCGCTGGCGGGCCTAGGACTCTGGGGCGCAACCCAGATCGGAATGCAGACTACGGGGCGCTTCTGGCTCTCGATGCTGATCGTGGCCGGAGCGGGCTTCGTGATCGCGGTGGCGACCCACGTCGGGACCTGGACGAAGGGGCTCAGGCTGCGGATGTCGCCGAGCACGTTCGCGCTCGCGTTCCTGCCGGTGCTCATCGTCGGCGGCTGGATCCTCGTCGCAACCCAGCCGGGCAACGGCTGGCAGGAGAGGAGACTCCACTCCTGGAGCGACTCGATCGGGATCCTCGGCGTCGTGCACTCGATCGGCCTCTGGCACGGTGTGCTGGCCTTTGCGATCGGTCTGATGCTGGGCCTCTCGCTCGACGGCGTCCCCGCGCCGGCGGAGGAGGCGGAGGCCGCACCGGCGTACGAGGGGACTGCGCCCGCGGCCGACGAGCCGGTCGCGGCCGAGCGCCGCTACGCGAACCGGCCCAGGCCGGCTACTCCGCCTGCGGAGACTCCCGCGGAGGAGAGGACGCAGACGCGGACCCGAATCCCCTCTCGCTGACCCGCGAATCGATCCGCGGCCGCCGCTCGAACGAGTGATGCGGCCGCGGATCCCCACCGGGAGGGATCACGCTAAAGGGGTAGGTCCTCCGATACACAGGACTGAGATGCACGCCTTGGCCCAGCAGACGAATCGGAGGGGAGCACGGCTCCTCATTGCGCACCTCGAGAGCCTCGATCCGCGGACTGTCCAGGCGCGTGAACGGCTCGACGCACGCCTCGGCAACGAATTGGCGCGCAAGCTCGTCTTCGCGCTCGGGCCGCGCGGCACCGACCGTAGAGCCGCCTAAGAGGGCTTGCGGGGCCTGCGCACCGGCTCCTCGCCGCGCAGGCGCACGACAAGCCAGATCGCCGCAAACGAGACCAGCGCGATCACGATTGCCGTCGCACCGCTCGCGCCGACAGCGAGGAGGCCGAAGTAGATGTAGATGCCGAGGCCGACCGCCCAGATCACGGCGATCACGCCCTGGTCGATGCTCGGC
>DASXOM010000076.1:0-11321 GCA_036494245.1 Gaiellaceae bacterium
AGCGTGCTGTGGCAGAGCGTGCTGTGGCAGCGCGAGCAGCCATGGCGCCTCCCGGCCTCTCGAGGGTGAAGTCTCACCCTGTGGTCGAGGCGAAGATAGCAAGTGGTCCAAGGTTTTACAAGTCCAATTGCTCTGGACCCAGCTTGGTCCGGACCCAGGACGCTAGTAGCGTCTAGCGTTCGCCGCGGCGTAACCGCTCTAGCTGGGCGAGCGTGTCGGGATCGAGACGGTCCCGCAGGTCTCCCCGCGCCGTGGGCGGCTGCCTCGGCCGCGACAGCTCGGCGAGGAAGGTCTGGGACGCCAGCTTCCGCACCTCGATGCCCGCCGTGCCGCGGACCGCGGCGTCCGAGGAGACGATCGCGACCTGTTCCTGGCTCCGATTCTCGGCGGCGAGGCGCTCGAGCAGAGTGTCGGCGTCCTTCGCCCAACGCACCTCGAGGGGGCCTCGTCGCTCGTTCGTGCCCTGGCCGTCGAACACGAGCACGCCGCATGCGCCCTGGGCCGCCACCCAACTCGCGAGCAGGTCTCGGAGCTCCTCGGGCGAGCCGAAGTCGCCCGCGTGCAGCAGGTTGAAGCCGTCGAAGAGGTACAGGGTTGGCTCAGACATCGCGCTGTCTGCGCGCCTCATACAGGAGGAGAGCGGCGGCGACACTGACATTGAGCGACTCGACCCGGCCGAGCTGCGGGATCGAGACCTCGAGGTCGCAGGTGCGCCGCACGAGCGGGCGCAGCCCCTTTCCCTCCGCCCCGAGCACGAAGGCGATGCCGCCGGAGAGGTCGGCGTCCCACATCGGCGTCCCCGACCCGCCTACGGCGCCGGCGATCCACAGATCGCCGCTCTTGACGTCCGCGAGGTAGCGGGCGAGGTTCGGCACGACGGCAACCGGGAGATGCTCGACCGCGCCGGCCGACGAGCGGCAGACCGCCGCCGTGACTCGCGCCGAGCCGTGCGCCGGCACGACCACCCCGCTTGCGCCTGCTCCCTCCGCGCTGCGGATCACGGCGCCGAGGTTCCTCGGGTCGCTGACCTGGTCGAGGCAGGTCAGAAGCGGCGCAGCGCCCCCGGCGAGCTCGAACGCGTCGGCGTACCGAAACGGCTCACACCACGCGACGACTCCTTGATGGTCGCGCGTCCCCGCAGCCTCCGACAGGTCGCGCTCGAGCTTCGTCTGCACCCGCGCCCGCTCGAGCTCGCGCAGCCAGGCTTCGCTGCGCACCGCACGCTCGCTCGCCCAGAGCTCGAGCACCTCGCGCGGCCCGCGCAGCGCCTCGCGCACGGGGCGGCGTCCGTAGACGAGCTCCCGGGTCACGAGCGGCGGACGAGCCGATAACCGGGAGGCTCGGCGACGTCGCGCACCTCCCAGCCGGCGGCGGCGATCTCGTCGCGCAGGCGATCCGCTCCCGCAAAGTCCTTGGAGTCTCGCGCCTCCCGCCGCTGCTCGGCAAGCTCTGCGACCTCCGCCGGCGCGTCCTCGATCTCGGCGAGCGAACCCAGGCCGAACAGCCCGAGGCCCCAGCGCAGCGAGGCCCACTCGTCGCGATCGCGCCACGCGTGGAAGAGCGCGAGCGCCTCGGGCGTGTTGAAGTCGTCGTCGAGGACGGCGGCGAGCTCCTCCTCGAGCACCGCTTCGCCCGCCTCGTCGCCGGACCGCTCGTCGAGGAAGAAGTTGCGGAAGGCCTCGACCTGCGCCCTGGCCTGAACGAGGACATCGTCGCCGAACTCGATCGGCTTCCGCCAGTGCGCGCCGAGGAAGAAGATCAGCGCAACCTCCCGGCCCCACGTGTCGAGGACGTTCCGCAAGGACACGTCGTTGCCGAGCGACTTCGACATCTTGTCGCCGCCCAGGCCACCGACCATTCCGTTGTGCATCCAGACCCGCGCGAACTCGTGGCCAAGCGCGAGCGACTGCGCAACTTCGTTCTCGTGGTGCGGGAAGACGAGGTCGAGCCCGCCGCCATGGATCTCGAACACGGGCCCGAACGCGTCCTCGGCCATCGCCGAGCACTCGATGTGCCAACCCGGTCTCCCGCGACCCCAGGGCGAGTCCCAGGCCGTGTCCTCCCCAGGCTTGTTCGCTTTCCAGAGGGCGAAGTCCCGGGGATCCTCCTTCAGCGGATTCGGCTCCTGCTCCTCCATCTGGTCGGGACGCTGGCCCGAAAGGCGGCCGTATGCGGAATCGCTCGCGACGCGAAAGTAGACATCGCCCTCCACGGCGTACGCGTGACCGGCGTCCACGAGCTGCTCGATGAAACGGACGATCGAGGGGATCGACTCCGTCGCCTTCGGGAGCTGGTCCGGCATGCCGAGGCCGAGATCGCCGGTGTCCTGGAGATACCACTCCGTCGCGCGCGCTGCGAGCTCCGCGCTGGCGCCGGGGGCGGCGTCGTAGATCTTGTCGTTGACGTCGGTGATGTTGTGGACGAGGGTCGCGTCGTATCCGCGCTGGCGCAGCCACGCTCGGACCCACATGCCGAGCACGAAGGGCCGCGCGTTGCCGACATGCGCGCGCTGGTACACCGTGGGGCCGCAGAAGTACATCCGGATCGGCCCGGGCGGCGGCGGCAGCTCCTCGAGTTGCCGCGACAGGGTGTTGTAGAGCCTCACCTCTCTAGCCTAGAGAGCAGCTCGTCGCGAGGCAGCGCGGCGATGACCGCGGCAAGCTCCGGCCCACGTTCGTGCCCGGTCAGCGCCAGGCGAACCGCCTTCAGGTCGCCGCCGACCGCCTTCAGCTCCCGTATGAACGCCCGCGGCTCCAGCCCGGCTTCCAAGAGCTCGCGTGCGCGGGCGAACGTCTCGGGCGAGTCCACGTCTGTCTCCGCCGGCTCGAGCACCTGATTCGCGTACTCGCGCGCCTCCGCGAGATCCCGCGCACCGCGCAGCACCGGCGCCACCGAGATCGGCACGCCGACGCGAGCGGCGAGCTCCTCGTCGCTCAACCCAGCGAGTGTGTCGGTCGAGAGCCGGCGCACCCGCGCGAGGTCGAGGTGGACGTCGTGCCGCGGCACCCCGAGCTCCTCGAGATACCCGCGTACGGCCTCCGCGGGAAATCCCTGGTCCCGCAGGTCGGCGAGCGACGACGCCCCGTGCCGCTTCGACAGCTTCCGCCCGTCGAGCCCGAGCAGCAGACCGTGGTGGATGAACTCGGGCGGCTCGCCGCCGAGGGCGCGGATCAGCGCGCTCTGCAGCTCGGTGTTGGCGCGGTGATCGCTGCCCCGAAGGACGTGCGTGATCTCGAAGTCGAGGTCGTCGACCGCGGTGGCCAGCTGGTACGTCGGGCTTCCGTCGGGCCGGAGGAGTGTCGTGCGGCCGAAGCGCAGCGCACCCTCGGAGTCCGGCTCGCCCACCAGGTGCGCCGCCTCGCGGTGCCGCACATGGCGCTCGCTCTGCGGCAGTGGCCCTTCGTCCCAGCCAATCCCGAGCCACTCGAGATCGCCCAGGATCGCCTCGACCCCGCCCTCGACGTTCCGGGCTGCATCCGTGTCGTCGATCCGGAGCAGAAGCCGTCCCTGGCGCTCGTCGGCGAAGCGCCGGTTCGCGACCGCGCTGAGCGCGTTGCCCAGGTGCAGCGAGCCCGTCGGGCTCGGCGCGAAGCGGACTTTGACCATCCGGCGAGTCTAGGGCTAAGCTCAGGCTGCGATGGAATCCTGGCGCGCAACAGTTCTCCGCCAAAACGGCTAGTCCGCCGCTTCCCACCACAGCGTCCTAGGGAAGCGGCGGGACGCGACGCGTTCCGCCCCGAAAACGGAGGTGTGTACGTCGCGATGCCGATGCCACATCGCACCCAGCAGCAACTGATCAAGCGCCGCCTCGTGGGCAAGGACGGTGCCGAACGGATCCGCGAGCTTCGCGCGATCCTCGCCGAGCTGCCCGGCTACCGGAACGGCCCGTACGGCGACCTGCGGAAGTGGGTCGAGGGCGAGCTGACGGCGACGCGCAGACGCAAGAAGGTCGTGCATCGCGACTCGCTCGCCGTGCGCCGCGAGGGCGCGGCGCAGATCGCGTTCGTGGGGCCGCCGAACGCGGGCAAGTCCTCCCTGTTGCAGGCTCTCTCGGCGATCCAGATCCGCACCGGCGACTATGCGTTCACCACGACGCGACCCGTCGCGGCGACGACGCGCCTCGGCGGCGTGCTCGTCCAGCTCGTGGAGATTCCCGGCCTGATCGAGGGGGCCGCCGACGACCGCGGAGGCGGCCGCGCGCTGCTCGGGGTGCTACGGAACGCCGACGCGATCCTCTTCTGTCACGCCTGCGACCGTCCCCTCGCCGAGCTCGAGACGATCCGGGACGAGGTCGCCGCGGCGGGGATCGAGCTGCCCGCGATCCTGGCCGCGACGAAATGCGACGAAGGGCTGCCGCCGGAGCATGCCGAGCTCACGGTCATACCGGTCTCCGTGCTCGACGATGCAAGCCTCGACCGGCTGCGGGAGGAGCTCTGGACCATGACCGGCCTCGTGCGCGTCCACCTACGCGACGGTGGCGACCCGGTCGCGCTGCACCCGCCGGCAACCGTGCTCGACGTCGCCGACACGATCCACCACGAGCTCCGCGAGCGCTGCACCGGCGCACGGGTCTGGGGGCCGTCGGCGCGGTTCCCGGGACAACAGGTCGGCAGGGAGTACGAGCTGAGCGACGGCGACACGGTCGAGGTACTCGACAGGTAGGCCTACGCAGGTTTGGCTTCTCCGGCGCATCGGAAGATCGAGAAGGTGAGCGACGTAGTCGTCATCACGGGTGCCTCCGGCGGGATCGGCCGCGCGACCGCGCGCCGTTTCGCTGAGGACGGGGCCAAGATGGCCCTTCTCGCCCGCGGTGAGGCCGGGCTCGAGGGCATCGCCACGGAAGTCGAGGAACTCGGCGCAAAGGCTCTCGTCCTCCCCACCGACGTCGCCGATGCGGACCAGGTCGAGGCGGCGGCACAGGCGACAGAGAGCGAGCTCGGGCCGATCGACATCTGGGTCAACGATGCCATGGCGACGATTTACGCGGAGTTCCTCGACGTCGAGCCGGACGAGTACCGGCGCGCGACGGATGTCACCTACCACGGCATGGTCTGGGGCACGCGCGCCGCCCTGAAGCGGATGGCCGAGCGGAACCGCGGCACGATCGTCCAGGTCGGCTCCGCCCTCGCCTTCCGCGGCATCCCGCTCCAGGCGCCGTACTGCGGCGCAAAGCACGCCTGCAAGGGATTCACCGAATCGGTGATCACGGAGATCAAGCACCACGGCTGGGACATCCACGTCACGATGGTCCACCTCGCCGGCTTCAACACGACCCAGTTCACGTGGGGCCGTACGAAGCTGCCGCGGCAGACGCAGCCGGTGCCGCCGATCTACCAGCCGGAGATCGCCGCGGACGCGATCCACTGGGCCGCGTACCACAAGCGGCGCCAGGTCTACGTCGGACTGCCGACGGTGCTCAACGTCCTAGGGGAGCGCGTCGCCCCCTGGTTCCTCGACTGGTATCTCGGCAAGACGGGTTACGGCTCGCAGATGACGACGCAGCCGCTGGACAGCGGCCCGGACCATGACAACCTCTTCAGCCCGGTCGACGACGAGGAGGATCGCGGGGCACACGGCCCGTTCGACGAGGAAGCCCATTCGCACAGCTTCCAGACGACCCTCACGAAGCACCGGAGGCTCGCGGGCTCGCTCGCGGCCGGGGTCGGAGCGGCCGCGACCGGCGCCGCGCTGCTCCGAAAGCGTTAAGCGACCGCGCGCAGCAGCTCGGCGGCGGCAGGACCAAAGCGACCGTCTTGCTCCTGCTCGAGCACGGCGACAAGTGCGAGCATCGATCCCCGCCCGAGGCTCACGCGACCCGTCTCGAGCGCGCGGTTCAGGTGCAGTGAGAGCTCGCGGTGACGATCCGAGACGCCGGCACGGGCAGCCGCCGAGGCAGCGAGATCGCTCACGACGTCCCGAGGAACGGCGACGGCCTTGCCGCCGAGGTCTATTTCGATGATCTCCTCCATGCCCTACGTATCGCCGCAAACTCGCTGCGTGCAACCTACTTTCGAGGGCTGAACGCGTAGACCTTGCCCCAGCCGACTAGATAGATCCGATGCCCGTCGGTCACCACGGGAGTAAAGGCGCCGTCGGGGTACGTCCACACCTGCTTCCCGGTCAGCGCGTCGAGCCCGTACGTGCGTCTCTTGAGCGTGGAGAAGTAGACGATGCCGTCGACGACGGTCGCCGAGCCGGAGATCGGGCCGTTGGCCGGGAACTTCCAGAGAAGGGCACCCGTTGCGGCGTTGAAGGCGTAGAACGTGTGGTCGTACGAACCGACGAACACGCGCTTGTGCCAGAGGGCCGGCGACCCGTAGACGAAGCCGCCGGTCTTGTACGACCAGCGCAGCTTTCCGCTCTGCTCGCCGTATGAGTAGACGTGACCGTCCGTCGAGCCGAGATAGATGCGGGAGTAGGCGACGGCAGGAGTCGAGTAGAACTGGCCGTGCCCGCCGAACAGGTCGCGGTCCGACTGCGCGCGCCAGAGCAGCTTGCCGTCGCTCGCCTTCAGCGCATAGAGCCGACCGTCGTAGGCGCCGAAGAAGATGCGGCCACGGTCGTAGGCGATCGCCCCCTTGACGGCCCCGCCGGCACGAAACGTCCACACCGTCTGGCCGTTGATGCCCCGGAGGCAGTAGACGATCCCGTCGTAGTCGCCGACCCAGATCCGGTTGCCGACGATGATCGGCGACGTCTCGGTCGCGCCGAGATGCTTGCTCCACCGGACGGTGTGTGCGCGCCCAGCCGCAACTGCGAGGACCTCGCCGTCGCCCTTCGTCGCGGAGCCTCTCCCGCACGGCTCCTTGTTGAGGAACGCCTCGAAGACGGAGCCGCGGCCGAGTCGGTTGACGGCCGGGCCGGCCGCCTCGCAGCGACCCACGGGGATGGTCCAGAGCCGGCGCCCGTTCCTCGTCGAGACGGCGATGAGGTTCCCGTTGAGGCTCGCGTAGTACAGGTAGTGGAAGGCGATCGCCGGAGGGAACTCGATCAACGACGTTCCGCCGCTGACCCAGTCCAGCCGGAACGGCGGCCGGACCTTCCCGACACCGACGTGGAGATGCTGCGGCTCGCCGCCGAACATCGGCGAGACGATCGAGCCTGCCCGCGGCGCAGCGACCGTCTGGGTCGAGTCGAACTCGGTCGATGTCCCCTTCACGCTGCCCTCGAAGCGGTGCCTCGACTCGTAGTACGCCGTCGCGATGCCGGCCACCAGGATCAGGACGCCGGCAAGCAGGATGAGGCGGCGCATCCGCCGGATGATGCCTACGAGGTACGTTCGCGCCGTGGACGATCTGCTCCTGGCCTGGTTCGCGGAGAACGGGCGCGACCTACCCTGGCGGAGGACGCGCGACCCTTACGCGATCCTCGTCAGCGAGGTCATGTCCCAACAGACGCAGGTCGAGCGCGTCGTGCCTCGGTGGCGACGCTGGCTCGAGCGCTGGCCGACGATCGAGGCGCTCGCTGCGGTCCCGGCGGGTGACGTGATCCGGGAGTGGCAGGGGCTCGGCTACAACCGGCGCGCGATCTTGCTCCACCACGCCGCACGGCAGGTCGCGGCTCACGGCTGGCCCGACGACCTGACCGAGTTGCCCGGCGTTGGCCGCTACACCGCCGACGCGGTTTCCTCCTTTGCCTTCGGCCGCTCGGTCCTGCCCGTCGACGTGAACGTGCGGCGAGTCTCGGAACGCACCGGCCACGACTTCACCCCGGCCGCCGGACAGGCGCTGATGGACCTCGGCAAGACGGTCTGCCTCGCCCGCGTCCCCCGTTGCGGCGTCTGCCCGCTCGCAGCCGAGTGCCCGTCACGCGGCCGCCGCTTCGAGCCGAGCCGCCGCCAGGGGCCGTTCGAGGGCTCGTTCCGCCAGCGGCGCGCTGCGGCTCTGCGCACGGTCGTCGCCGGCTCGCAGCCGCGGGACGCCGAGGCCGTCGCCGCGCTCGCGCGAGACGGGCTCGTGCGAGTGGACGGAGGCACCGTGTCGCTCCCCCGGTAGCGGGGTACCATCCGCTCGATGCTCGCCTCCGACATCACCGTCCTACTGATCCCGCTTTGGATCTTGCTCGGGCTGGTCGTGGTGCTCGGCATCCTCGGACTGCTCGGGCGCTACAAAGGCGGCCGCTATCTGAAGCCCCTGTTCGAGCTGGCAGCGAAGGTGCCGTTCCTCAAGCGGCAGATGGAGAAGGCGTCGAAGGCGGCGATCGAGCGCTCGAATCCCGAGCTCGCCAGCGCGATGCGGAAGCTCGAGCCGCATGCAAAACAGCTCCACGATCCCCAGCAGGCGCAGAAGGCGATGTCGCGGCTCACACGCGAGGAGCGCGCGGCGCTGCTCGAGATGCAGGAGCAGCAGGGCGGCCCCGAGCTCGCGTCGATGAACCGGCAGATGCGCCGTCGGCTCGAGAAGCAGCAGAAGCGCCGTTAGCTACAACGCATGTCGAACCCAGACGTTGGGCTCGACGTACACGCCGCGGCCGTTCTTGAAGTGAACCGGAACGAGGGCCCCCGGCACGACGTAGTTGCCGTCCTCGGGGAACACCATCCCCGTCCACTCCTCCCATTCCGGGCGAGTCCCCGAGATCGTCATCGAGCGCGGCGCCATCGCGACGAGCTCGCCGCCGAGCCGCTCGTGCGTGCGTAGCCACGGGTCGAAGGGGAGGCCGTCGGCGCGCCGCCAGCCCGCGTAGCGGTCGAGCGCGACGAGCGGATAGCGGTCCTTCCACGTCGGGCGCACGGGAGCGACCAGAGCGTCGAGGCCGTGACCCGCGCCGATCGCGGCCAGCCGCCGCAGGATCGTCTCGGCGACTCCCAGGCCTCGGTATTCGGGGACGACGCCCGCGACGATCGCGCACAAGGTTGTCGGCGTTGCCTCGACCCCGTCCGTCAAAGCCCAGTCGATCCCGCGCGGCGACGGATCCCCGTTCCAGCCGACCGGCACGCTGCACGCGTAGCCGACGGTCGCGCGCCGGCCAGCCTCGCGGTCGACGACCCAGAGCTGGAAGTCCGGGTACTGGTCGTAGAGCTGCGGCCAGAACGACTGGACGACCGGGTCGTGTGCCATGAACTCGGGCCAGACGTCCGGCACCGTCCCTCGCAGCTTCGGATGCTCCGCGTGGGTGACGAAGGCAAGCTTCATCGCGCCAGGAGAGCCACGGCCTGCGCCGCGAGGCCCTCGCCGCGACCGGCAAAGCCGAGGCCGTCGGTGGTCGTGGCGCGGACGGCGACGAGCTGCGGCTCGACGTCGAGCGCCGCCGCCAGGCGCCGCCGCATCTCGTCCCGATGCGGCGCTAGGCGCGGCTCCTCGCCGACGAGCACGACGTCGGCGTTCGCGAGCCTCCAGCCGTCGTTCCGGATCCGCTCCCAGGCCTGCGCGAGGAGCTCGAGCGAGTCGGCGCCTGCGTGAGCGGGGTCTCCCGAGGGGAAGAGCGCTCCGATGTCCTCGAGCCCGGCGGCTCCGAGAAGCGCATCGGTGAGCGCGTGGGCGAGCACGTCGCCGTCGGAGTGGCCCGCCAGCCCGCGCGGATGGTCGATTCGCACGCCGCCGAGCACCAGCGGCACCCCCTCCTCGAGCGCATGGGCGTCGAAGCCGGTGCCAACGCGGTACTCAGACACGCTGTAGTCAGACACTGCCGAGCGCCTCCGGAAGCTCGCTGAGCGAGCCGATGGTGACGATGCCGTCCGGCGATTCGGTTCGCGCATGTTCGCCGCGGCGGATGCGAATCGCCTGAAAGCCTGCTGCCCGAGCCGGGACGATGTCGTTGTCCACCCGGTCGCCGACATAGAGGATCTCCTCCGCCGGCGCGCCCGCTTCCTCGAGCACGTGGGCGAAGAACCCGGCATTCGGCTTCTCGACGCCCCATCGCTGCGAGGAACCGACAAAGTCGACGTGCGGGCGCAGGAACTCCTCGTGGTGGGCAAACATGTTCCCCGCCGCGCCGAGGCGCAGGCCGCGCTTGCGCAACGCCGCCAGGCAGGGCAACGCATCGGCGTGGAGGTCGCGGTCTGCGAACACGAACGTCGTCGCGCCTTCCGCGTTCCAGCGCTCGTACGTGGTCGTCTCGTCGACGAGCGTCTCGCCGACGTCGAACACGACAACGCTCAGCGCCATCCGGCCACCGTCTCGAGATCGGCTTCCGATGTCACCTTGAGCAGCCGCGGATCGCCGTCCACGACCTTGACCCGACCGCCCGCAGCCTCGACCAGGCCCGCACAATCCGTCGCTTGTAACAGACTGTTACTTGCAAGGGCATGGCGGAAACGGTCGGCTGCAAAGGCCTGAGGCGTCTGCACGGCCCAGAGGCCGGCTCGCGAAACCGTCTCTTCGATGCCGCCGTCCGGGCCCACGCGCTTCAGCGTGTCGCCGACGGGGAGACCGGGGACGGCGCCATCCCAGCCCTCCGACAGCGGCGCGAGGACGCGCTCGACCACCTCGTCCGACACGAGCGGGCGCGCCGCGTCGTGGACGAGCACGACCAGCGCGTCGCCAGGCACTTCAGCGAGGCCCGCCCGCACCGAGTCGCTCCTTGTCTCGCCGCCCGTCACGCACGCGTGCACCTTGCCGCAGCCCTCCTCCTCGGCGAGGAGGATCGCAGGTTCCTCCCAGCCGGGAGGCGCGACGAGGACGATTCCGTCCACCCAGGGGCAACTCTCCAGCCGGCGGAGCGGCTCGGCGAGGAGCGGCTCGTCTCCGAGGTTCGCGAACGCCTTCGGCCGGTCCAGCCCGAGCCGCTCCCCCCGCCCCGCGGCGACGAGGATGGCCCAGACGGACATATCGGGAAGCCCGGCCTGCTAGGCGGTCGCGGCCGCAGCGGCCTTCTTCTTGGCCGCCGGCTTCTTCTTCGGCGGGCTGTCGGAGGCGAGAACCTCCTCGAGCCAGTCCGCGCAGGTCTCCTCGTCCATGTCCTTCGCGTACATCAGCTCGGAGGCGAGAATCTTCTTCGCCTTCACGAACATCTGCTTCTCGCCGGTAGAGAGGCCCTTCTCCCGGTCGCGCAGGGCGAGGTTCCGGACCACCTCGGCAAGCTCGAGGATGTCGCCGGTCTTCATCTTGTCGCGGTTGTGCTTGAAGCGCCGGTTCCAGTTCTTCGGCATCTCCGTCGACACGCCCGTCAGCGCCGTGAGGACGCCTCCGATCTCCTTCTCGCCGATCACGCGCCGGAGACCGACCTTCTCGGCATTCTCGCAGGGGACCTGCACCGTCATGTCGTTGTGCAGGATCTTGATCGTCAGGTACTCGCGCTGCTCTCCGAGAACCTCGCGCTTCTCCTTCTTGACGACCGTTCCCGCCCCGTGGTGGGGATAGACCACCTTGTCGCCGACGTCGTAC
>DASXOM010000077.1:0-1542 GCA_036494245.1 Gaiellaceae bacterium
GTAGGAAACCGGCCGTCCAGGGCGAACCGCCCCTTGATGGGCTTGGCAGCCACTCTCATCGTGCTCGGAGACGCGATCTCGAAGGCCGAGACCTTCATCCGCGTTTTCGTCGGCGTCTACACGCTCTTGATCCTGCTGTACATCGTCACGAGCTGGCTGCGGCTGCCGTACTCGCCCTGGCTGAACCGGATCCAGCGTTTCCTCTTCGACGTGTCGGAGCCCTACCTGCGGATCTTCCGCCGGTTCCTGCCGTCGTTCGGCCCGCTCGACCTGTCTCCGATGATCGGGATCATCGTCCTGATCATCCTCGGCCAGGTGGCGATCCAGATTCTCGACCAGTTCCACTAGAGGGGAGAACCAGATGGCACTCACACCAGTCGAGATCCTGCACATGACGCCGGGCACCGGCTTCTTCGGCTACAAGCGTGCGGCAACCGACCGCCTCCTCGCGGAGATCGTCGCGAGCTTCGAAGACGTGTGGCGCGAGCGCGCCGACCTCGCAGACAAGGTCGAGCAGCTCGAATCCGATCTCGTTCGCTACAAGGAGCTCGAGGCGCTGCTGCGCACGACGCTCGTCTCGGCGGAGCGCGCATCGCAGGACGTGAAGGAGCAGGCGCGCAAGGAAGCGGAGCTCATCCTCGGGGAGGCTCACGCGGAGGCGCGCTCGGTCCAACGCCGTGCGCTGTCGGACAACGAGCGGCTCATCACCGAGACGCGGCTGCTGCGCGAGCGGCTCCGCACGGTGCTCGAGCTCGTCGACGATGCGGAGGCGACGCGGCACGGCCGCGAGCCGAAGGCCGCCTGAGAGAGGGACATAGACTGGGGGCATGCGTGTGCGGTTACGCGTCAGCCCCGGTTCCGGCCGCGCGGAGATCGTCGGCCGGCACGGCGACGCGTGGAAAGTCCGCGTCACCGCGCCGCCCGAGCACGGCCGCGCGAACGACGCGGTCGTGCGGCTCATGGCCGACACGCTCGCGCTGCCTCTGAGCGCGGTCACGATCGTTTCGGGCCACGGTGCGCGGGACAAGATCATCGAGCTGACCGGAGTCGGCCCGGGTCTCATCGAGCGGCGGCTGGCGTCGGCATCGTCGTCGGATCGAGGCAGAAAGGATCGGCGTTCGTGAGCGAGCCCGTGCGGCGTGACGTGGATGTCAGGGTCGGGTCGTCGACCGACGCGCTGACGCCCATCTCGGTGGCCGAGCGGTCGCTGCGCGCCGGGCCGATCCAGTGGCTGGGTCTCGTTGCCATCGGCCTGGCCGCGGTCGCGGCCGACCAGCTCACGAAGCACATCGTCACGGGCCATCTCGTGCTCGACGACGGCATCCACGTCGTCGGGCCCTTCTGGATCCATCACGTGCAGAACTCCGGGATCGCATTCGGCCTGTTCTCGAGCGCGACGCCGATCGTCATCGTCCTCACCGGAATCGCGATCGCCTGGATGCTGCTCTTCTTCGCACGGTCGGGCGCGCGTCATCCGGTGCTCCCCGTCGCGCTCGGGCTCGTCATCGGCGGCAGCGCGTCCAACCTGCTCGACCGCGTGCG
>DASXOM010000078.1:0-1542 GCA_036494245.1 Gaiellaceae bacterium
GTCGTCCTCCTGGGGCTCGACGTCCTCTTCGAGCCCGATCTCGATCTCCGACGCGTCGGCCTGGCCGGCGCCGGAGAACGGGGTCGCGGCGACGGGCGCGGCGGCCAGGTCTTCGGCGAGCTCGTCCTTCTTGTACTGCGACTCGGTGGGGTGGGAGGGCTCGTAGTCCTCGCGCAAGGCTGCGTCGACCTCTCCGGGATCGTCTCCGTGACCTCCGGCCACGTGAGGCGGCCCCTGGATCTTGCTCCACCAGTTGCGCAGGCCCATCGCCGGAGCATACGCGATCATCTGCTCGGTGATCGTGTCGCTGCATGTGGCTACCGGAGGCGCGGCCGGCGCGCTGCTTCGCTCGCGGACGCTTGCTCTCGCGCTCGGCCCGGCGCTGCACCTCGCCGGCGACCGGGTGCCGCACGAGGACATTCCCGACCGAAGCTTCGAGATCGGCAGCGGGCTCGTCACGCTCGGTCTGCTGGCCGCCCGGAGAGGTCTCTTCGACCCCGCCGTGCTGGGAGGAGCGGCGGCCTCGGTGCCCGATCTCGAGCACGTCGTCCCCTGGCTCCGGTTGCGCGGAGAGAAGCTCTTCCACCGCGGCGTTGGCCGGCACGGAGCCGGCATCTCCGCCGAGGCGCAGCTCCTGTTGGCAGGAGCGATCGTCGGGCTGCTGCTTGGCCGACGGCGGTAGCCTCGCTCCGTGAAGGTCGGGATCGTCGTGCCGTACTCGTGGTCGTTCGGCGGCGGCGTCGTCGACCATGCCGAGGCGCAGGCGCGCTCTCTCGAGGCGCTCGGGATCGAGACGCGCCTCCTGATCGGGAACGACCCGCCGGGCTCGTTCAGCCGCATCCTCCACCCTCGAACAGGACGACACGGCGACCCGCCGCCGAGGGTGATCCCGCTCGGCCGGTCGGTGGTCGTCCCCGGCAACGGCGCCCTCTCGAACCTCGTGATCAGCCCTGCGGCGGTGCCGCGGCTGCGCCGCACGCTCGCGCGCGAGGACTTCGACCTCATCCATGTGCACGAGCCGCTCGCTCCCATGCTCAGCCCGGGGGCGCTCGCTCTCTGGGACGGGCCTGCGGTCGCGACCTTCCACGCCGCCGGCGAGACCTCGTGGCGGCCGCTCGCCCGATACCTCTGGGGCTTTCTCCTCGACCGGCTCGACCTGCGCATCGCCGTTTCGGAGCAGGCGGCCAGGACCGCTGCCGACTTTGCCGCCGGCGACTACCAGGTGATCCCGAACGGCGTCGAGCTGCCGGCTGAGGTCGATCCAGGAGGCCGGCGCGATCAGATCGTGTTCCTCGGCCGGCACGACCCGCGAAAGGGGCTGCCCGTGCTGCTGCGGGCCTGGCCGCACCTGCGCGAGAGCGGTCTGCGACTCCGCGTCGTGGGCGCCGACCCGCTCGCGGTGCGGTTGCTGATCACCCGCCTCCGACTGTCGGACGAGGGGATCGACGTTCTCGGCTTTCTCGACGACGAGACGCTCACGGCCGAGCTCTCGGCGGCGAAGCTCCTCGTTGCGCCGTCGCTCGGCAACGAGAGCTTCGGGAT
>DASXOM010000079.1:0-3161 GCA_036494245.1 Gaiellaceae bacterium
TGGAACATCGACATGCAGGCGATCCACGGCATGGCGCCGGCGATCAAGAAGGAGGTCCTCTACTTCGCGCCGACGCTTGCCGACACGGACCTCGTCGCCTCCACGGCCAGCTGGGTCAACGACCCGAAGGGTCCGCCGATCATGAACGCGTCGCTCGGCGAGTGTGAGGTCACGCCGCTCAGCGAGCCGCTGAACGACCCGTCGCTCGCGCCCATCAACGGCAACGAGAACCCGGACGCGCTGCCCGTCAGCCAGGGGCTGTCGAACTCGTCCGAGCCCGCGCAGACGCAGCTGCTCAAGCAGGCCGTGATGGAGGGCCGAACGCTGTTCGCCGCGTCGGGCGACTCGGGTTCCTCGTGCACGATCGTCTACCCCGGTACGAACGGCGTGGGCAACTACGTCGTCCCGCTTACCGAGGACCCGGCCGACACGCCCTACACCGTCGGCGTCGGCGGCACGGTGCTGTATTCGGACGGCGGCGACCCGGCTCAGCGCACGTTCGAGTACTCGTGGACGCACGGCGGCGGCAACGCCAGCCCGTTCATCGTCGCGCCGGACTACCAGCAGAACGTGCCGAACCTGACGCGCACCTGCATCGGCGACTCGAGCGGCGGCTCGACCGGCTCCGGTGAGCTGTGCCGCGGCGTGCCGGACGTGGCGTCGCTGTCCGGCGACGTGATCTCGAACGGCTACACGATCGTCGCCGACGGCGCCGACTCCGAGGGCGGCGGCACCTCGCTGTCGTCACCGCTGTGGACCGGCATGTGGGCGCGTATCGTCGGCAGCTCGCCAGGCAAGCGCGGCTACGGCTTCGCCAACCCGCTGATCTACGCGATCGGCAAGGACCCCACCCGCTACTCCCAGTCGTTCTACGACATCACGACAGGGACGAACGGGCTCAACCAGGCACAGAGCGGTTGGGATTACACGACGGGGTTCGGAGTGCCGAAGCTCGGCGGACTGTTGCGGAACGTCAGGGTGCTTTCGAAGAAGCATCGTTAGGCCAGAGGCCAGAGGCCAGAGGGGAGCTTCCTCTGGCCTCTGGCCTAGTTCCTCTGGCCTAGTTCCTCTGACCTACTCGAACTCGCGGTCCAGCCGCTCTTCGGAATAAAGATCGCTGTGATCCGCCTTCGACTCCTCGGCCTCCTCGCCGACGCGGGTGACGCCTAGCGGGCCCATCTCCGCTTCGATGTCGTCGCGCGAGCGCTCGCCGCGGCTCAGTGGGCCGAAGGCGAGGAGCACCACGCCGAGCACAAGGACCACCGCGACGATGATCACGACCGTAAGAGCGGTGCTGGCGAGAACCAGCATGTCCTGAAGCCTACCCCCGAGGGATGAACTCGGGCACGTGCAGGTCCGACAGCGAGTTCTCGCGCACGCGCCGCACCCGCGGCTCGTGGTCGGCCTCGCGCGCCGGGCTCTCGGAACGCGGCGCGCGACCCTCGCGACTCTCGCTCGGACGCGAGCGGCGGAATGGGCGGTCGCCGTAGCCGGTGGCCACGACGGTCACCCACACCTGATCGGACACCTTCTCGTCGATCATCGCGCCGAAGATGATGTTCGCGTCCGGGTGCGCCGCCTCCGACACCGCCTTGGCAGCCTCGTTGACTTCCCACAGGGAGAGATCGCTGCCGCCGGTGATCGAGAGCAGGATTGAGCGCGCGCCCTCCACCGAGGTCTCGAGCAGCGGCGACGCGACGGCGTGCTGCGCCGCCTCGAGCGCCCTGTGCTCACCGGTGGACATGCCGATGCCGAGCAGCGCCTGGCCGGCCTTCGACATGATCGTGCGCACGTCGGCGAAGTCGAGGTTGATCAGGCCCGGCAGCGTGACCAGGTCCGAGATGCCCTGCACACCCTGGCGCAGGACGTCATCCGCGACGCGGAAGGCCTCGACCATCGAGGTGGACTTGTCGAGCACCGACAAGAGACGCGAGTTGGGGATCACGATCAGCGTGTCCACCTCCTCCGCGAGCTCCTCGATGCCGCTCTCGGCCTGCTCGCCGCGACGCGAGCCCTCGAACGAGAACGGCTTCGTGACGATGCCGACGGCGAGGGCGCCCACCTCGCGCGCGATACGCGCCACCACGGGTGCGGCGCCCGTGCCGGTGCCGCCGCCCGCGCCCGCCGCGATGAACACCATGTCGGCGCCCTTCAGCAGGCTCTTCAGGTGGTCGTAGTCCTCGAGTGCGGACTTGCGGCCGAGGTCGGGGTTGGAGCCGGAGCCGAGACCGCGGGTGGTGTCGGCGCCGATGTGGACGATCTCCGTCGCGCTCGACTGCTCGAGCGACTGGACGTCGGTGTTGACGGCGATGAAGTCGACTCCCTCGACCTGCGCCTCGATCATGCGGTTTACGGCGTTGACGCCGGCACCGCCCACCCCGACCACGCGGAGAACGGGCCCGCGTAGCGGATCCGGCGACGAAACCGGGTCCGGCGCGACGCGCGTCGGCGTGCCAGGACGATCGAGGATGTTCTCCGGGATGTCAGACGAGAAGACATTGCGCAGCCGCTCCTCTGGAGTGGGGATATGACGACGGGCCTCCTCCTCCTCGACGATGCGCGCATCGACGCCCTGCAGGCCATCAGCACGCTTGCGCCCCGCGGGCCCACGCGCCGAAGGCGGCGCAGGCCGCAGCTCAGCACGACGCGGCGTCTCCTGCGGACGAGCGCTCTCCTTACTCCGCTCTTCGCTCTCCGCACTCTCATGCGACGGCTGCTCCTCTGGCAAGCCCTCTCCGTGGAGACCCTCTTCCTCGGTCCGGCGGAACAGCGCCGCAAGCGGCCCTTCCCTCATGCTCGCCCGCTTGCTGTTACCGGCCATCGAGAACCTCCTCTGCCAGCTGACGGTAGGCGAACGCCGCCTTTCCGTCAGGGTCGTATTTCAGTACGGACATGCCCTTGACCGGCGCCTCCGCAAACCGGACGGTCTTCCGGATGCGTGAGGCGAAGACGCGGTCGCCGAAGTTCTCCTCGAGGATCTCGATGGCCTCCTTCGCGTGGACGGTACGCGTGTCCACGAGCGTCGGGAGGATGCCCTCGATCTCGACGCCCGGGTTGAGGTTCTCGCGGATCATGGAAAGCGTGTTCTGAAGCTGTATCAGCCCACGCATCGACAGATACTCGCACTGCACGGGGACGATGACCTTGTTCGCGGCGGTGAG
>DASXOM010000080.1:0-7758 GCA_036494245.1 Gaiellaceae bacterium
ACCGCGTCAAGGAAGGGCTGCTCGAGGTGGACTGGGACGACGAGCGGCAGGACTTCACGTTCGCCGACACGAACGGCGGCCGCGCCCTGCTCGAGCTCCTCCCCACCCCGAGCTGGCACGAGCTCCAGTACCGGCGATGACCGTCCCTCGCCGGTACGTGGTCCTGCTGCCGGCGTACCTGGCCGCGCTCTTGGCGATCGATACCCAGGTCTCGCTCCACGGGCAGCTCGCGCTCGGCGCGCTCACGTTCGTCGTCCTCGCCGCGGCGCTCTGGCCGCTCGCGCCGCTCGTGCGGGCGCAGACCGTCGGGGTCGTCTTGTTCGCGACGATCGGCGAGGTGACGGGCTCGCTGGTCTGGGGCGTCTACCACTACCGCCTGCACAACCTGCCGCTCTTCATCCCGCCGGCGCACGGCCTGGTTTACCTCAGCGGCATCGCGCTCAGCCGCAGTCTCCGCGCCCGCGCGGTCGTCTGGGCCGCGGCGGTCGGCGCCACGGCCTGGGGGATCGCAGGGCTGACGGTACTGCCGCGGCTCGACGTCGCGGGCGCCGTCGGCGTGCCGCTCCTGCTCGTCTTTCTCTGGCGGTCGCGCGCTCGGGCGACCTACGCCGGCGTCTTTCTCGCCGTTGCGGCGCTCGAGCTGTACGGGACCTCGATCGGGACGTGGCGCTGGGCCTCCACGTTGCCCGGTCTCGGGATCCCGGATGGGAACCCGCCGAGCGGCGTCGCGAGCGGCTACGTGTGGTTCGACGTGATGGCGCTGCTCGTCGCGCCGTGGCTCGTCTACGCCGCGGGCGGAACGCTGAACCCGAAGCGCTGGACCTTTTCCTCCGGCCCCTTGCTCAGCTCGATCCGCCGCAGGGAGCCGATCGGCACGATGAGCGCGTCGGGCGCGTCGTCGTCGCGTGCGTCCGTCACGTAGAGCGTCACCATCCCGAATCCGGGCTCCGGCTCGATCCGGTCGAGGACGAAACGCGACCTGTCGGCGAGCTCGACCTCGACGAACGGCGTCTCCACCCCCATCGTCTCGGCAAACGACGCGATCGCCTTGTGCAGCCGGTCGATGAACGCCTCGTGCGGCAGCTCGGCGTTGGGCGTCCAGAGAGAGTCGGGCACGGCCTGACCCTAGCGAGCTAGAAGAGACGCGCGTCCGTCTCGGGCAGGGGCGCGGCGCCGAGGTGGGCGCGGCCGAGCGCGGTGATCGTGCGGCCGCGAGGCGTCCTCTGGATAAAGCCGAGCTGGAGCAGGTACGGCTCGTACACGTACTCGATCGTGTCCGGCTCCTCGCCGAGCGCCGCCGCAAGCGTGCCGAGCCCGACCGGGCCGCCGCCGTACTTCTCCACGATCGACCGCAGGAGTTCGCGGTCGAGCCGCTCGAGCCCCGCCTCGTCGACCTCCAGCAGCTCCAGCGCCTCGCGCGCGATGGCCGTCGTGATGGCGCCCTGATGGCGCACCTCCGCGACGTCCCTGACGCGGCGGAGGATCCGGTTGCCCACCCGCGGCGTTCCGCGGGCCCGGCCGGCGATCTCATCGGCGGCCTCGTCCGCGATCTCGACACCGAGGATCCCGGCCGAGCGGCGGACGATCGCCGCGAGCTCGCCGTCCTCGTAGTAGTCGAGCCGGAACGTGATCCCGAAACGGTCTCGCAGCGGCGAGGTGAGAAGCCCCGTGCGCGTCGTCGCGCCGACGAGCGTGAACGGCGGCAGGTCGAGCGTGAGCGTGCGCGCGGCGGTTCCCTGCCCCATCACGATGTCGAGCCGGAAGTCCTCGAGCGCCGGGTAGAGGATCTCCTCGGCGGCGCGGCTGAGGCGGTGGATCTCGTCGACGAAGACGACGTCGCGCGCCTCGACCGCGGTGAGGATCGCGGCGACGTCCTTGCGCTCGAGGGCAGGCCCCGCGACCGAGCGGATGCCGACGCCGAGCTCCTCGCGGATGATGTGCGCGAGGCTCGTCTTGCCGAGCCCCGGCGGCCCGACGAGCAGGACGTGGTCGAGCGCTTCGCCGCGGCCCTTCGCCGCGTCGAGCGCGATCGCGAGCTGCTCCTTGATGCGGGCCTGGCCGACGAACTCGTCGAGCCGGCGCGGCCGGAGGCTCTGCTCGACCTCTTCCTCGTCGTCATGCATAGCCGGCGTCAGGAACTGCGTGGCCGCGTTCATGCGGCCTTCTTCAACGCGAGCCGGACGCGTTCCTCCGGCGAGAGCTCGGGATCGACCTCGGCGAGGGCGCGCTCGGCGTCGAGCAGCGTCCAGCCGAGCTCGACGAGCGCGTCGCGCGCGACGACGTGGTGCTCGCCGGAGCCGTCGGTGACCGACACCAGATCCGGATCGCCGAGCTTCTCCTTCAGCTCCAGCACGATCCGCTCGGCCGTCTTCTTGCCGATGCCGGGAATCGCCTGGAAGCGCGCCGAGTCGCCGCGCACGATCGCGCGCCGCAGATCGCCGACGGGCGAGCCGGAGACGATCGCGAGCGCGACCTTCGGGCCGATCCCGCTCACGGCGAGGAGCTGGACGAACAGCTCGCGCTCGCTCCGGTCGGCGAAGCCGTAGAGTTGTAGTGCGTCCTCGCGTACGTGGAGGTACGTCTCGACCGTGATCTCGTCCGCGGAATCGCCCTTGCGGACGGCCGTCGGCGTCGCGTGGACGAGGTAACCGACGCCCCCCACGTCGAGCACGAGCCCTTCCGGTGTATTGGCGGCGGGCCTGCCGCGGAGGCGCGCGATCATGGGCGCAATCTACGCACGGGAACGGACGTTCCCTCTACCCGGCGGCTCGCAGCAGCGGCGGCGCGAGCGCGTGGCAGATCGCGACCGCAAGCGCGTCGGCGGCATGGTGCGGGGTCGGGAGCTCCGGGAGCGAGAGGATCATCCTCACCATCCGCTGCATCTGCGCCTTCTCGGCGCGGCCGTAGCCGCAGATGGCCTGCTTGACGCTGGCCGGTGCGTACTCGCGGCAGGCGACTCCCGCGTTGGCGGCCGCGACGAGCACGACGCCGCGTGCCTGTCCGACGGAGAGCGCGATGCGGGCGTCGGCGCCGACGTACGACTCCTCGAGCGCCACCGCATCCGGCGCGTGCGCGGCAATGAGCGCCGCCACCGCGTCGTGGATCGTCTTCAAACGAAGGACGGTGTCCTGCCCGGCGGGGGTCGACCAGCATCCGTGCGCCACCTCCCTGAGGCGGCCTCCGCTTTCTTGGACGACTCCGTACCCGCAAGCAGCTGTCCCCGGATCGATGCCTACGACCTTCACGAAAGGAAGTTACGGACCCGGTCGGACGAATCCTGTTCGAGCGGGGGCTACTCGTCGTCGGGATACGGGAGCTGGTCAGGATCGCAATTCCGGAAGTCAGGGTCCGGATGTACATCGAACTGGACGGCGGAGATTGTCCGGTGTCCTTCCAAGACGGCTCGCACGACGCGGTGCATGCCGTCCATGACTCGACCATCTACGCCAAGGATGATCGGATAGCTCAGATCGACAGCCTGAACAAGACGCACGTGCTCGACCACGTCACGCACGGTGAGCTGTGACCAGTAAGGGGTGTCTAACTCCCAGATGGAGTCGATAGGGACTTGCTTGACGGGGAGCTCGCGGCTCAGCTCGACGAGCCGATCCACATCCCACGCATCGAGGCCACGTTCCCCCGGCCAGAAGTGGTATTGCTTCCGCACCCTCTCGGCGAGCGTCAGCCCGCGACCAGTTCGAGCACGCGCTCGGGGATGTCGAAGTTCGCGTAGACCTCCTGCACGTCGTCGTTCTCCTCGAGCTGATCGATCAGGCGCAGGATCTTCTTCGCCTCGCCTTCGTCCTCGAGGGCGACGGTGGTCTTCGGCAGCATCGTGAGCTCGGCCGACTCGATCTCGAAGCCGGCCGCGGCGATGGCTTCGCGCACGCTGGCGAGCTCCTCGGCCGCCGAGAGCACCTGATAGGAGGAACCGTCGAGCGAGACGTCCTCCGCGCCGCCTTCGGCCGCGGCAAGCGTCAGCTCGTCCTCGTCTGTGCCGTCGGCCGGCACGAGCACGAGGCCGCGACGCTCGAACAGCCACGCGACCGCGCCCGCGGTACCGAGGTTGCCGTCGTTCTTGGCGAAGGTGTGCCGGACTTCTCCCGCCGTCCGGTTGCGGTTGTCGGTAAGGGTCTCGACGATCACTGCAACGCCGGCGGGGCCGTAGCCCTCGTAGACCACCGTCTCGTATGCCGCGGAGTCGGAGTCGGTGCCGGCGCCCTTCGCGATTGCGCGGTCGATGTTGTCCTTCGGCATCGAGTTCGATCGCGCCTTCTCGATCGCGTTCTGGAGCGCGAGGTTGGCAGCGGGATCGGGCCCGCCGTCCCTCGCCGCGACGATGATCGCGCGCGTCAGCTTGGAGAAGAGCTTGCCGCGCTTCGCGTCGGCGGCTCCCTTCTTGTGCTTGATCGACGACCACTTGCTATGCCCGGACACTGGACTCCGCTCCCGGCGCCGGCAAAGCCGGCACCTTCGCTCTCTTGTCGCGCTCCGTCGAGCCTACGCGCGTCGCCTCCCTGACGATGTTCAGGAACCGCTCGTGGACGCGAGTATCGTCGGTCAGCTCCGGATGAAAGGCCGCAACGAGGAGCCGTCCCTCGCGAGCCAGCACCGGGTGGCCGTCGACCTCCGCGAGCACCTCGACGTCGGGCCCCGCCTCCTCGAGCCACGGTGCGCGGATGAAAACGGCGCGCAGCGGCTCGTCGCCTTCGCCGATATCCAGATCGGCCTCGAAGCTGCGCACCTGACGGCCGAACGCGTTGCGCCGCGTCGTGTAGTCGCCGAGTCCCAGGTGGTCGCGGTCGAGGACGATCATCCCCGCGCAGGTGCCGAGAATCGGGCCGCCGAACCCGCGCACCGCGTCGTCGAGGCCGTACAGCCGCATCAGCCGGCCGATCGCGGTCGACTCGCCGCCCGGGATGATCAGGCCGTCGAGCCCGTCGAGCTGCTCGGGGAGCCGGACCTCGACCGGCTCGGCGCCGAGCCGTCGCAGCACGGCGGCGTGCTCGCGGAAGTTCCCCTGCACGGCGAGGACGCCGATCCTGAGCGGCTGCTCCACATTTCGATGGTAACTGGGAGAGCCTGGCGTGACGGTGCTCGTCCCAGGGGTGCGATGGGCGTCGCGAGGCAAGGACGCAGGGAGCGCCGATAGCGGTGTTCTATCGGCGCGACTGAGGACGCCGCATCGCGGCGTCCAGCGCGGCCCTGGGGCACGGCCACTGTTGCGCCAGGCTCTCCCCGGGCTTACGCCGGCGCCGGGTCGGCGGGCCTGCGGCGCCGCCTGCCAAGAAGGCCGAGGAACACGAGCCAGAAGCCGAGGAGCCCGAAGCCGAGCGCCGGCGCCCACGGGGAGGGCAGAGACGGACCGATCGACCTGCAGATCGACCCGGTGGCCGTGCTCGTGCACTCTTGCCCCCCACCAAAACCGAAGGGTGATCCCGCGACCTCCGACGGTGTGCTCCCGATGTAGTGGATAGTCGCCGCGAAGAAGCCGATCGTGCCGAACACGGCCCAGCTCGACCGCCTCGTCGCGTATGCGATCAGCACGAAGAGGACCGAGACGACGAGCACGACGGCGAAGTCGAAGTTGCTCGTGTCGAACCAGTGCAGGATCGGCACGCCGATGAGCAGCCCGCCTACGAAGTGGAGCCAGAACGCAGACGGCCGATCGGAGATGCTCCCCGCGACGAGATAGGCCAGGCCGATGACGAGCGTCACGGCATACGACCACCAGCCACCGTTCGAGATGAAGTCGGTGACGAAGAACCACCCGGCGACGGCTGAAATTGCGCCGATCAGCGGGAACCGCCAGATGCGGCGGTCGATCAACGCGGCGACGAGGATCAGAAACTCGAGCGAGAGGTGCGCGAGCGACCAGCCCTGAAACGGAGAGTTCCAGCCGTTGAGCCAGCCGAACCAATGCCACGCGGAGCCTACGAAGAAGCCCCAGGCGATCACCGCGGTGAAGGCGAAGATTCCGGCGGCCACCCACGTCCCGGCGCGCCGCAACGCCTCCGCGATCACCCACAGCACGACGAGTATGAGCAGCGCCCAGGCCGTCCGGGCGCCGCCTCCGTGGTACTCGACGTAGAGATAAATGAGGGCGAAGAGCCCGCCGAAGAGAACGGTCAGCCCGCCCGTGTAGACGAGAAAGCTCGATGTCTTCCAGACAGGCTTGAGCTCGCGGGCGTCCACGGGGGGAATCGTCCTACCCCGGTCGGACGGACTAACCGGCTACGTCCAGGGCAGGCGGTCCCAGCCGGACGGCCGCTCGCGGCGCGACGGCTCCCACTCTGCATACGCCTCGTCCGGATCGGACGTGTCGCGCTCGACGCTCGCCCCGTGACGGGCCGCGAGCTCGGAGACCGGGTACTCGACCGTCCACTCGCCGGTTCGCGAGCCGACCATCAGGATCGCGCAAGGCTCGTCGCCGGCGCCCACGAAAATGTGCTCCGTCCCGGCGGGGGCGTGGAAGAAGTCCCAGGCCCGGAGCGTCCGCTCCTCCCCCTCGACGAGCAGCGTGCACTCGCCGGACAGCACCAGGAAGTCCTCCTGCTGATTCTCCGCGTGGTAGCAGCCGTTGGGCTCGCCGGGAGGAAGCACGTGGATGCGGACCCCGAGCTGCTCGAACTCCGCCATCGGCGTCTCGAACGAGCACTCCGAGCCCGAGCGCTTCTTCTCGCCACCCTCCGTCGTGAGCCACATCGCGTCGGACACGTTGAGGACGAACCACTCCGGCCCGGTCGGCGCGAGGCCGGAATCGGACTCCTGCAGCGGCGCCTCGGGCACTACCAGCCGCGGGTCTCGAGCAGCTCGCTCGGGTCGAGCGACTGCGTCGAGATGCCGACCATCGGGTCGCCCAGGCCGGCCGAGACGCGCGCGAGGATCTCGGCGTCCTGGTAGTGCGTGGTCGCCTCGACGATCGCCTTCGCGCGCCGCTCCGGGTCACCCGACTTGAAGATCCCCGAGCCGACGAAGACGCCGTCGGCGCCCAGCTGCATGCAGAGCGACGCGTCGGCCGGCGTCGCGATCCCGCCCGCGGTGAACGTCACGACCGGCAGCTTCCCGTTCTCGGCAACCCACTTCACGAGCTCGTACGGCGCTCGCAGCTCCTTGGCCTCCGCGTACAGCTCCTCCTCGCGCAGCGCGCCGAGCCGGCGGATGTGGCCGAAGACGGCGCGCATGTGCGTGACCGCGTTGACGATGTCGCCGGTTCCGGCCTCACCCTTGGTGCGGATCATCGCGGCGCCTTCCGCGATACGGCGCAGCGCCTCGCCGAGGTTCGTGCAGCCGCAGACGAAGGGGACAGTGAACTGCCACTTGTCGACGTGGTGCTCGAGGTCGGCGGGCGTCAGCACCTCGGATTCGTCGATGTAGTCGATCTCGAGCGCCTGCAGGATCTGCGCCTCGGCGAAGTGGCCGATGCGGCACTTCGCCATGACAGGAATCGTCACGGCCTCCTGGATCTCCTGGATCTTGTCGGGATCGGACATTCGTGCGACCCCGCCGTCGCGGCGGATGTCGGCGGGGACGCGCTCGAGCGCCATGACGGCACACGCGCCCGCGTTCTCGGCGATCTTCGCCTGCTCGGCGTCGACGACGTCCATGATCACGCCGCCCTTGAGCATCTCGGCGAGACCGCTCTTGACCCGCATCGTCCCGTACTCGGCCATCGGCGTGAGTGTAGCCAGGCGCGACCTGATAGAACCGGCGCGTGGAGCCGTGGAGGCGGGAGCCGGTAGGACGCTTCGACGAGCT
>DASXOM010000081.1:0-1619 GCA_036494245.1 Gaiellaceae bacterium
CGCCCTGGCCGAATTCGAACCACTGGTTCGGATCGAGCGGATCTTCTTCCTCGAGCTCGTCGACGTAGTACGGCCAGCTGATCCGCCGGCGCTCCTCGTCGTAGAGCGCGATGAAGAAGTTCCTCGCGTCCGTGAGCTCGCCCACGACCTCGTGGATCGAGCGGTAGAACTCCTGCATGTCCTGGGCCGCGCCCGCGAGCTCGGCGATGCGGTAGAGCGCGTCCTGGACCTTCTCCCCGTTTTCGCGCCCCACGCTTCGAGTATCGCGGGTTACGAACAACTCGTCTAGGTTGGCGGGATGGCTGACGCGCCCGGCCCGAACGTCCCGTTCCCGCCGATGGAGGCCGAGCTCGTCTCAGACCTGCCGGCCGACGACGGCTGGCGCTACGAGCCGAAGTGGGACGGCTTCCGCGGCGTGCTGGAGAACGACGGCGGGGAGCTCGCGCTCTGGTCGCGCAACGGGCGGCCGCTGCTTCGGTACTTCCCCGAGCTGCGTGAGCTCGGCGAGTCGATGCCGCCCCACTCCGCGCTCGACGGCGAGATCGTGATCGCACGCGGCGGAGCACTCGACTTCGACGCGATGCAGATGCGGCTCCACCCGGCGGAGAGCCGTGTCCGCAAGCTCTCGGGCGAGATCCCGGCTACCTTCGTCGCCTTCGACCTGCTGCTGTGGAAGGGCAAGCCCGTGCACGAGCGCCCGATCGAGAAGCGGCGAGCCGAGCTGGAGGAGGTCGCGGCCGGGTTCCAGCTCTCTCCAGTGTCCGACAAGGTCGAGCAGGGACGCGAGTGGCTGCAGACGCTGCAGGCGGCCGGATTCGACGGCGTCGTTGCGAAGCGGCTCGGCCTCCCCTATCTGCCGGGCTCGCGCGACGGCGTCGTCAAGGTCAAGCCGCACCGCACGGCCGATTGCGTCGTGGCCGGGATCCGCTGGAAGAAGGGCGGCCGCGAGACGATCGCGACGCTCCTCCTCGGCCTCTACGACGACGAGGGCGAACTCAACTACGTCGGCTCGGCGGCGGTCGGCGCAAAGAACCAGGCCGAGATCGCCGCGAAGGTGCTGCCGCTCGTCGACAAGAAGAGCGACCGACGCTTCAGCGAGCGGAACCGCTGGGGGACGGGCGAGCTCGAGGAGTCGCCGCTGAAGCCGAAGCTCGTGGTCGAGGTGCGCTACGACAAGCTCGAGAAGCACCGCTTCCGCCACGGCACCAAGCTGCTCCGCTTCCGGCCGGACAAGAACGCGAAGGACTGCACCTGGCGCGAGGTGCGACCACCGCGAAAGCCCAGCGACCTCGCGGTCGAGGACATCCTCGGCGCTTAGCGCCGCGCCACCCTTACGTCACAGGTGTCCGACACCGCGACGAGCGACCGCGTCGTGTGCGTCAAGCCTTTGTCACGACTTCTTGGCGCGCGACGGCTGGACGCGCTTCGGCTCGCCCGGCATCTTCGGGAAGTTCGGCGGATACGGCGCCTCGCCGGCCCCTTCCGCCTCCTCCCGCTCGACCCACTCGAACAGCTTGCGCAGGTCGCAGACCGCGTCGTCGATTCCCGCCTGCACGTCCCCCAGCTCGGCGTAGCGCGGCGGCATGGTCGCCATCGTGAAGTCCTCGGTCTCGATGTCC
>DASXOM010000082.1:0-40220 GCA_036494245.1 Gaiellaceae bacterium
GTCGTCGCGCCCGACCATCCGGTACGTCAGCTGCTGGCGCGACGGCACGTCGAGCACGAGCACCGTCCCGTTGATGAAGGCGATCGTGTAGAGCATCCACGGCTCGGCGAAGCCGCCGAGCGCGATCCAGGCGAGCGCCGAGGCGGAGATCAGCTGCGCCGTCTGCGTCCCGATCACCGTGCGGCGTGCGTCGAGGCGGTCGGCGAGGACGCCCGCGAACAGACCGAAGAACATGTACGGCGCGAACTGGGCGAAGGCCATCACGCCGACGTCGAACGGCGAGTGCGTGAGCTGGAGCACGTACCAGCCGAGCGCGATCCGCTGCATCCACGAGCCGGTCTGGGAGATGATCTGCCCGCCGAAGAAGAGGCGGTAGTTGCGGTAGCGGAGACTGTGGAACGTCCGCCTGGCGGCCTTCGTCAAGTGCGCACCTTCTCGCCATCGAGGAGGCGCGCGAGCGGCTCCGCCGCGGCTCCCACCGCAGCGAGCTCGGCAGGCGTGAGAGCGTCAAGACGGCTCGCAAGGTATGCGGTGCGGCGGGAGCGGACGCGGCGGAGCGTGCGCTGGCCATCCTCGGTGAGTGTCAGTCCGATGCAGCGGCGGTCGGCTTCGCTCTTCGTGCGGGCGACGAAACCGTCGCGCTCGAGCCGCGAGACGCGCTTCGACATGGCGGCGGTCGAGACACGGTCCTCCGCGGCGAGCTCGCCGACAGTGATGCCCGGCGTGTACTTGATCGCCACGAGTAGGCCGACCTGGTGCGGCGAGACGCCGGCGATCTTTTCGCGGCGGAGCTCACGGGCCAGGCGGAGCAGCGTGGGGCGGAGGCTGTCGGCCACCGCCATCGCGTCGATCTGTTGCTTCGCTGTCGGAGTCATTCGTTAACCAGGTTAGCAAAATGCCTAACCAGGCTAACGATTCCTTACAGCTTATTAAAGGATCTTCGAGAGGAACTGCTTCGTGCGCTCGTGCGTGGGGTCGTCGAAGAAGTGCTCGGGCGTTCCCTCCTCGATGATCAGCCCGTCGTCCATCATCACGACGCGGTTGGCCGCCTTACGTGCGAAGCCCATCTCGTGCGTGACGACGATCATCGTCGTCCCGGCGGCCGCGAGCTCCTCCATGACCGACAGCACCTCGCCGATCACCTCCGGATCGAGAGCGCTCGTCGGCTCGTCGAACAACATCAATGCCGGGCCCATGGCGAGCGCGCGGGCGATCGCAACCCTCTGCTGCTGACCTCCCGAGAGCTTGCCCGGATACACGTCGACCTTGTCCGCCAGCCCGACGCGCCCGAGCAGCGCCTTCCCGAGGCCGACCGCCTGCTGCTTGGGGGTGCCGAGCACGTGCACCGGCGCCTCGATCACATTCTCGAGCGCGGTCTTGTGCGGGAAGAGGTTGAAGCGCTGGAAGACCATCCCGATCTCCGTCCGCTGGCGCGCGATGTTGCGCTCGCTGTCCTCCACGAGCTTGTCGCCGCGCTGCCGGTAGCCGATCAGGTGGCCGTTCACCTCGATCCGGCCGGAGTCGATCTTCTCGAGGTGGTTGACGCAGCGGATGAACGTCGTCTTGCCGGAGCCGGACGGCCCGATGATGCAGACCGTCTCGCCCTTCGTGACCTCGAGGGAGACGCCCTTCAGCACCTCGAGCCGACCGAAGCGCTTGTGGACGTCCTCGGCGTGCATGACGACTTCGGTCATCGGCGGTAGACGCCTCGGGTCCAGGCCGACGTCGGGTTCCAGGCGAGGTCGAGCCGCTCGCGGAAGCTCAGCACGTCGCCGCGCTCACTCACAGTGAGCCGCCGCTCGATCAACGCCTGGATGAACGCCCAGACGGTGGTGAGGATGAGGTACCAGACCGCGATGGCGAGGAAGTAGTCGGCGATGAAGAACTGCGAATAGTTCTGCTCGGCGTAGGCGAACAGCTCGAAGACGCCGATCGTGTACACGAGCGAGGTGTTCTTCATCATGTTGTTGAACTCGTTGCCGAGCGGCGGCACGATCACCCGCGCCGCCTGCGGCAGGATGATCCGCCGCATCGCCTTGCCGTACGTCATGCCGACGGACTTGGCCGCCTCCATCTGGCCTCTGTCGACAGAGTCGATTCCGGCCCGGATAATCTCGCGCATGTACGCGCCTTCGTTGATGCTCAGCGCGACGATGCCGGCGATGGCGGCGTCGGTCACCGTCCAGAAGCCGAAGTGCAGCGTCGGCCAGGCAAACGCGAAGTAGAAGTAGAAGATCTGGACGAGCAGGGGAGTTCCGCGGAAGATCCAGACGTAGACGGCCGAGATCCACCGCAGCGGAGCGAACCGCGACATGCGGGCGAGTGCGGCGAGCAGCCCGAGCAGCACTCCCAGCACCTGGGAGACGACCGAGATGTACACCGTCGCCCAGAGAACGTGCCAGAGGATGGCGTGCGGATGGAAGACCTGCTGCCAGATGACGTGCCAGTCGACTGCGACGAGCCCGTGCATCTGACAGCCGGCGCTTCTACTTGTTCTTCAGCGCGAACTGGCTTGCCTGCCACTTCGCGAGGATCGTCTTCATCTTTCCGTTCAGGTACAGCGCCTGGATCGCGTTGTTGATCTGCGCGCCGAGCGGGTCTCCAATGCGCGTGGCGACGCCCTCGGGCGCAATGCCGACCTGTTTGCCCGCAGTCTCGAACTTCCCGCCCGTCGTGCGGATGTAGTAGAGAACCGGCGTAGCGTCCGCGAGATAGGCGTCGACCTTTCCCGACTGGATCGCCGCCGCGGCGCTCGTGTCGGCCGGGTAGCTCTTGATCGTGATCAGCGGCTTGCCCTGCTTCTGCAGGGTCTTGTTCTCGGCGTTAAGAGCGTCGAGCTGGGTCGTCGCCGACTCGACGGCGGCGGACTTGCCGCTGAGGGACGCCACGTCCGTGACGTGGGAAGGATTCCCCTTCTTCACCATCAGGAAGGTGCCTACGTCGAGATAGGGCGAGAAGTGGACCTGCTTCGAGCGCTCCGGGGTGATCGTCATCGAGCTGATGATCGCGTTGCACTTCTTCTGCTTGAGCGCGGGGATGATCACAGTGAAGCCGGTCACTTTGATCTGCGCGGTCGAGCCGAGCTGCTTCGCGATGGCGTTCGCGATGTCGATGTCGTAGCCCGCGGGCTTTCCGTTGACGATCGACTCTGCGGGTGGGTAGGTCGTGTCGACGCACCAGACGATCGGGTTCGGGACGGACGAGGCGGTGCTCGTGGCGTTGCTCGAGCCGCCACCGCCACCGCCGCCGCAGGCGGCGAGTGTCGAGACCAGCGCCGCGAGCGCAAGCAGCGGGAGAAGACGCTTCACGGATTGCCCTCCTGTTGTGTTCGAGACCGGGGAGGCAGACGACTCTACAGACCGAGCGCCGCGGACGTCAGCGCCTGGAAGTGGGCGATCAGCTGCTCGCTATGGCTCATGAGCACGCCGCGCTCGACGGCGCCGGAGGCGACGCCGCGCTGCACGCCCTCGACGAGCCCCAGATCTTCCTGTCCGACCTGATTGTCGAAGGCGATGAGGTCGTCGATCCACTCGGCCTCCACGTCCCTGCCGAAGAAGTAGTCGAGAAAGCGGTACGTCCGCTCGGGTGTCAAGGGGACGAACGGACCGATCGAGAAGTTCGGCCTGCCCGGGAAGATGTTGATTCCGAGATTCGGCCAGAGGAAGTGGAACTGGGCACGAGGCAGCTCGTCGCCGGACGTGGACGTCCGCGGCGGTCCATGCTGGGTCGAAAGCCGTCCGTCGGTCGAGAGCACATACGCCTCGGGCGAGACGTCGATCAGCTCGCTGAAGCCGGGATGCGCGACCTGGCAGTGGTAGCACTCGAGGAAGTTCTCACTGACGATCTTCCAGTTCGCCGCGACTTCGGCCTCCCAGCGGGAGTGGTGGACGAGCGAGTCGACGTCCAGGCCGAGCTCCGCGACCTGCGCCGGGAGCGAGCCGAGCGCCTGCTCGAGCGGTTCCGGGTCAGCGCAGGCGTTGGCGAAGACGAACGGGCCCCACGTGTCGACCGCGACCGGGACGAGGCCGAGCTCGTCCTGTGGGAAGTCCGGCTCCTCCTCGCTGCGCGGCGCCTTGCGGAGGCTGCCGTCGAGCCCGTAGGTCCAGGCGTGGTACGGGCACTGCAGCGTCTCGCGGCTCCCGTCGCCCGAGACGACGACGTGACCGCGGTGGCGGCAGACGTTGACGAAGCTGCGCAGCACGCCGTCGCGGTCCCGCGTCACGACGACAGGCGTGCGGCCTACCCGCGTCGCGAAGTAGCCCGGCCTCGCGAGTTGTCCGGTGTGCCCCACGTACTGCCACGCCGGCCGGAGGATCCGCTCCTCCTCCTGCCGCAGGATCTCGGGATCCGTGTACCAGGAGAACGGCAGCGTCTGATCCACCGTGCGAGCGTACCCGCCTCCTTCGGCCACGTCCGGTAGCTGCTACCGGACGTGTCTGAGTGAGACGATGTCGCGATGCGCGCGATGGTGCTTCACGCGGCCCACGAGCCGTTGCGGCTCGAGGAGGTTCCGGTGCCGGAGCCGCAGGCCGGGCAGGTCCTGTTGCGCGTCGCCGCCTGCGGTGTCTGCCGCACCGACCTCCACGTCGTCGACGGCGAGCTGCGCCATCCGAAGCTCCCGCTCGTTCTCGGGCACCAGGTCGTCGGTCGCACCGAAGATGGACGCCGGCTCGGTGTGCCGTGGCTCGGCTCGACGGACGGGACGTGCCGCTACTGCCTCTCCGGCCGCGAGAACCTCTGCGAATCGGCCCGTTTCACCGGCTACGACCTCGACGGCGGCTACGCGGAGTGGGTCGTCGCCGACGAGCGCTACTGCCTGGCGCTGCCGGAGTCCTACGACGACCTGCAGGTGGCGCCGCTCCTCTGCGCGGGCCTGATCGGCTACCGCTCGCTGCGGCTCGCGGGCGATCCCGAGCGGCTCGGTCTCTACGGCTTCGGAGCCTCGGCGCACATCGTCGTCCAGGTGGCCCGACACGAAGGACGGCGCGTGTTCGGCTTCGTCCGGCCGGGAGACGACGCGGCCGCGGCGTTCGCGCTCGAGCTCGGCTGCGAGTGGGCAGGCCCCTCGGACGAGCCGGGACCGGAGGAGCTCGACGCCGCGATCATCTTCGCGCCGGCCGGAGAGCTCGTGCCCGCCGCGCTGCGCGCGCTCGCCTGCGGCGGTGTCGTCGTCTGCGCCGGCATCCACATGAGCGACATCCCGAGCTTCCCCTACGAGCTGCTGTGGGAGGAGCGCGTCGTGCGCTCGGTCGCGAACCTGACCCGCCGTGACGGCGAGGAGTTCCTGGCCCTCGCGCCGCGCGTGCCGGTGCGCACCGAGGTCGAGACATTCTCGCTCGAGCAGGCGAATGAGGCTCTGGAAGCCCTGCGCAGCGGGCAGATCCGGGGTGCGGCCGTGCTAAGAGTGGAGTCGTGAGCAGTCGCCTTTCGGACGTGGCCAGTTGGGCATCGCGGCATCGTCGGCTGCTCGGCGCGGTCCAGCTCATCGTGCTCGTGGTCTTCTTCGCGAGCCTCGCGTGGGCGCTTCGCGGCTCGATCCACGGCGCCGCCCACGACCTCGAGAACGCAAATCCCGTTCTGTTTGGGCTGGGATGCGCCGCGCTGGCCGCGTACTACCTGGTCTTCGTGCTCGGCTGGATGTGGATCCTCAGCGAGTGGGGGGTCGAGCTGTCCTATCCGGTCGCCCTGCGGGCGGAGATGCTCTCGATGCTCGCGAAGTACATCCCGGGTGCGATCTGGGCGCCCGCCGCCCGCGTCGTGGCAGCCCGCCGTGCCGGTGTGACCGACGCAGCCCTCGTCACGTCGTCGATGCTGCTCGAGGCCGGGCTCTCGGCCGTCGCGGGAGTGATCGTCTTCGTCGTCAGCCTGCCGTTCGTCGACAACGTGGACGCACCGCTCGGGCCGCTCGTCGCCTTCGGCGGGGTGCTCGCGATCCTCGTCCAGCCGCGCGTCTTCCGGCCGCTCGCCGGTTGGGTGCTGCACAAGTTCGGCTACACGAAGGAGCTGCCGAACATGCGCGAGCGGACTATCTCCGGGCTGCTCCTCTTCTACGCCGGCACGTGGATCCTCGGCGGATTCGCGCTCTGGCTGCTGCTGCGCTCGGTCGGCGCCCATCCGGAGGTCTCCTCGATCGTCTACCTCGGCGGGACGGCCGCCGTGGGCGCGATCGTGGCTGTTCTCTTCGTGTTCGCACCCTCGGGGCTCGGCCCGCGGGAGGCCTCGATGTACGGGCTGATGCTCGCGGTCGCCACCCCCGGGCAGGCGCTCGGCGCGGTTGCGCTCAACCGGGTCGCTCTGACGCTCGTCGAGCTTCTCGTGCTGGTCATCGGCGGGCTGTTCCTGCGCGGGGCCGAACGGGAGCCGGCCGAGCTACCGTCCGTCTAGGGAGATGCACGTGCTCATCGATGTTGCGCACTCGCTCCGCGAGGCGTTCTTCATGTTCTGGGTCACGCTGTGGGCCTTGATCCTCGGCTTCGGGATCTCCGGAGCGGTGCAGGTGTTCGTGCCGCGGCTGGAGATGCAGCGGGTGCTCGGCCACCGCGGCCCGCGGGAGATCGGCCGGGCGACCCTGTTCGGCGCCGCGTCGTCCTCATGCTCGTACGCGGCGTCGGCAATGGCGAAGACGCTCTTCCAGCGCGGCGCCGACTTCGTCAACTCGATGGTCTTCATGTTCGCCTCCACGAACCTCGTGATCGAGCTCGGGATCGTGATCTGGGTGCTGCTCGGCTGGCAGTTCGCGCTCGGCGAGCTCGTCGGCGGCGTGATCATGATCGTCCTCTTCTCGTGGCTCGCCGGCTTCGTCGTGAAGCGGCGTGAGATCGAGGCGGCACGGGCGAGGCTGGGCGAGGGCGGGCACGTGCACGACTCCGGATCGACGCGGAGGGCATGGCGGGAGCGGCTGCGCTCGCCTGCGGGTTGGGCCGACGCGGCGAGCTACACGTTCGGCGACCTCAAGATGCTGCGGAAGGAGATGACGGCGGGCTACCTCGTCGCCGGCTTCCTCGCCGTGCTCGTGCCGGTGAGCGTCTGGAACGACGTCTTCCTCACCGGCCACGGCTTCTGGACCTCGCTCCAGAACGTGATCGTCGGGCCGTTCATCGCGCTCATCGCCTGTGTCTGCTCGATCGGGAACGTGCCGCTCGCGGCCGCGCTCTGGCACGGCGGGATCAGCTTCGGCGGCGTGATGAGCTTCATCTTCGCCGACCTGATCGCGCTGCCACTGCTCCTGATCTACCGGCGGTATTACGGCGGGCGCCTCGCGCTGAAGCTCCTCCTCACCTTCTGGGTCGTGATGAGCGCGGCGGGGCTCGCGGTCGAGTACCTCTTCCTCGGGATCGGGATCGTGCCGGAGACGCGGCCGGAGGCCGTGGTGCCGACAGAGTTCAGCTGGAACTACACGACGTTCCTCAATATCGTCTTCCTGTTCGTGCTCGCGGGCCTCTGGTGGCTGGCGCGGAACCGGGAGCGCCTCGGCGGCGGAGCCGACCACGCGATCGATCCCGTCTGCGGGATGCAGGTGGAGGTGGCGAACGCCGCGGCTCGCTTGGAGCGCGACGGGCAGGTCGCCTACTTCTGCTCCGACCACTGCCTCCACCGCTACGAGGCGGCCGAGCGGGTTGAGGCGAGGGTCTAGGCGCCTCGCGCTATCTCGGCCGCGTCCCAGAGATCGAGCGTGCGCCCCCGGTCGCAGGCGGCCGCAAACGGCTCCCGCTCCTCCCCGACGAGCGCACCGCCGCGCCGGGCACGCTCGTCGGGCCACCGCGGCAGGTTCTCGCCCTCCTTCTCCGCAGCGCCCCAGAGGAGGCCGGCCCGCTCGAGGTCGCCGCGACCGAGGGCGACCTGCGCGAGGCCCGCGAGCGTGTAAAGAGCCCAGAGCCGGTTCTCCTGCTCGCGCTCCATCTCGAGCGCCACGAGCCCTTCTCGCTCCGCCTCGTCGAGATCGCCCCGGAGCAGGCCGAGCATCAGGAGCTCGTAGCGCTGCCCCGACTCCCACCACACCCAGCCCGTCGCCTGCGCCATCTCGGTGCCCTGCCGTGTCAACTCGACCGCGCGATCGAGGTCGCCGTCGATCAGCGCGAGCTGCCCGAGTAGCCAGTAGTTCGAAGTCTCGATGAAGGGGAACCTCCCCTTGGAGAGTTCGAGGGAGAGCCCGGTCAGCTCTCGCATGCCGTCCCAGTCCTCTCGCCGCCAGGCCGAGACTGCGCGCATCTGCGCGACGAGCGCCACCCCCTGGTCGTCGCCGAGCTGGCGGTAAAGCTCGAGGCTCTCCTGCGTGCGCTGCACCGCCAGCTCGTCGCGGCCGGCAAGGTCGGCGGCGCCGCCCGACACGCGAAGCGCGCTTGCTCGGAGTTCCAGCGGGATGTCACCCGCGCGGTCGAGGAGACACTGGATCCGCTCGAAGCCCTCCTTGGGGCTTGACGCGTTCCAAAATTGCTGGAGCTCGACTGCCAGCTCCAGACCGAAGCTCGCGTCACTCTCCTCCGCCCAGTCGAGCGCGGCGCGCAAGTCCTCGCGCTCCACGATCGCCAGGCCGATGTCGGCGGCCTCCACCTCGTCCGCGTTCAGGTGGGCGTCGCGAGCGATCTGGAGCATGCGGTCGGCATGGCGCCGACGCAGGTCGTCTTCGCGTCCCGACTCGCCGAGGCGCTCGAGCGCGAACTCGCGGATGGTCTCGAGCATCCAGTAGCGCTCCCCGCCGAGCTGCCCAGTGCGGCGGCGCAGCAGGCTCTTGTCGAGGAGGGAGGCGAGCGTGTCGAGATCGGCGTCGCACACGAGCTCAGCCGTCTCGAGCGTGCAGCCGCCGCGGAACACGCCCAGGCTCGCGAACAACGTCTGCTCGTCCTCGTCGAGCAGGTCGTACGACCAGGCGATCGTGGCTCTGAGCGTCATGTGGCGCTCCTCGGCGTCGCGGGTTCCCTTGAGGGCGTCGAGCCGGTCGGCGAGGCGGTCCAGGAGCGCCTCGGGCGCGAGCAGCTTGGTCCGGGCGGCCGCGAGCTCGAGCGCAAGCGGGAGCCCGTCGAGCCGCTCGCAGAGCTGCACGACTGCGTCCGTGCGGGTCACGTCCGGCCGCACGGCCTGGGCGCGCTGGCAGAAGAGGGCGACTGCCTCGTCGCGCGCGAGCGGAGGGAGGTCGAGCTCGGCCTCACCCTGGATCCGGAGCGCCTCGCGGCTCGTCACGAACAGTCTCAGTGCGGGAACGGCTGCCACCAGCTCGGCCAGCGGACGAGCGGCGCCGGGCAGGAGCTGCTCGAGGTTGTCGCACACGAGGTGGGTGCGGCGCTCGCCGACGCGGGCCGCAATCGCCGCGGGCTCCGGAGAGGAAGCGCCGAGCCGGTCGGCCACCGCCGAGAGGACGAACTCCGCGTCCCGGAGCGGCGCGAGCGGAACGAAGACGGTTCCTCCTTCCGCGTCGTCACCGAGCAGGCGCGCGAGCTCGATCGAGAAGCGCGTCTTGCCCGTTCCCCCCGGGCCGACGATCGTGAGCACCCGCGGATCTCGCTCGTAGATCAGGGAGACCGCATCGAACAGCTCCTGCTCGCGGCCGAGGAACGGTGTCGCCGGGGTCGGGAGCTCGACGCTCCCCGGCGTGCGCAGCGGGGGGAACTCGCGCTCGCCGAGCTGGTGAATGCGAACCGCGCCGTCGAAGTCCTTGAGCCGGTGCTGGCCGAGGTCGCGAAGCGGCTCCGAGTCGAGGAGCGCCGCGGTCGTCGGTGAGAGGAGGATCTGGTCGCCGTGCGCAAGCGCGGCGATGCGGGCTCCGCGGTGGACGTCCTCGCCGACGTAGCCCTCCTCCGTCGCGGTCGGCGTGCCCGTGTGCAGGCCCATGCGCACGCGGATCGCTCCCGCCTCGAGGCCCTCGCGAGCCACGACAGCGGCGGCCGCCGCCCCGGCGGGTGTCGGAAACGCGATGAAGAACGCGTCGCCCTGGGTGTCGACCTCGACGCCCCCGTGCGCCGCCGCCGCCTCGCGCACGATCCGCCGGTGCTCGGCGAGCGCTTCCGCGTACGGCTCCGGCCCGAGCGCATGGAGCAGCCGTGTCGAGCCCTCGATGTCGGTGAAGAGCAGCGTCACCGTGCCCTGCGGAAGCTCGCGCACGCGACGAATGATGACTACGCCGGAACTGCGCCGAACCAGCGCGCGCGACGGGTCGACGCGAACGCATCCTTCTCGGCTGCGAGCTCCTCGGACGGGCCGACCACCGTCGCGACGGCGGACGGGCCGCCGAGGAAGTTGGCCTGGATCTTCGCGACGCGCCCGCTGCCGAACTCGATGAAGCAGTTGCCCTCTCCCTCGTAGCGCCGCCCGAGCGTCTCGCCGTGGAGCCGAGCCACGATGTCGTCGGCGACCAGGTCGGCCGCGTTCTCTGCGAACACCCCGGCCTTCGCCATCGGGATGCCCACGACGTCCCCCACCGCGTACACGTCCGGGAACGGCGTCATGAGGTTGTCCTGGTCCACAGCCACCCAGCCGCTCTCGGCAAGGCCCGACTCCCGGACCACGGCCGGCACGCGGTGGATCGGAATCCCGACGAACAGGTCGTAGGGGAAGCGCTCGCCGCTCTCGAGCACGGCCTCCTTCGCGAACGGGACGAGCTCGACGACCCGCTTCTGCGCCATGTACTCGATGTCGCGCGCCGCGAGCTCGTCGACGAAGCGCTGCGAGACCTCCGGCGTGACGGGAACCGGCGCAGACATCGGCGCGATGATCCGGATCTCGGTCTGCTCCCGGATGCCCCGCTCTACGAGCTGGTCGTGGAGGAGGAACGCGCCCTCGAACGGGGCGGGCGGGCACTTGTACGGCTGGGCGAAGATGCCGATCAGAACCGTCCCGCCGTCGAACTCGGGCAGGGCGTCCCGCATCCGCTCGGCGCCGGCGATCGAGTAGTACTCGAGGCCGTCTTCCGCGAAGCCGGGGACCGCGTCCATGTCGTACTCCGCGCCGAGCGCGACGACGAGGATGTCGGCGTCATAGGAGCCGCCGTCGGTCGTGACGTGCCGGTTCGCGGGATCGATCGCCGTGATCCGCTCCTGCCGGAACTCGACGCCCGGCTTCACGATCTCGCGGTAGTGCAGCTGCAGCGCCGGCGTCTCGGCCTTGCCGAACAAGATCTCGAGCTTCGAGAACCCGAACGTGAAGGAGTTGTTCTGGTCGATCAGCGTGACTCGGACCTCGTCGGCGGCCGAGTCGGAGAGCCGGCCCGCAAGCTCCAGCCCGCCGAAACCGGCACCGAGGATCACCACATGCTTCACGCGAGCAACCCTACGCCCCGCTGGGAGCGCGTTCGTCGCCGGGCTCGTGTCCCTCGAGCCACGCGCCGCCGACTGTCTGGTACTCGGCCTTGGTCAGCTTCACGACTTCCCGGCAGCCGCACTCACAGGGGAACGCAATCTCTCGCTCGCTTCGGGCGCGCCTCCTCCTGCCGTGCTCCAGGAGGGTGATCGCCGACCCCACTGCGACGATCCCGACTATCCCGGCCAGTTGAGGCCAGGTCAGGGGCGGCGAGTGCGCGGCGTCCACCCAGTGCGGGCCGCCCCAGGAGAGGTCGTAGGGGTAGTGATGAATGACGTGCGCCCATAGGGTCCACGCGATCCAGCGGCTCGTGCCGTAGAAGAACGCCGCGCGGTATACGACGAGCAGCGCACCGACCGAGACGACTCGGTTCATGACGGTCCAGGACCTGTCAGCCGTGTAGATGTGCCGCTCGAAGTACGAGCGTGTGAGAACGCGCCAGCTGAAGAGGCCGTACACGATCCAAACGGCGTCCCAGGCGGCACCCAGGCCGCTGAAGTAGGCGGCCGCGTCGTGCAGGCGGCCGGTCTGTCCTGCGTACGCCCACGCGTTGAGGTGGATGTGGACGGTCCAGGGGAAGAAGAGCATCGTCCCGACCGTGTCGCCGGTGTCGGTGAGCGCGTGCGCCCATTGGCCGATCAGGAAGCTGATCGCCCAGATCTGGCTGCCGAAGACGCGCCAGATGAGGAAGGCCAGGACGACGCCGAAGAGCAGCGAGTGTGTGAAGCCGACGCCCGGCCAGCCGCGGTGGAACTGTGCGGGATCGGACGCCTTGAGTTTCAGGCCGCCGATGGAAATCCCGTACACGAACCACTTCGTCATCAGGTCGGGGGCCCACGAGCCGATCGCGAGCGGCACGTACGCGATCTTCAGCCGCGAGTGGCGCTGGATCGCGTACGGCTCGACGTCGTGTGCCGCCCAGCTCAGAAGATCCTCCGCACCCCGGCAGGGACGAGCCAGGCGACGAGCAGCAGGTAGGCAAGGCCCACGAAAAAGGAGAGCAGGAAGTCCGTGTACAAGACGCCGATCGCGATGTAAACGGCGGCGGCCGCGACGTAGCCCATCGCAACCGCGAGCTGGCGTCTCGACGGCATCGCCCCGGCAGTATCGCTCGCCGTCCGGCCGCTGTCAGCGTCCTACGCTGCTATTTGCGCGCTCGCGCCCCGAGCATCCAGCGGTGACCCTCGGGGTCCTCGATCCTGCATTGTCGGCCGTGGGGGGTTTCCTCGGGCTCGCTGAGAATGCGCGCGCCGGAGGCACGCGCCCGGTCGGCGAGAGCGTCGATGTCGTCCACCGCGAGCCAGACGCCGTCGACGATCCACGGGACGTCGTACATCCGCGCCACCGTCTCGCTTTGCTCCCGCAGGTGGAGCGGGTTGACGTAGCCGTCGGGATGGCCGAGGAAGACGAGGCCGTCTCCGCTGCGCAGCGCCACGTGGCCGACCTCGCCGTCCTCCTCGAGCCGGTCGATCTCCTCGAATCCGAAGGCGCGCACGAGCCAGTCGGCAGCCGCACCGGGGTCCTCGTAACCGATGAACGGGACGACGTCAGGCACTCGACCCCTCCGCGATCGGCTGCGCGAAGTACCACTCGTGGCCCTGCGGGTCGGCGCAGCCGTAGCGGCGGTAGTCCTGCTGGCGGCTGTGCGGCTCCTCGATGATCCGTCCTCCCGCGGCTTTCGCCCTCGCGTAGTGGCCGTCGACGTCGTCGACGACCGCGTAGACGAGCGAGGTGTTGCCGACGACAGCCGGGTTGCGGAATCCCTCCTTCGGCTGGCCGAGGTAGATCCAGCCGCCGTCGGGAGCGACCTCGAGCTCGGCGTGCATGCCGCCCGCCTCGCCGATCGTGCGCATGTGCTCGCGGAAGCCGAACGCCTTCGTGAGGAACTCGATCGCGGCCGCGCCGTCTTCGTACAGCAGATATGGAGTGACTGTTTGTTCCATGCGGCGCAGGCTAGGCCGCCTGCGCCACCGTGTCTTGGAGAAATGTTTCCGGCGTCCGCCCGGTGACCCGGCGGAACTCGGCGATCAGGTGCGACTGGTCCGAGAAGCCGCACTCGAAGGCGAGCTCGCCCCATGGCATCGTCCCGGCGAGCTCCCGCGCGCGTTCGAAACGGAGGAGCCGGGCGACCGC
This sequence comes from Gaiellaceae bacterium, assembly GCA_036494245.1. Classification (GTDB taxonomy): domain Bacteria; phylum Actinomycetota; class Thermoleophilia; order Gaiellales; family Gaiellaceae; genus Palsa-739. The sequence goes on from DASXOM010000082.1 coordinate 13,423, forward strand.
TTTCGGCGGCAGCCCGATCTCGTCGCGGAAGCGGGCGACGATTCGCTTGCGGCTCCACCCGAGCTCGGCCGCGAGTGCGCCGATCGGGACTCGCCCATGGGTCGCCCGCAGCTGCTGCCACGCCCACGCGACCTCGCGGGACGGCCGCGCGTCGGCGATTCTCGGCGCGAGCGTGTCGTCGAGCAGCGCGAAGCGAGCCTCCCAGTCGGCCTCGGCGAGCCGCTCGACGAGGAACGGTGCGTGGAGGATCTGCTCGAGTGGCACGGTTCGGTGCGCGAGCTCGTTGAGCGGCGCACCGAGCAGAGCCCGCGCGGCGAGGGGGTCGAGATTGACCTGCATGCCGAGCGAGCGGCCGGGGTGCTCGGTGGTCACCTGGCGCTCGTACAGCCCCCCGACGAACGACGTGTGCCGCTCGCCGTCGATCAGCCAGTGCTCCTCGAACGTGAGGATCACGACGACGTCCACGCCGGGGCCCTCGCGCTGGCGCACCGGCTCGGGCGTCTCCAGCTCGAAGCCGTAGTAGCTCGTCACCCGCCCCGCGAGCGGCGCTGCCGGATCGCGCCGAATCTGCATGCCCCGAAAACGCTACACGAGGTCGGCGGCTGCTTCGGCGAGCGTTGCGACAGGCCCAACGCAGACGTCTTCGGCGTCGAAGAGCTCCAGCCATTCGGCAAGCGGAAGTGCCTCGAAGATCGCCGCGAGCTCGGTCGCGAGTGCCTCCTGGTCGGAGTCGAACTGGCGCTCGGCCAGCTCCGGCCGGCCGACCAGCTCCACCAGGCGGCGGAAGAAGGCGGGCTCGAGCGCCGCGACCGTGAGCCGGCGGTCGTCCGCGGCCTCGTAGATCCTGTAGCAGGCCAGGCCCCCGGTCAGCATGCGCGGGACATTCTCGCCTCCGAGCCGGTGCGCGACGAGGCGATGCGAGCCGTGGGTCATCGAGACGACCACATGGCTGCCCTTGCCGGTGCGGTCGCGTTCCAGCAGCGCCGCGAGGATCTTCGTCACGGCGCCGAGCCCGCCCGCTGCGAGGTCGGCGATCTGGACGGGCGGCAAGGCCGGCGCGGTGTCCCAGAGCGCGCCGGCCCAGCCGAGGTAGTTGAGGTCGTGGCCCGCGCGCTGCTCGTGGCGGCCGCCCAGGCCGAAGCCGGTGATCGAGCAGTAGACGGTGCGTTCCGGCACGTCCTCGGGACCGATGCCGAGCCGCGCTGCGACGCCGGGGCGAAACGACTCGAGCACGATGTCGGCCTCGCGAAGGAGCTCGAGGGCCGGGGCAGGATCCCGTTTCAGGTCGAGCTCGAGCGAGTCTTTCCCCGCGCGCAGCGCGGCGTCCCAGGCGGGAGCGCTGGCGCGCATGGGATCCCCGCCGGGCGGCTCGACGCAGACCACGCGCGCGCCGAGCTCCAGCAGCTCCCGCGAAGCGAAGGCGCCGGGCAGGTACCGGCTGAAGTCCACGACGAGCATCCCGCTGAGCGGCTGCATCCGGCGTCGAACCTAGCACTGCACCCGCCCGAAAGCCGTTTTGCTGCCGGGGGCGTAGGACAACTGAGCGAGGAAGAAGGGGGGAACCCATGCATCGTTTCGCTTATGCCGCACTCGCGGCAACGATCGCAGCCGCGCTACTGGCGGTCGCCGCGGCTTTGGCGGCGCCGCCGGGCAAAGGCAACCACTACAAGGTGACGCCGCTGGCCTCTGACGTGCCCGGCCTCGCGCCGGCCACGGACGCGAATCTGAAGAACACCTGGGGCCTCGCGCGCGGCGACACGACCCCGTGGTGGATCGCCAACAACGGCACCGCCAGCGCATCGGTCTACACCGGCGCGGGAACGCGGGTCGACATCGGCGACCCGACCGGTGCCGTGTTCTCCGGGATCGCGGGCCAGTTCCAGGTCGGGACGACGGCGAGCCCGACGACGCTCGGGACGTCGAACTTCATCTTCGACGGCGAGGACGGCACCATCAGCGCGTGGCGCATTGGCTCGACGGCCGCGCTCGTGACGGTGCCGTCGTCGGGGGCTGTCTTCAAAGGCCTCGCGATCTCGAACGGCCCGTCCGGGCCGCGGCTCTACGCAACGGACTTCGCCCAGGGGCCCGGGCACAGCCGGGTCGACGTGTTCGACGGGAGCTGGAACCCGGTGAACACACCCGGTGCGTTCGTCGACCCGAAGCTCCCGAAGCACTACGGGCCGTTCGGGATCCAGACGATCGGCGGCCGGGTCTTCGTGACGTACGCGAAGCAGCAGCGGGGGTCGGACGACGAGCAGCACGGTCGTGGCCTCGGCATCGTGGACGTCTACGACCTCGACGGGAAGTTCCTCCGTCGGGTCGCTCAGCACGGGCAGCTCAATGCCCCGTGGGGGCTTACCTTGGCCCCGGCGTCGTTCGGGCGCTTCGGCGGCGACCTGCTGGTGGGCAACTTCGGCGACGGGCAGATCAACGCCTACCAGGAGAAGCACGACCGCTTCACGCATCGCGGCACGCTCCACGCTGCGAAGAACGGCAAGCTCTCGATCGACGGGCTCTGGGCGCTCGAGTTCGGCAACACCGGCGCGAACGGCAACCCGGACACCCTGTACTTCACCGCCGGCATCAACGACGAGGCCGACGGGCTCTTCGGCACGATCACGCCGCAGCAGGCGCAGAAGCACGGGCCGAAGCACTGACCCGTTCCGGTGGGGCGGCGCGCCAAGCGTCGCCCCACCGGATACAAGTCAGGACGGCTTGCCGGCCATCGCCCAGACGGCGACGACGTAGGCGCCCAGCAGGACGACCGAGAGCGCGAGCGTCGTGCGAAGCAGAGTCGTCCCCCGTCCCGCGCGCAGGCGACGCACTCCGATGCCGCCCACGATGAGGGAGATGAGGAGGATGAGCCCGCCGACGTCGGCGAGGAAGAACCCGATGTCGAGCCACCTCGGAGTGGGAACACCCTTGTCGTTCCAGCCCTCCTTCGAGGCGATCCACTCGGCACCGACACGCATCACGAGCCAGCCCGGCAACGCCACCACGAGCAGGGACCGGTAGCCGAGGCGCAGGAATCTCGAGTCCCCGCGTGCCAGGCCGAGGCAGGCGGCGCCGGCGAGCAGCCCGCCGACGAGGATCATCGCCCCGAGCACGTGCAGGAAGAGCGGGAAGTCCCAGGCGTGCGGCCGGACTGTCGCGATTACCGTCGTCATGCGCCCGGCTTGAAGATCATGTCGAGGAGGATGAGCAGCACGGCCAGGGACGTCAGCGAGTGCAGGATGAGGCCGGCCTGGGTGCGGTTGAGCGCGAGCAACCCCTCGTCCGGGCCGGTCTTGCCGGCGGCGTCGAGCTCCTTTGCCTTGTTCATGCCCTGCATGTAGGCCGCGCCGGTGCGCTGTCCGAGCGCGCCGGAGATGGCCCAGAGGACGAGCGCCGCGATGATCCAGCCGTCCCAGATCGCGTAGTTTCCGACCGCGAACGCGAGGTAGATCCCGACGACGATCGTCCCGACCGCGCCGACGCCTACCGCGACGCCGCCGACCTTGACGATCGGCTCCATGCGCAAGGTCTCCGCGGGCGTGTCCGTCCGGCGCACCGCGACGACGAGCACCCAGAAGACCACGAGCCCCGCGACGTAGGCGAACGCACTGAGGACGTGAACGACGAGCGCCCAGTCGACGAAGCTCATGCGGCGATCCTACGAGTGGACGCGGTCAGCTGCAGGCTCGACCGGCGACCGGAGGCGCGGTGAGCGCCTTCCAGGTTGCCTGTCTCGTGACGGAAAAGGCGTACAGGCTGTAGCCGAAGACGGAGCAGTCGGCGACCGCTCGCATGAACCCCGCGGTCTCCTTTGGCCCCATCGCGTTGGCGATTCCGCCGATCAGGTGGATCGGCATTTGGGAGTTGCCGGTGCGTTCGCGGATGATTGCGACGTCGGCGGCGTTGTATGCACGCGTGGGCTCGACGCCGCGAATATGGCGGTCGGTCGCGTACGCCATCGGCAGGAAGACGTCGTAGTAGCGGGCGAGCGACCGGTACGGGAAGCGCGGCCAGTAGGTGGGATGCCTGCGGATCCCGACCGGCGAGGGGATGATCGCGCCCAGTGGATAGCCGCGGCCGACGGCCGCGCGGAGCGTCGCGGAGAGCTGGAGCAGGCGGGTGCTCCGCAGCGGCACGGAACTGACGAGGCTGGCCTCGATGTCGAGCGCGAAGGAGTCGAAGCGCTCGCCCTTGGCGCTCCGGAACCGGATCGCAGCCAGCGCCCGCCGTGTGTCCGCCGCCGGGTAGAGGAAGGAGGGGAGGTACCAGGCCACGACCCGCATCCCGGCCGCGTGAGCGGCGTCTATGAAGCGTCCGAGCTTCTGCGGCCGCACGAGGTCGGCGTGCTGCTCGTAGTTGCCGGTCTGCAAGTAGAGCGTCCCCACTCCGTCGTGCGCCATCGCCGCCACCTCGCGCTGCGGGTGCGCCCAGAAGGGGGTCGCGTAGATGTCGAGCCAGGTTCCCAGGCCTGCGTAAGGCGAGCGGTGGCCTGACGACCCGGCCACGCCCGAGGCAGGCACGACCAGGACCGCCGCCAGCACCGCTGCCGCGAGCAGAAAGCGTCGAGACCGCGGAGCCGTCGCCACGGCGGAAGATTAAGCCTGCCGGGATCCCGCGGCGAGGAATGCGGTCCCGAAGCACAGCTCGGTCCAGGTGACATCGGCCAGCTCGTCCTCCATGGCCGCGCGAATCGCCTCCCACGGACGACGCGCGATCCACTCCTCGATGGAGGCGAAAGGCCGCACGGCAGCGACGCCGAGCTGCGCCAGCCGCCTCGGCGCCTTGTCGGGAACCTTGAGATCCAGTACGACCCAGCGCCCGCCTGAGGGGAGAGCCGCGGCACCGTGGGCGATGACCTCCCCACACTCCGGCACCTGCGACAGGGCGTACGTGGACACGATCGCCTCGACCTCGGCAGGGAACTCGAACTCGGCCGCGTCGGCCTGCACCAGGCTGACGTTGCCCCAGCCGCTGGTCTCGATTCGCCGGCGAGCCTGGGCGAGCATCGCGTCGGTCAGATCGACGCCGACGATCCGGCCGTCGGCCCCGATTGCTTCCTCGAGCAGCGGAAAGTTCAGACCCGTGCCGCAAGCTATGTCGACCACCGTGTCGCCCGGGCGGAGGTCGAGTGCCTCCACGGCGCGGCGGCGCTGTCCCCGCTGGGGATAGCCGGGAGCGGGGTAGAGCCGCGAGGTGACGTCGTAGTGCTTTGCCTTCTTGCGGTACACCTCGATCAGCCGCTCGCGCGTGTGGTCGACCTGGCTCACGATGCAGACCCGGACTCGACCGCAGCCTTGATCAGCGTCATCTCGAGATCGCTCACGCGCTGGATCCTGCCTTTGAGCATGCCGCCCGGGATCGCGCGCATCGGCCCTGCGAGATCGACCTCGATCCACATCATCGCGTCGGTCTGACCGTCGCCGAGCGGCTCGAGCTCCATCCCCCAGCGCGCCGTTGAGGTACCGAAAGGCCCGGCGAAGGCGACGTGGCGGGGCTCCTCGACGGCTGTCACCTCCTGGCTCCTGCTGCGGCTCGTGCCGAGGATCCCCTTCGCGCGCTGGTCCAGCCGCGAGCCGGGCTGAAGCGGGCCTCCGCCGCGAACGCGACATTCGATCACCGTTGGCGCCCACTCCTGCCAGCGGCCGACGTCACAGACGTACGCCCAGACGTCCGGCACGGTGCCGGCGATCGCTATGCGGCTCTCGGTCCTGAACGTCATTGCCGAAGTTTCACTACGGTCGCCCGCCGTTGCCGGATCTGTTCGCGCGCTCCGCCACGACGGCGACCTTGCGAGCGCGGCCCGTCGCGAGCCACTCGCTCCACAGCTGGTGCGCGGCGACGAGCTCGTTCAGCGCTTGGTCGGCGGCGTAGGCGTCCGCCAACGCGGCGGCAACCTTGCGATGCGATTCGCTCCAGTCTTCTTCCCAGCGAATCGCGAGACCGGCGCGAGCGAGCAGCGCGTGCATCTCGTCGAGTGGGGTGAGCCAGACCGTGTCGGCCGCGGGCACCTGCGCGCGCTCCGACTCGGTCAGCGGAGCTCCCTCCTCGAGCGTGAACGCGAACCGTCCGCCGACGGGGAGAGCGCGGGCGATCTCCTGCAGCAACGCCTCCTTGTCGCGGAAGGCCAGCATCGTCTCGAGCAGGAGCACCACGTCGAAGGTGCCCGGCGGCAGCGGCGGGACGTGCGCGACCGCGAAACGGCAGGGCAGGTCGCCGGCGCGCTCCCGGGCGAGAGCGACGGCGTCTTCGCTCGCGTCCACGCCGAGGTAGAGGCAGCCGAGCTCCCGCGTCAGGAACCGGCCAGGACCTCCGACTCCGCAGCAGAGGTCGAGCACGGAGGCGCCCCGGCCGACGGCTGCCTGCTCCGCAAGCTTCCGGATCTCGGACGCACGGATGAAGCTCTCCTGCTCGACGTACTCGCCGGGCCCGAATGCCGCCTGCGCTCGTCGCGAAACGTCGCCAAACCGCTGCATGCCGGTCACCGTATTGTCCTAGGATGCTCGAGCGGGGAGCAACGCTGCGGGCGGGCCGGAAGCCGCTGCCCGACCTCGGCAAACAGGTCGGTCCGCTGGCCGGCCTCGGGGGCAGCGTCCTGCTCCTGGCCGTGCTCGCGCGGACGGTGGGAATCGGCGGCGCCGGCTGGTTCGTCGGTCTCGCCAGCAGCCTGGCGCTCAATCTGATGCTCTCGCGCGCGCTCTGGCGCGATCCGTCGGCGGGCCTCGGCTGGGCGAGCTGGGTCACGCTGACCCGCGCGACGCTTGCGGTGGGCGTCGCCGCGCTGACCGCGGCTTCCTTCGAGCTCCCTGTGGCGACCGCGACACTGGTGACGCTCGCCTCCATCGCGCTCGCGCTCGACTTCGTCGACGGCTGGCTCGCACGGCGCACGGCGACGCAATCGGCCCTCGGGGCGAAGCTGGACGGAGAGGTCGACGCGTTCCTGATCCTTATGCTCAGCATCGAGGTCGCCCCGATGGCCGGCGGCTGGGTGCTCCTCATTGGCCTCGCGCGCTACGCGTTCCTCGCGGCGGGCTGGGCGCTTCCGTGGCTGCGGGCGCCCCTGCCGCGGCGCGACTGGCGCAAGACCGTGACCGCAGCGCAGGGGGTCGCGCTGGTGGTCGCGGCTTCCGGGGTTCCTCCGCTGTGGCTGAGCCGCGGGCTGCTGGTCGTCGCGCTCGCACTGCTCGCCGAGTCGTTCGGCCGCGACGTCTGGTGGCTGTGGCGGCACCGGGACGAAGCGCCCGCCCGCCGCGCTGCGGCCTCGGTCCGGCGCCCGGCCATGACGGCCGTTCTCACCGTGCTTGCCCTGGCGGTGGTGTGGGCAGCGCTCGTGGCTCCGATCCGCCCGTGGCAGCTCACCGCCGGCTCCTTCGTCCGGATCCCGCTCGAAGGGCTCGTCCTCGTCGCCCTGGCCGTGGCCCTGCCCACCCGGGCCGGGCGGGCCTTGGCGTGGGTGATCGGGCCGTTGGTCGGCGCCCTGGTGCTCGTGAAGCTCTTCGATCTCGGCTTCTTCATCTTCTTCAACCGGCGGTTCAACCCCGTCGAGGACTGGTCGTATCTCTCCGTCGGCGTCGGCACGGTGCGCGACACATTCGGCAACAGGGACGCCGACCTTGCAATCGCCGCCGCCACCGTGCTCGGCCTCGCAGCGTTGATCGTCCCAGCGCTGGCGATCGGCCAGCTGACGCGGGTTGCGGCGCAATACCGCAGACATTCGCTCCAGGCGCTCACGGTGCTCACCGCTGTCTGGACGCTTTGCTGGGTCTTCGGGGCCCAGGTCTCGGGCACCCGTATCGCCTCCACGAGCGCAGCCCGGTTCGCCGCCGATGAAGTGAGTGCCGTGCAGGCGGATTACCGGGCCGAGGCCGGCTTCCGAGTCCTGATCCGCCGCAACGATCCCTATCGCAACACGCCGACCACCCGGCTCCTCAAGGGCCTGCGCGGCAAGGACGTCCTGCTCGTGTTCGTCGAGAACTACGGGCAGATCGCCCTGCAGGGAACGTCCTTCTCGCCGGCCATCGATGACGTCGTCAGCGCTGGGCAGCAACGGCTACAGGCCGATGGGTTCTCCGCGCGGAGCGGCTGGCTGACGTCTCCGACGTACGGCGGAGGCAGTCCGCTCTCGAACGCCACGCTGCAGTCGGGCGTCTGGGTGAACAGCCCAGGGCGCTACTCCGAGCTGACTGCCAGCAAGCGCGTCACACTCGCCGGAGCGTTCCGGCGAGCCGGGTGGAGGACGGTCGCCGACGTCCCGGCCACCCACGGATCCTGGCCGGACGGGCACTCCTTCTTCCATTACGACCAGATCTGGGACCGCAGCAACCTCGGGTACCAGGGTCCGAGCTTCGGTTTCTCCCCCATGCCGGACCAGTTCGCGCTCCAGGCCTTGCAGAAGCGCGACCTGGCGAAAGGAAACCGCCGTCCCGTCTTCTCGGAGGTGTTCCTCTCGTCGAGCCACGAGCCGTGGACCCGCACCCCTCCGCTTATCTCGTGGAAGAGCCTGGGTGACGGGTCGATCTTCAACCGGCTGCCGATCGACCGGGCCGGGCTGACCGACACCCAGCAGAGCTTCGCCCGCTCGATCGAGTACTCGCTACGCGCCCTCTACTCGTTCGTCGACCGCTACGGGACCAAGAAGACGGTGCTGATCGTCCTCGGCGACGAGCAGCCCTCGCGAATCGTCGAGCGGGCGGGTCACAACGTGCCGACCACGATCATCGCCCACGACCCGAAGGTGATCCGCCGGCTCTCCGGCTGGAGCTGGACCGAGGGGATGCTGCCGAGCCCGACGGCTCCGGTCTGGCTCATGAGCCGCTTCCGGAACCGCTTCTTCAACGCGTTCGACCACTGAGCGCGCTCATGGGTCCTCGAATCGCGCAGAGAGGGCGTACCGCAGGAGGACGACGTCGCCGAGTTGCCGAACCTCTACGAGCTCCGCCCGGCGGCTCGGGCTCCAGGGGAAGACGCCGTCGCGTACGAACCTGACGGCCTCGGAGTCCCCGACGAAGACCGGCGCGACCGTCAGCTGGAGCTCGTCCACGATGTCCTCGGTGAGGAACTGCGTGTGGACGATGCCGCCGCCCTCGACCATGAGGCGCTCGACGCCCCGCCCGGCGAGGTCGCTGCTGAGCGAACGCATCTCCACGCTCTCGCCGCCGTCGACGACGGTCGCGACCGGCCCCAGCCGCTCGCGGGCGTCCGCCACTCCCGGGCTCGCGCAGTAGACGAGCTTCTCGGCGTCACCGGCCCTGAAGAAGTCGGCGCCCGCGTCGAGTTCGGCCTTCCGGGTCACGGTGACCTTGATCGGCGACGCCGGCAGGCCGCGGGCCGCCCGCTCGGCGCGGCGGGTCTGCGAGCGCACCAGGAGACGTGGGTTGTCGACCCGAACCGTCTCGGCCCCGACGAGGATCGCGTCGCAGGAGGCGCGGACGGCGTCGATCCGGTCGAAGTCCGCGTCGTTGGACAGGAGCAAGCGTGAGGCGGCGTTGCCGATGTAGCCGTCGATCGACACGCAACAGGAGAGCAGCGTGTAGGGGCGCTCACGCATCCGCGGCTCCTTTCGCCTGGAAGACTGCCCGTCGGGGCACCCACCCTGCAACGAGAAGCACCCCGCCCGGAAGGAATGCCGCGAGCACCAGCACGCCGTACGCAACCGCGGTAGCGGCGCCGGCGGCCGCGCCGAGACCGGCCGCGGAGAACACCCACACCGCCGCTCCCTCTCTCGGCCCCCAGCCGGCGATGCTCGGCAGCACCATGGCCAGTGTCGCGAGCACGGCCAGCGGCAGGAGCCGGGAGATCGGGGCCGTCACGCCGGCCGTCCGCGCGGCGACGAGAAAGAGGAGCGCGTAGCCGAGGACGGCCACGGTCGAGGCGAGCACGATCGCCGGCAGCGCGCTCCGACGCAGGACTCCGTTGCGGAGGTCGCTCACCACCGCGTTCCGTGCTCGCATCCACCGCGAATCGGCTCCGCCCACTCGCATCCGGCCCACGACGACCACTCCGGCGGCGAGCCCGGCGGCAGCAACGGCGACGAACGGCATGGACGAGCGCACGGGGGACGGCAACACCACGAGGACCGAGATCGCCAGCACGGCCTGAACGACCTGGCCTGCGCCGCGCTCCCAGACGACTGCTCTCAGTCCACGGCCGACGTCGTGAGCGTCACGGCCGTGGCTGACGCCGCGGTGAACGTCGCCGGCGACGCCGGTGGGGAGCGTGACGTTGAGGAACAGGGCCCGGTAGTACGCAGCGACGGCCGCCGGCAGGGACAGGCGGAGGCCGAGCCCGCGCGCGACGATCGTCCAGCGCCACGCACAGCAGACGATCGTCACGAGCCCGATCGCCGCCGCCGCCAGAAGAGCCCGGCCGTCGACAGCTTCGAGACCGGTGATGAACGGGCCGGTGCCGATTCGCCAGACCACGACCCCGAGCACTCCCACCGCGACCACCGGACCTGCCCACCGACGAAGGCTCGTCACGGCAGCACCAGCAGGTCGGCGTGGCCGACGGTGACGGCGAGGGCTCCGGCTGCCGCCTCGCTCAGCCGGCGGGGCCGGTAGAGATCGGCGTCGGAGATCAGCGCGGGCTCCTGTTCGCAGGCGGCGTCGACCCAACCGGTTAGCCACTCGCTCGCGAGCTCGCTCTCGGCCGCGCCGAGCCGCCACGGGCTTGGGTGCACGACGACCTCGGCTCCCAGCCGGCGGAAGCCCTCGACGGCCGCGTCCACCGCATCCGGCCCGAGCAGGCGCCCGCGCGGAGTCGGGCGGCGCTGGTGCGCGTCGAACGCAGCCGCCACGCGTGCGTCGAGCGGGTCCGCCGGAAGCAGTTGCACGCGAGCGGTGACGGAGAGAGCGAACAGCACCGGGCACCCCGCGGCGGCGCAGACGTCGACGACCGCAGCCAACTCGTCCTCCGTGAGCAGGTCGAGCAAGGCCGACGCGGTGACGAGACTCGCGCCGGCGAGCTCGTCCCGGCCGAGCCGGGTGACGTCGGACAGCCGGGTCTCGACGGTGACGCCGGCTGCACCGCCGAGGCTCTCCGCGAGCGCCAGGAGGCCCGGGTCGCGGTCGTGCAGGACCCAGTGCTGAGGCCCGGGCAGGAGCGGGGCGAGCCAGCGGCCCATCGAACCGGTGCCGCAGGCGAGATCGTGGAGGAGCAGTGGCCCGTCGGCCGGAAGCCGGCGGCACAGTTGCTCGACGAGGGCTCGCGAACGGGCCGCGGCGTCCGCGCGTTCGCGCAGGTCGAGCCAGTCCGGGCTGACGCGGAGCGCCTCGACCGTCGTCATGCCGCACTCGCCAGGACGTCTGCCAGGGTCGACGTGGTCGCCGACCAGTCCCGGAGCGACTCCCGCCGCTCCCGCGCCGCCCGCCGCAGGCGACGGCGGAGACCGGGATCCTCGAGCCAGGCACGCAACGCTTCGCCGAGCGCCGCAGCGTCGTCGGGGGGCACCAGCATCCCCGGCCGCGTTCCGTCTGCGCCGTGCCCCAGCGCCTCGGGCACGCCGCCGACGTCGGCGGCGACGACCGGCAGACCTCGGGCGAGCGCCTCGGTGACGACCATCCCGTAGGTCTCCGAGCGCGAGGGAAGCACGAGCAGGTCGGCCGCGCCGTAGCTGCGGGCGAGGTCCCCGTCGGGCTGGGCCCCCGAGAAGCGCATGCGGCCGCCCATGCCGCGGTCGACGGCCCGTCGCTGCAGCGCCGCGGCGTAGTCCGGGTCGCGGTCGAGCGTGCCGACGCAGAGACACCGCCAGCGCCGGCCGTTCAGGGTCGCGAGCGCGTCGAGCAGCACGTCGTGGCCCTTGCCGGGGATGACGGCGGCGACCGCGAGCAGCGAGTCTCCCGTCGCGGTCCCGGGCGCGAGCTGCGCGGCCTCGACACCCGGCTCGGCCACGTGGACGCGCTCGGCCGGTAGTTCGTAGAGGTCGAGCAGGGCTTGCCGCGCCCACGCGCTGGTGGTCACGACGGCCGCGACGGCCGAGAGCACCGCAGCTTCCCGCTCGTCCGGCTCAGCCTGTCCGAGCGGCATGTGTACGAGCGTGACGAGCCGCAGCCGCCGCGACTCGGGCACGAGCACCTCCGGTACGGGCGAGGCGACGAGCCCGTCGAGGAGGACGACGGCACCGTCGGGGATCTGCGCGAGCGCGTCGGCAAGCGCAGCCGGAGCATCGGGAACCTCGTGCACGTGCACCGCCCAGCCCGCGGCCGTGAGGCCGTCGCGCACCCGGCGGTCGTAGGTGTTCCCTCCACTCGGCCGTGCCGGGTCGTCGATGCCTGCGGGGACCACGAAGTGGACGGTCACAGCGCACGCTCGTACGACGCAGAAGCGACGGGCGACTCGTGCAGCGTGACGAGGAGGCTGTCGAGCTCTCCTCCGGGGACGCGCTCTGCCAGCCGATCCGCGATCAGGCGGGCCAGCGCCTCCGTCGTGGTGTTCACGCCGGCGAGGCTCGGCTCGTCGTCGAGATTCCGGTAGTCGAGCTCCGCCAGCACCGCCCGCAGATCTTCGGCCGCGCGGCCGATGTCGAGCACGATGCCGTCAGAGTCGAGCTCGGCGCGCCGGAACGTGGCCTCGACGACGTACGTCGCGCCGTGCAGTCTCTGAGCGGGGCCGAACGTCTCGCCGCGCAGGCTGTGGGCGATCATCGTGTGATCCCGGACGGTCACGCTGTACACGCTCTATCCCTCTCCGTAGGTGATCGAGTGGCAGAGCGCCGGCAGGCTTCCCGCGGCCAGCCGGGCCATGACCTCGGGCAGCTCGTCGAAGCGCGACTCACCTGTGAGCAGCGAGTCGAAGGCGGGGTCGCGTAAGAGGTCGAGGGCAAGCGCCAGGCGATCGGCCGCGGTGCGACGGGAGGCGCGAGCCGGTGAGAGAGATCCGACCTGGCTCGAGCGGATCGCGAGGCGACGGGCGTGGAACGCCCCGCCCAGCGACAGCCGGACCTCGGTATCGCCGTACCAGCTGAGATCGACGACGGCACCCTCGGCGGCGAGCAGGTCGAGCGAGCGCTGGAGGCCCGCGGACGTCGCGCTCGTGTGCACGACCAGATCGAGGCCTTCCGGCGCGTCGTCGGGCAGGGCGAAGTCGACGCCGAGAGCCGAGGCGACGTCGGCGCGACCGGGATCGACGTCCACGAGCGTGATCTGCGCAGCCGGGTAGCCCTGCAACAGCCGGGCGACGCAGCAGCCCACCATCCCGCCGCCCACGACCGCGACGCGGTCGCCGACGGCCGGAGCAGCGTCCCACAGCGCGTTGACCGCCGTCTCGACCGTGCCTGCGAGCACAGCCCGGGCGGGCGGGACGTCCTCGGGCACGACGCACACGGCTCCGGCGGGAACGACGTACGCAGTCTGGTGCGGGTAGAGGCAGAAGATGGTGCGACCGCGCAGCTCGGCAGGCCCCTCCTCCACGGCGCCGACGTTCAGGTAGCCGTACTTGACCGGACCGGGAAAGTCACCTTCCTGGAACGGCGCCCGCATCCTCGTGCGCTGGTCCGCCGGCACGGCACCGCGAAACACGAGGGTCTCCGTGCCGCGGCTGATTCCGGATCGCACCGTGCGTACGACGACGTCGCCAGGCCCCGGTTCGGGGAGGCCGACCGGACGGATCTCGCCGCGGCCCGGCTCGCGGAGCCAGAACGCCTGGGCGACTTGTTGGCGCGCCTCTTTCATGAACGGTTCCTGTCGAAGTACGCGGGACGTCCTCCGACGGATTCTGCGCTTTCCGGCGACTCTGGGCGAAGAAGCGGCTCTGCGCGGGGATCGCGCGAGGCCCGAGCAGGCTCAGGATCGCCGGCGCACGACGAGCACGGAGGAGGCCGAGTGGGTCACGACCGCGCTGGCGACGCTGCCGAGCAGGTGCCCGGCGAGCCCGCTGCGACGGTGGGAGCCGAGCACGATGAGGCTTGCCTCGTGCTCCTCCGCGGTCCTGAGGATCCCCTTCCAGGTCGGCGCTGTCTCGACCGCGATGCTTTGCGGTTGGAACCCGGCCTGCTCCGCCAGCGCTGCTCCCTGTGCGGCGGTCTGCTGCGCGGCCTCCTTCACCTCGCTCGCGTTCTGGGCGTCGAAGTGTCGATCGCCGACGGGTACGAATCCCACGTCCGCGGGTTGCCAGACGCAGAGGACGAGCGCCGTGCGGCCGGGCGCGAGGAGCTCGGCCGCCTGTTCGATCGCGAGTTGGGCGAGCTCGGAGCCGTCGTAGGCGAAGAGGACGGGGTTCGTGGCCGCCATCTCAGTCGGCGCCTTCGGTCGCGGTCTGTGCCGCGGCGATGCGTCTGCGTACTTTCGCCAGGAGCGGCGGGGAATACCACGCCGCGCGCTCGCCGGCGAGGAAGCGGTCGAGGTCGGGGGTCTGTGGGCGGGCGCCGCCGAGCGCGTACAGAGCCACCCCGACCAACGCGCCGGTGACGGCGAGCGCGAAGCCGATCCAGAGCGCGATCTGCGTCCCGACCTGCGGGTTGCCGCCGAGGTTCGCGGCGAGGTAGACGAAGATCGGGGCGACCATGAACGCGGCCACCGCGCGGAACAGCTCGACGATCGCGAACACTCGCTGCAGGTTGGCCGACGGCAACGAGAAGCCGGCCACGAACAACGCCGGCGCGACCGTCGCGCCCAGTCCGATGCCGGTCAGTCCCGAGCCCACCAGGGTCGCCGCCTGGCTCGAGGGCACGTGGAGGGCGAAGACCAGGATCCCGGCGGCCAGGAACACCATGCCGACCAGCGGCAGGTAGTGCATCGCGCGCTTTCTGATGACGAGTCCGAGCACGACGGCGGTGATCACCGCTCCCGCGACCTCGGGCAGGTAGAGGACGCCGATGTGGAGGGGGCTGTAATGGCCGGTGAGCGCGGCGGCGGTGAGGACCGTGGCCGACACCGAGGCGGCCGCCGCGAACAGCGCCACCGAGATGCCTGCGACGGGGATCGTGCTCGTGAGCATCGTGCGAACCGTCAGGAGCGGTCGCCTGGCGCGGTACTGGTAGACGACCAGGATGACGATCGCCGCGAGGCCGCCGAGCAGCGGCACGATCACGATGGGGTCGAGGAAGCGGTGGCTCGCGAGCTGCGAGGCGCCGAAGAACGCGGCCAGACAACCCACGGCCGCCAGGGCGATCGCCCTGAGGTCCCGCGGCGAGTCGAGATTGGCGGGCGGCGCGTCCTCGAAGGTCAACACGGCCAGCACCAGGGCCGCCAGGGAGATCCCGGCGACGATCCAGAACAACGGCCGCCAGGCATCTGCCTGCGCCTGCAGCCCTCCGATGAACGGGCCGAGCGCGACGGCGCCGAAGATGCACATGTTCATGATCACGGCCGTGTCGCGGAGCTTGTCGGCCGGATAGCCGATCGCAAGCGGCGGCACCGCAGCGATCAGCAACAGGCTCGTGCACATCCCCTGGATCACGCGCCCCGTCGTGTACATGACGGGATCCTGCGCCGCAGCTGCCAGGATCGAGCCGATCACGAGCAGCAGCGCGTAGCCGACCAGCATCCTGCGCTGCGGGAGGTGCTGAGCGAACTGCACTGCCAGCACCGTGCCGACCGCGTAGGCGGCGTTCGCCAGTCCGGAGCTCAGGCTCAGCGTCTGCGCGCTCATGTTCAGCTGCTCGCCGATGATCGGTGCCAGTGGCTGGAGCGCTGCCGAGAGCGCCAGGTACGGAATCAGCGCGAGCATCACCATTGCGGCCACAGCCGGATACCGGCCGGCGAGCGGTCCCTGGCGCATCTCCCGACGGCGAGGCGCCGCCTGGGTCGCTCCACGTGATGTTGGCTGAGCTTCTTGCATACCGACCCCTGACCTGGGTAAAGTGGAGGCTACCTCCGAAACATCCGGAGCAAGCCTCCGCTACTATACGGAGGCAGCCTCCGCTTGTCAAATCGAATGAGCCAGACCGTGACCGATACCCAGCTACAGCGCCCCCAACGCGCCGATGCGCGGGCAAACCACGACAAGCTCGTGGCGGCCGCTCGCGCGCTCTTCGCCGAGATGGGCACCTCTGCACCGCTCGAGGGGGTGGCGGAGCGGGCCGGGGTCGGAATCGGCACGCTCTACCGACACTTCCCCACGCGGCACGCGCTCCTCGAGGCCGTCTATGTCGACGAGGTCGAGGCAATGGCGCGCGCAGCCACCGAGCTCGAGGCGCTGCCGCCGTGGGATGCCCTATCTCAATGGCTGCACCAGTACGTCGGCTTCGCGGCGACCAAGCGCGCGCTCAACGAGGCACTGATGGAGACGGATCCGAACTCCAACGTCCTGCTCACCTGCCGCACCGCGATCGTCGGCGCGGGCACAACGCTTGTCGAGCGCGCACAACAGGCAGGCGTCGTGCGCGACGACACGACCTTCGTGGACATCGTGCGGATGGTCGGCGCAATCGCGATGGTGCCCACCGAAGACCCCGAGCAAAAGAAACGCTTGCTCGAGCTGGCGCTCGACGGCCTCCGCTACCACCCTCACGACTCCTAGAACCGATGGGCGCATACACAAAGATCAACCTGAAGGAGATCGAGGCCGGAGGGACCGGCGAGGTCGAAGCGCGCTTCGCGCGTAAGCATCTCGATTCGGACCATCTCGGGGTCAGCCTCTTCCGCTACGGCTCCGGTTACCGGAGCGAGACGGGGCATAGCCACCGCGAGCAGGAAGAGGTCTATGTCGTCGTCGGCGGTTCCGGCCGGGTCAAGCTCGACGACGAGGTTCTCGAGCTACGGCTATGGGACACGGTCCGCGTCGCGCCGAGCACGGTTCGCGCCTTCGAGGGCGGGCCGGACGGGCTGGAATTGCTCGCGATCGGGTCCGGCCGTCCGGAGGGCGGCGACGGAGTCCGCGTCGACGAGTGGTGGTCGGACTAGAGGCGGTGCCCCCGGAGGCTCTCAAGCGATGACCGTCACATACGCCCCGACGAGCTCTGCGCGTTGCTGGTCGACCGCACCCTCGCGTCGATCGGCATGACCGTCCTGAAAGTGTGCGAAGGCGGCTGTCGATGCGATCGGATTGCGTTCGTCGTCGGTGTGGTCGTGAAACGACACGTGCACGAACGAATCGTCTGCGAGCCTGAAAACGAGATAGCTGACATTCTCAGGTCTGGTTGCAGCCAACTCCGCAAACACGCCTTCGACCCTCCGCTGGTTTTCGTCTGCCGCCTCGGCGGACGGCATCGAGTAACGGGTAACGAGCCTCTTTTCCACGTGCCCTTCCTCTGGTCGACGAACAGGGGACACCACGGACGAATCGGCGGCGTCTTCAAGAGTACGACTGAGAAGAGTCCGCTCGCTCATCGGTGGATTGCGCTAGCGGCGGGAGTTGACTGCCGGCGCGAACGCTGCGGCGGAAGGGCGCGCAGTGTAACGGGAGCGACGGGACTCGAACCCGCGACCTCCGGCGTGACAGGCCGGCGTTCTAACCAACTGAACTACGCCCCCGCGGGCGACCCAGTTTAGCCGGGTGAGCGTAGCCCGGCATTTACTCTGCGGCTGTGGGGCTCAACGCCGCCGACTGGATCGCGATCGCGATCGTGCTCATCGCGGCGGTCGGCGGGTTCCGGCGCGGCCTCGTCCTCAGCGCGTTCTCCCTCGTCGGGCTCGCAGCCGGTGCCTACATCGGCTCGCGCATCGCGCCTCACCTGCTGCACGGCGGGTCGAGCTCGAAGTGGACGCCGGTCGCGGGGCTCATCGGCGCGGTGCTCGGCGCGGTGCTCCTGCAGTTCGGCGCGCTTGCCGCCGGCTCGTTCATCCGCGGCGGGATGCGGCTCACCGCGTTGCGCGCGATCGACTCGGCCGGCGGTCTCCTCCTCGGCGGCGCGATCGGCGTCGCGATCGTCTGGGTCGGCGCGTCGGTCGCGCTGCTCACCCCCGGCGAGACCGGATTTCGCCACGAGGTCGAGCGCTCGGCGATCGTCAAGCAGCTCGACTCGGCTCTGCCGCCGCGGACGCTGCTCAATCTGCTCGACCGCATCGATCCGCTCCCGTCGGTGATCGGGCCGAAGGCGCCATCGCTGCCGCCGAGCAAGGGCGTCCTCCGCGATCCGTCGATTCGCGACGCCACCACCCGCATCGTCAAGGTCCTCGGCACGGCGTGCGGGGTCGGCGTCGAGGGGAGCGGGTGGGTCGCCGGGAGGAATCTGATCGTGACGGCGGCGCATGTCGTCGCCGGGGAGCAGGACACGATCGTTCGCATTCCCGGCCGGGTGCTCCCGCCTGTGGCCGACGTCGTCGTGCTCGACATCCACAACGACGTCGCCGTCCTCCGCGTCTCGGGAGTCGATCTGAAGCCGTTGGAGCTCGCGGACCCGCAGTCGGGAGCCTCGGTCGCGATCCTCGGTTACCCGCTCGACGGAGGGCTCGTCGCGACGCCGGGCCGGATCGGCCGGACGGCCACGGTCCTGACGCAGGACGCCCTCGAGCACGGGCCGGTTGCGCGGTCGATCACCGCTGTCGCAGGGCGCGTCGAGCACGGCGACTCCGGCGGTCCTGCGGTGGACGCCGCCGGCCGGGTCGAGTCGATGATCTTCGCTGCGCGCCGTGGTGCGACGAGCGGCTACGGCGTGCCGCCGTCGATCATCCGCAGCGACCTCGCAAGCGCCGGAACGCGCCCGGTGACCGACAACGAGTCGTGCGCGCCCTAGGTCTTTGGCGAAAATCAGGCTGAGCCGCCGGCGCACGCTGCTCGCCCGCTGAGCTGCGTCCTCGGTCGCGCAAATAGCGCTGCTATTCACGCTCCCTGCGTCCTTGTCAGCGAACGACCATCGCACGCCGACGATGAGCGGCTTTCCGCCACAGACCCCTAGGACGGGTCGGGTAAGAGTTCGACGACGTCGAGGGGCCGGCGGAACGGCGCCATGACGTAGACACCGCTCGCGAGCTCGCGGGAACCGTCGATCAACTCCCGACCGAGCGCGAGCCCGACCTCGCGCGCGCCCGGCCCGGCTGCGCGGTACCGCTCCTGCACGTGCTCCGGGACGACGATCCCCGGCACCTCGTTGTGGACGCGGATGAGCGTCTCGGTCGTCCGGATCGGCCAGACGCCGACGAGCACCGGCACCGGCCAGCCGCCGATTCGCTCCCGGAACGCCTCGAGCGCATCGAGGTCGAACAGGATCTGCGTCATCGCGAAGCGCGCTCCGGCAGCCACCTTGCGGTGGAACCGGTCGGCCTCGAGGCCCAGGTCGTCGGCGGTCGGGTTCACTGCGACGCCGGGGAAGAAGGTGGTCGGCGCGTCGATCGCGCGGCCGTGCCAATCCTCGCCTGCGTTGAGTTTCGCGATCAGTTCCACGAGCCCGATCGAGTCGACGTCGTAGACGGCGTGGGTGCCGGGGTAGTCGCCGGCCTCGGGCGGGTCGCCGGTGACCGCGAGGATGTTCCGGACACCCTCCGCATGCGCCCCGAGCAGGAGCGACTCGAGCCCGGCGATCGTCGTATCGCGCGGGGTCAGGTGCGGGATCGTCTCGACTCCCGTGAAGCGCTCGATCGCGACCGAGGCCATGATCCCGCTCATCCGTGCCCGCGCGCGCGGGTTGTCGTTGACGTCGAGGAACTGCGCGCGGCCCGAGTCGCGGACGGCGCGCGCCGTCTCGATCAGCGCCTCCGGATTGGCCCCCAGCGGGGGGTCGACCTGGACCGAGAGCGCGAACTCGCCCTCGCGCAGCAGCCGCGTGAGCTGGGTCTCTCCGGTCGCCGGCTCGAACGGCACTACTTGCTCGCGCTCCTGGACGAGGAAGGAGCCGGTGGGCCGGCGCCCAGCGTCGACGGCCTCGCGTATCGCCGCGACCTGCGCCGGCGTCGTCCCGCAGCAGCCGCCGATCACACGCGCGCCGAGGGCGCGCGCCTGCGCGGCGAACTCGGCGAAGTAGGCGGGGGTCGCGTGGGGGAAGACGATTCGCTGGCCGCTCATGCTCGCGAGTCCCACGTTCGGCAGCGCGGCGAGCACGGCTCCGTTGCCGCCCATCTGCGCGAGTGCGGTGAGGGCGGCGGCCGGCCCGGCGCCGTGGTTGGCGCCGTACGCGGCGAGGCCGAGCGGTTGGAGCCGCGCCGCCGCGTCCTCGGCCTTCACGCCTGCGAGCGTCTCTCCCTCGGCGTCGAAGGTGAGCAGCGCGACGACCGGCAGGGTCGAGACCGAGCGCACCGCTCCGATTGCCGCCTCCAGCTCGTCGAGGTCGTAGAACGTCTCGACCATGAAGAGGTCGACGCCGCGGCCCTCGAGAGTCTGCGCCTGCTCCGCGTAGAGCTGAGCCGGGTCGTGCCCGGCCAGTTCGACGTCGCCGAGCGGGCCGATCGAGCCCGCGATGAAGACGTCGCGGCCGGAGACCTCGCGCGCCTCGCGCGCGATGCGCACCGCTGTGGCGTTGATCGTCTCGAGCTCGTCGGCGAGGAACTGGCGTGCGAGCTTGGCCCGGTTCGCTCCGAACGTGTTCGTCTCGATCAGCTCGGCGCCCGCGCGGATGTAGCCGAGATGCACCTCCAGCACGCTCTCCGCCGCACGGAGGTTCGCCTCCTCGGGGCAGCGCAGCCCGGCCACGGCACTCGAGAGCAACGCGCCCATGCCGCCGTCGGCGACGATCGGCGTCTCCTGCGCCAGCCGTTCCTCGAACCGGCTCATGCGAGCTCGTGCACGGTGCGGCCTTCCATCCCGCCCGCGACGGTCACGAGCTCGCCGGTCACGTGGCCGGAGAGCTCGTCGGAGGCGAGGACGACGACCGCCCGGGCCACGTCCTCCGCTTGCGCGACCTTCCGCAGCGCCATCGTGCGGCTGATGCGGGCGACGAGCTCAGGATCGAGCTCGCCACGCGTCATGGGGGAGTAGGTCCACCCCGGCGCGACAGCGTTCACGCGGCCACGCGGCGCGATCCGGACGATCTCGTTCTTGATGCTGAGCAGCAGCCCGACCTGGATCGCCGCCTTCGCCGCCGCGTAGTCGGCGTGTCCGGCTTCGCCGAAGCGGCCGGCAGTCGAGCCGACGAGGACGAGGCTGCCGTGGCCCTGACGCTCGACGGCGCGGAGGAACCCGCGCGCCGTGAGGAAGGTCGCCGTGAGGTTCGCGCGCAGCGTCGCCTCCCAGCGCTCGAGCGTAAGCTCCCAGACGGGCTCGTCCTCGCGCGGCCAGAAGCCCGCGACAGCCGCGCAGACGTCGACGGCGCCGAGCTCCCGCTCCGCTGCCTCGAACAGCCCGTCGACCTCGCCCTCCACCGTGAGGTCGGCCTGCAGCGCGACTCCGCCGGTCTCGCGCGCGAGCTCCTCGGCACGCTCTGCGCTCGTGCGGTAGTGGACCGCGACGCGCGCACCCTCCGCAGCGAACGCCCGCACGCATGCCGAGCCGATCCCGCCCCCGCCGCCGGTCACGAGGACGCACTTTCCGGCCAGTCCCGTCTCCACGGCCTGACGTTATCGTCCGCCGGGAACTCGGCTAGCCCGAACGGACCCGGACCTGGAGATGAACGACGCTGCCGATCATCTGTTGTGGGACCGGGCGCGCGAGGGGGACGCCGCTGCATTCGGGACATTGTTCGAGCGTCACGGCGCGCGAATCTACAACTACTGCTTCAGGCGTACCGCCGACTGGGCGCTCGCCGAGGATCTGACCTCGACGACGTTTCTGGTCGCCTGGAGGGCTCGTGGCCGCGAGCCCTTGCGGGTGGAGAGCGCGCTCCCCTTGCTCTTCGGGATCGCGACGAACGTGTTGCGCAATCAGCGGCGCTCGCTGAAGCGTGGCCGCGAGGCGTTCAGCCGCGTGCCCCTCGCCCAGGTCAAGGAGCCCGATTTCGCCGAGGAGGCGGCGATCCGGCTCGATGACCAAGCGGCGGTGCGGCAGCTCCTCCAGCTCTTCTCCCGGCTGCCGCGGCGCGAGCAGGACGTGCTCGCATTGTGTGAGTGGAGCAACCTGTCCTACGAGGACACTGCGGCCGCGCTCGGCATCCCGATAGGGACAGTCCGCTCCCGGCTTGCGCGCGGCCGGCGACGGCTGCGGGAACTCGCCATGGCGAGTGGACCCGAAGACGACACAAGCAATGCCAACGCACTTTCGATCGAGGTGAACGACCGATGAACGTCAATCTGACTCCTCCCCCCGAGCGCGAGTTCCCGGCGGCACGGCTCGAGCAGCGGAGACAGCAGCTCGTCTCCCTGATCGCGGCAGGGCCGCAGCCGCGGCGGCCTTTGTACCGCCGACCCTGGCCGGTTGCGGCGATAGCCGTCGCATCAGCTGCTGTGGTGGCGATCCTGTTGACCGCGGTCCTTCCCGCCGGCAGTGGCGACAGTCTGAGTTCGGCAGGGCGCTACATCCAGCCGCTCCCATTCGCAAAGAAGAGCGAGGGAGGACGGAAGCTCGCCACGATCGTGTTGCTTCGGGCGGCCCGTACTGCCGCAAACCAGCCGGCGGCGACGCCCGGGCCCGACCAGTACATCTACACCAAGAGCGAGACCTTTTACGAGGCCGTAGAGGAAGGTCCTGAAGGCCCGGTCGCGATCTCTTTCCGGCCGTCGACGCGCGAGATCTGGATTCGTCCGGACGGAAGCGGCCGCATTCGCGAGGCCGAAGGGCACGAGGTGTTCCCAACCTACGCCGATGCTGCCTACGCCTACCAGCACACCCCCCGAAACATCCTCGGGGCCCATACGGCGGACGACGTCGAAAGGCCGGGAGGTCTCGGCTACACCGACCTGAGCAACCTCCCCACCGATCCAGTGCAACTCAAACAGCAGATCGAGAACCGGACAATCGAAGGCGGAACTCCCGGCGACGCCGAGACGTTCACGATCATCGGCGATTTGCTCCGTGAAACCGCTGCGCCTCCGGCCGTCCGCTCCGCGCTCTACACGATCGCTTCCCAGTTGCCGGGCGTCCAGCTGGTCGGCCCGACCCACGATCAGCTCGGCCGTTCCGGCACCGGCGTCGCCTACGTCTCCAGGGGACTGCGCGACGAGCTGATCTTCGACCCGCAGACCTCGGGTCTGCTCGGCGAACAGCAAAGCGTCGTCGAGAGGTCCAAGGACAATCCGTTTCCCCCGGGCAGCGTTATCGGCTGGGCCGCCTACCTCGCATCCGGCGTCGTCGACTCCGACACGGCCACCACCTCGGCCATGCCGTAACCGTCCCTGTTAGAAAGCCCTGGTGCGCGTCCACGTCATCAGCGACATGGAGGGCGTCGCCGGCATCGTCAAGTGGCAGCAGACCACCGGCGGCGAGAAGCCCTATGACGAGGGCCGTGTCCTCTACACCGAGGAGATCAACGCGGCGGTCCGCGGCGCGAAGGCGGCCGGAGCGACGGAGATCGTCGTCATGGACTGTCACGGCGCCGGCGGTGCCTACGACTTCAACTCGCTCGTTCCCGACCTCCTCGACCCGGCGTGCGAGTACGTCGTGCAGCAGGAATGGACGGAATACACCGCCTTCCTCGAGTCGGGCTGCGACGCGGCGCTCTTCGTCGGGATGCACGCGATGGCGGGCACGGCGGACGGCGTCCTCTCGCACACGGTCTCGGGGCAGGCGTGGCGGAGCCTCCGGTTCAACGGGACCTTGGTGGGCGAGACCGGGATCAACGCGGCGCTCTGCGGCCACTGGGGCGTGCCCGTCCTCCTCGTGACGGGCGACCGCGCGGTGTGCGTGGAGGGGAGAGAGCTGCTCGGTGACGGCCTCACGACCGTCGAGGTGAAAGAGGGGCTCGGCCGCTTCAGCGCGCGGATGAAGACGCCGCGGGAAGCGCGGGAGCTGATCGAGGAAGGTGCGAAAAAGGCACTGTCGGATCTCTCGGCCGTTCGGCCCTACGACCCGGGCCGCCCGTGCGAGATCGCGATCGACTTCACCACGCCCGACCGCCTGCAGGAGTACGTGAACCGCAAGGGCGTCGAGGCGACCGGCCCGAGCTCACTCGTCGTGCGCGGCGACGACTGGTGGGCGGCCTGGTCGAGCTTCTTCTTCTAGCCGGTCCGTCGTCGGCCCAAAGGCGCCGTGCTCCGTCGCGAGTATCGGCGCGGGTGGTGACGCTTCGCGGCGCTCGTCGAACTCGACCAGCGTGAGAGTCACCAGGGCGTGACAGGCGACGTCCGGGCACTCGCAGATGAACTCCCACGTCTCGCTCGGCGGGCCTGCTGAGGCCGACCGGCGGATCGAGTCGTTGACGTGTGGAAAGAGCTCTCTCTGCTCCATGAAGCCTCCCGGTTCGCCTGCTACAATCGGCGACTGACAAAGCGCGATAGCTGATGCGCGACTTTTTATACACGATACTGAGATCGTATGTCAAGCAGAGGTGATCCCAAGACCTGGACGTTCCTCACCAACCACGCGCAGGTCCTCCTGTGCCTGGCCGAGACGCCCGACATCCGGCTGCGCGACGTCGCCGAACGCGTAGGCATCACCGAGCGCGCGACCCAGCGCATCCTCGCCGAGCTGATCGACGGGGGCTACGTCACGACCGAGCGCATCGGACGGCGCAACCGGTACACCGTCGATCGCCAGCACGCGATGCGCCACTCGGCGCAGCTCGGCTACGAGATCGGCGCCCTGCTCGAGGCGCTCGGCTAAATGCGCTCGCCGGAGTGCTCGGGCTCGACGACTCCGAGCCCTTCCACGAGGGTGAAGAAGGCGCGGGCGAAGGGGGAGGCCTCGGTGCGTGCGCGAACCTCGCTCCAGTCGATCTGCTCGCGGAGGGCGCGCGTCCACTCGAGCAGCGCGCCGAAGTCGGGCTCTTGCTCGGTCATCGCCATCAGCTTCGAGACCATCACGTCTTCGAGCGTCGAGACATGGATGCGCACGGCCATCACCTCGGCGAGCGGCGCGCGTTCGATCTGCTCGTCGGTGATCGGCCCGCTGGCCGGGTTGTAGATCAGGTCGACGAGAGCGCCGTTCGGGTGCCAGCTCTTGACGAGCCAGCCTTCGGGTGGCCGTTGCGTCTTCCAGCCCTCCTCGTCGAAGGCGGCGAGCGCCGCATCGACGTCGTCGGGCCGAATGAGGAAGTCGACGTCGTGCTCGCTGCGCGGGCCGCCGCGCGCCCACGCGGAGAGGCCGCCGCCGAGCACGAACGGGATCTCCGCGCGCTGGAGGACGGCGACTGCGTCCCTCATGGCCTCGATCAGCTCCTCGAAGCTGGGTTCCGGCATCGTCGAGTCGTTTCCGGATTGTCCAATCGCGCAACATGAGCTGGCGTAATGCGGATCGCGGCCGCAGCCGACATCCACGCATCCGACGTAAGCGCCGAGCGCGTCGAGCGGGCGTTCGCCGACCTCCGCGGCGAGGCCGACGTCGTCCTGCTCGCCGGCGACCTGACGACGGGCGGCGAGCCGGAACAGGCCGAGGTGATCGCCGCGGCAAGCCGGCACCTGGACGTGCCGATCTTCGCCGTGCTCGGCAACCACGACCACCAGGCCGATCGCACGGGCGAGCTCGGGGAGGTGCTCGCCGGGGCGGGGATCCGGCTGCTCGAGCGTGAGTGCGCGAGCTGCGAGATCGACGGGTTGGAGCTCGGCGTCGTCGGGACGAAGGGCTTCGTCGGCGGCTTCCCCGGCTCTGCGCTGCCCGACTTCGGCGAGCCGCTGCTCCGGCGGGTGTACGCTGAGACGAGCGCGGAGGCCGAAGCGATCGCGCGCGGCTTGCAGGCGATCGTCCATTGCGACATCCGGATCGTCCTCCTCCACTACTCCCCGGTCGTGGACACGCTCGAGGGCGAGCCGCCAGGCATCTTCACCTACCTCGGCAGTGAGCGCCTGGCGACGCCGATCGCCGAGAACGGCGCCGACCTCGTCCTGCACGGACATGCCCACGCGGGCTCGTTCCAGGGCTGCATCGGCGACATCCCGGTCTACAACGTCGCCGTCCACGTGACGGGCCGGAACTTCTGGATCGTCGAGCTCGACGGCAGCGGCGTGCGGCGCGGCGGCGAAGTCGTGGAGGTGCGCGAGCCGCAGTAGCGGATAGGTTGGCGGCATGGACGCTCGGGTCGTGCGTATCTGCATCGCGCCGGTGAAGGCGCTGCACGTCTTCGAACGCGACGAGGTCGAGCTCACGCGCGCGGGTGTGGTGGGGGACCGCCGCTTCTGGCTCGTCGACCGCGACCGGCGGCTCGTCAACGGCAAGGCACATCCCGAGCTCATGCGCGTGCGGCCCGAGTGGGACGAGGCTTCGTGGCGGCTCGCGCTCTCGTTCCCGGACGGCGCGGTCGTGGAGGGCGAGGTCGAGCCGGGAGAGCCGTTCGAGGCCGAGCTGTACCGCACGCCGCATCCGTCGCGGCTCGTTCCGGGGCCGTGGCAGGAGGCGCTGTCCGAGTTCGTGGGCGAGCCGGTCACGCTGCTCTGGTCGGAGGGAGGCGCGCAGGACCGCGGCAACGACCGGGGAGGTTGGGCGTCGCTGATCTCGCGCGGCTCGCTCGAGCAGATACGTGCCGAGGCAGGCGCGGCGGAGCCGGTGGACGGCCGCCGCTTCCGGATGCTGTTCGAGATCGACGGGGTCGAGGCCCACGAGGAGGACACCTGGCTCGGCAACCGGGTCGCGATCGGCGACGCTGTGATCGTCCCGCTCGGCGACGTCGGCCGCTGCCTCGTGACGACCTGCGACCCGGATTCGGGAGTGTCCGATTTCGACACGCTCAAGCTCCTGGCCGGCTACCGACGGGAGGGCGTGACCGAGCCGCTGCCGTTCGGCGTCTACTGCGACGTCGCCGTTCCGGGACGTGTGCGGGTGGGCGATCCGGTGCGGCCGGCGCAGCTTGCTGTGCAGGCATAGCAGAGTCGCTATGCTCCGCACATGACGGCGCGAGCGCGCGCGGAGGCAAAGGGGCCGGTCGAGAGGCTCCACGAGCGGATCGTCGCGGGCGACCGCGGCTGGTTCTTCGCGCGGAT
>DASXOM010000083.1:0-3060 GCA_036494245.1 Gaiellaceae bacterium
CGACAAGACTCAGGGGGCTGAGGGGACGATGGCGAAGCGCGTGACCTGCAAGGACTGCTACTTCCACGAGAACATGCTGTGCGCGCTGAGGCTGCAGGAACCCTGCACCACCTTCCGCCCCGCCGAGCGCAACCTCGAACCCGACCGCCAGCTGTCGTTCGTGTTTCGGACGGAGCGGACGCGGACGGCGTACGCGTTTCCGGAGGCGGGGTGGCAGGTGGCGGGGGGCGGGGGGCGGGGCTAGGTCCCTCGCCGTCTGATCAGCCCGCTCAGCGGTCGGGCTATCTCCGGAATTCGATCTGAGGTTCCCCTCTCGAGCAGCCCTCGTTGCTCGCTGTAGGCGATCCAGTGCTCGGTTTCGTGGAGGGAGCCGCGCGCGATTAGGAGCAGTCGTCGGCTGTCCGGGTCGTGCCAGCGCCCGGTTGCCTCGGCGATGTTCGCCGCGACCGAGGTCGCCGACCTGATCAACTGCGGACCGATCGTCTGACGGTCGAGCAACGGCCAGTGTTCGACCGCGCTGTGCACCTCATGCGCCAAGGCGACCGCGCGCCGATACGCGTCGAGCCCTCGAAAGTTGGAAGCCACAAGCAATAAAGGGCTGACGGCGAGTTTCTCGCCCCGTCCCCCGCCGCCCCGCCCCCCGCCCCCGGCGATTTGCACTAGGTTCCTCGCGATGCGCCTAACCGTGTTGGGCAAATCGCCCTCCTGGCAAGACGCCGGGGGCGCCTGCTCGGGATACCTGATCGAGGAGGGTGGCGTTGCTGTCCTGCTCGACTGTGGGAATGGGGTGTTCTCGAAGCTGCGCCGCTACCGCGACTACACGCGCGTGGATGCCGTGCTCGTGTCGCATCTGCACGCCGACCACTTCCTCGACCTCGTCCCGTACTCGTACGCGCTGACGTACGCGCCGCGCCAGCAGCCCGTCCCGGTCGACCGCTGGGCCGGCACCGACTGCCCGGCCTGCCCGCGCCTGATCGCGCCGCCGCGGGCGCGCGACGTGTTCCGCCAGATCGTCGGCTCGTGGGGGAGCCAGGACCTGATCGAGAAGGCGTTCGCGATCGAGGAGTACGACGTCGCGTCGACGCCGGAGGTCGGCCCGCTGCGCTTCGGCTTCTGCGAGGTGCCGCACTTCCAGCAGACGTACGCGATCTCGGTGGAGTCGTCGAACGGCGGCGGGCGCTTCGTGTTCGGGGCGGACTCGCGCCCGACCGGGGAGCTCGTGGAGTTCGCGAAGGGCGCCGATCTGCTGCTGATCGAGGCGACCCTGCCGCGCCCCGAGCGCGACGGGGTGCGCGGGCACCTCACGCCGCGTGAGGCCGGCGAGCACGGGCGCGACTCGGGCGTGGGGCGCGTCGTGCTCACCCACATCTCGGACGAGCTCGACCACCTGTGGGCCAAGAAGGAAGCCGAGTCGGTGTTCGAGGGCCCGGTGGAAGTCGCGAGCGAAGGTGCCGTTTACTCGCTCTGACCGCGGGCAACCCGGGTCATTACTCTTCGTGGCATGCCCCTAGAACATGACCCCTTCGCCAATTTCGAGCGCATGCGGCGTGAGATCGACGAGCTGTTCGGCGACGTGTTCGAGCGCAGCGGTTTCGCTCCCCGCCGCGGCTTCTCCCCACGTGTGGACGTCTACTACTGCGGCGATCCGCCCAAGGCCGTCGTCAACGTCGACCTAGCCGGCATCGACGTCGATGGGGTTGGGCTCGAGATCCGCGGCCGCCAGCTCCTGATCAGCGGCGAGCGCGCGACGCAGGAGGCCGCGGGCCGCCTGTACCAGCAGATCGAGATCGAACAGGGACCGTTCCGTCGCGTGGTGGAGCTGGGCGCCGACGTCGAGTCGGACCGCGCCCAGGCCTCCTACGAGGATGGCGTGCTGCGGATCGAGATCCCGCTCTCGCGCCAGAACGAGGTGATCCGGCGCGTGCCGATCGAGGGCCGCCAGCGGCCGGAAGTCGGCCCCGAGTGACGATCCAGCTGCCCCAGGTCGGACCCAACGGCGGGCCGGCGCCAGGGGTGCCGTCGGTGCTGCCGGTGCTGCCGCTGAAGGACGCGGTCACCTTCCCGGACACGCTCACGCCGCTCGCCGTCGGACAGGAGCGCTCCGTCGAGCTCGTAAACGACGTGCTCGGCGGCAACCGCATGCTCGTGATGGTCGCCTCGCGCGACCCGGAGCTCGACGAGCCGGGCCCGGACGACCTCAACGACGTCGGCGTCGTCGGGGTGGTGGCGCGCATGATGAAGGTGCCGGACGGCACGCTGCGCATCCTCGTGCAGGGCACCCAGCGGGTACGGCTGACCGACTACGTCGCAACCGAGCCCTACCTCGTCGCCCGCATCGAGGAGGAGCCCGACATCGTCGAGGAGTCGTCGGAGCTCGA
Organism: Gaiellaceae bacterium; assembly: GCA_036494245.1. GTDB lineage: Bacteria > Actinomycetota > Thermoleophilia > Gaiellales > Gaiellaceae > Palsa-739. The sequence goes on from DASXOM010000083.1 coordinate 2,379, forward strand.
GGCGCTCAAGCGCAACGTCCAGAACACCTTCGCCCAGATCATCGATCAGACGCCGTACCTGCCCGAGGAGCTGACGGTCGCGCTCGCCAATCTCGACGACCCCTCCGAGCTCGCCCACATGATCGCCGGAGCGCTGCGCATCAGCGTCGAGGACAAGCAGCGGCTGCTCGAGGAGCGCGACGTCGCCAAGCGGCTGCGCCTGCTGTCCCAGTACCTCGCGCGCGAGCTCGACGTGATCTCGCTCGGCACGAAGATCCAGACGCAGGTCCAGTCCGAGGTCGACCAGGCCCAGCGCGAGTACTTCCTGCGCCAGCAGCTCAAGGCGATCCAGGAGGAGCTCGGCGAGACGGACGAGACCCAGGCCGAGGTGAACGAGCTGCGCGAGCAGCTCGAGGCGGCCGAGCTGCCGGAGCACGCCCGCGAGGTCGCCGACCGCGAGCTGGCTCGCTTCGAGCGGCTGCCGCCGCAGTCGCCCGAGCACGGCGTGATCCGCGGCTACCTCGAGTGGATCATCGGGCTGCCGTGGTCGAAGGCCACGGAGGACGACCTCGACCTGAAGAAGTCGCGCCGCATCCTCGACCGCGACCACTACGACATCGAGAAGGTCAAGGACCGCATCCTCGAGTTCCTCGCGGTGCGCAAGCTCAAGCCGGACGCGCGCTCCTCGATCCTCTGCTTCGTC
>DASXOM010000084.1:0-1532 GCA_036494245.1 Gaiellaceae bacterium
GGCGACGACGACATCCTCATGATCTCGAAGCTCGGCCAGGCGATCCGCTTCAACGAGAGCGCGGTGCGCGCGATGGGCCGCGACACCTCCGGCGTCGCCGGCATGCGCATGCGCAAGGGCGACGAGGTCATCTCGGTGAACATCGCGCAGGACGACTCCGACCTGCTCGTCGTCACCGAGAACGGCTACGGGAAGCGGACCCGCGTCGGCGACTACCCGCGCAAGGGCCGCGGCGGCCAGGGCGTGAAGACGATCCAGCTGACCGAGGCGAAGGGAACGCTCGCCGGCGCCCGCGTCGTGCGCGACGGCTACCAGGTGATGCTCATCTCGACCGGCGGGACGGTCATCAAGATGCCGGTGGAGGAGATCAAGCGGCTCGGCCGCGCCACCCAGGGCGTCATCGTCGTCCGTCTCCGCGGCGACGAGCGGGTCTCGTCGCTCGCACCGGTGGTCGAGTCGGATGACGGCGAGAGCGAGAGCGACGAGACGCTCGAGCCCGAGCCTCCCGTCGCCGTTTAGCCCCCCGAAAGGGGGAGGTTTCGGAAGCTTCCCCTTCCAAAACGCAACGATCCCTTCTATAACTCTCAACCGCGGGGTCGGAACACGGCGAGAGCGGGATTTCATGGCGATCAGCAGGCAAGTCGACTTTCTCGAACCCATCAACCTGGCCGAGCATCTCGGCAAGGTGGAGCTCTACCTGGGCCAGGTCTGCCAGATCGCCGGCATCTCGAAGATGCAGCTCGACTACTGGACGAACAAGGCGCAGATCCCCACGAAGGGGAAGAAGCAGCGCATCTACGACATCGACGCGCTCGAGACGGTCATGCTCATCAAGCAGGCGAAGGACAAGGGCCTGAACCTCGGCGCGGCGATCGACGCCGCGCGCCGGTTCCGCGAGCAGGGCTAGCTAGCTCTTGTCGAGGAACGGCTTGATCAGGTCGATCGGAGCCGGGAAGATGATCGTCGAGGAGTTCGCGCCGCCGCCGATCTCGAGCAGCGTCTGCAGGTAGCGCAGCTGCAGCGCGATCGGATGCTCCTCGATCACGACGGCCGCGTCCTTCAGCCGCTCCGCCGCCTGGAACTCACCCTCGGCGTTGATGATCTTCGCGCGCCGCTCGCGCTCGGCTTCCGCCTGCCGCGCCATCGCGCGTTGCATGCCCTGCGGGATCTCGACGTCCTTCACCTCGACCGCAGAGACCTTGATGCCCCACGGGCCGGTGGCCTCGTCGATGATCTCCTGCAGGATCGCGTTGATCTTCTCGCGCTCCGACAGCAGCTCGTCGAGCACGTGCTGGCCGAGCACCGACCGCAACGTGGTCTGAGCCTTCTGCGACGTCGCGACCATGAAGTTCTCGACCTGCACGACCGCGCTCTTCGGGTCGACGATGCGGAAGTACGCGACGGCGTTTACGCGCACCGGCACGTTGTCCTTCGTGATCACTTCCTGCGGCGGGATGTTCAGCGTGATCGTGCGCAGGTCGACCTTCACGATCTGGTCGACGAACGGGATCTTCCAGACGACGCCCGGGCCG
>DASXOM010000085.1:0-4058 GCA_036494245.1 Gaiellaceae bacterium
GTACTGGAGCTCGTGCCAGCTCGGGGTGGGGAGGAGCTCGAGCAGGGCGCGGCCGCCGTTCGTGTCGGCGAACGTGAAGTCCTGCCGCTCGTCGTCCCAGTCCACCTCGAGCAGCCCTTCCTTGACGCGGTGGTCGAGCCATGCGCTGCGGAAGACGAGCTTCTTGAGCCAGTAGACGAGCGACTCGCCGCGAACGAGTGCGAGCGCGTCCCAGTGGCGCACGAGATATTCGCCGAGCGGGCTGCGCGGCGTCTCGATCGCGTCGCGCTCGACGAGCTCGACGAGGTCGGCGGTCTCGTCCTCGTCCAGCTCGGGGTCGGAGACGAGCCCGAGGCGCACGGCCGCCGCGGTTACGCGCTCTTCGAAGTCCACGCTGTTGAAGGAGAAGCGGTAGCCGAGGAACTCGACGATGTAGTCGTCGCCGGAGTGGTAGTTGCCGGCCGCTTCCACGGCGGCAGCGTACCCTGGCGGCATGCGGGTACTGCGCTATCCGGTGGCGCTGGTGGTCGTGCTGGCGATGGTTGCGCTCACGGCCTGGGCGCTCGCGTGGCCGTTCGAAAAGGCGGTCTTTCTCGCGCCGGTGATCGTGGTGGGCGGGGCTGCCGCCGTCGGTCTTCTGCTCCTCTGGGGGAAGATCGCGCTCAGCTCCCTGCAGGAGTCGCGGCATCCCCGGCGCGTACTCGCCTACTGGGTGCTCGGCCTCGGGCTGCTCGTCCTCTTGACCGTGCTCGGCGTCAAGCTCCCGAGCGAGGGCGGCTGAACTTCTGACGGAGTGGCCACGCGCTGGCAGGTACCCGGAACGCGGCCATGACCTCTTCTGCTCCATCCCAAACCCCCACCCACCCGGGGACCGGCGAAGCGTGCCGCATCTCGGGTGACGAGCGTGTCGCAGCTTTGTCGTGGAAGTCCGGCGATTCGGATCTGCCTGTCTCGTTCGGCCAGGCGTCTGCGCGGATTCCGTCCGCCCGTCCCCGTAGCTTGGCCGGACATGCACGAAGGCACCTGGACACTCTCCGACTGCTCACCGGCCGCCCAGGCTGAGCTCGTCCGCGAGCTCGGAATCTCGGAATTGACGGCCGCGGTACTGGTCCGCCGCGGCTACTCCGACCCGGCTGTCGCGGCCCGCTTCCTCGATGGCGAGCAGCCGCCGCACGATCCCTTCCTGCTCGGAGACATGGAGGCTGCATGCGCCAAGATCCGGGTAGCCGTCGAGGAGAAGCGCCGGATCTGCGTCCACGGCGACTACGACGTCGACGGCATCGCCGCCACCACTCTGGCCGTTCTTCTCCTTCGTGAGCTCGGAGCTGACGTCGCCTGGCACCTACCGAGTCGCTTCGACGAGGGGTACGGCGTCCGCAGCGAGACGCTTGCCCGGCTCGCGGACCAGGGTTGCGGCCTCGTCCTCACCGTCGACTGCGGAATCACGGCTGTCGAAGAGGTGGCCGAGGCTCGAGAACGGGGGCTCGACGTCATCGTCACCGACCATCACCGGCCGGGCGAGACGCTGCCCGACTGCCCGATCGTCGCCACTCGCCCGTCGGCGTACCCGTTCCCCGAATTGTGCGGGACGGGGGTCGTCTTCAAGCTCGGCCAAGCCCTGTTCGGCGTCGAGTCCGAGGTTCTCCGGCGCCATCTCGACCTCGTCGCGCTCGCGACGATCGCCGACGTCGTCCCGCTCGTCGACGAGAACCGTTCGCTTGCCATCGCCGGGCTGCGCGCCCTCGCGCGCACGGCGAAGCCCGGCCTTCGCGCCCTCATGCAGAGCGCCGGCGTCGACCCGGCGACGGTCGACGCCGGGGCCGTCGGATTCCGCCTCGCGCCGCGCCTTAACGCAGCCGGCCGCCTCGGACACCCGCGGGAGGCGCTCGAGCTGCTCCTCACCGAGGACGAGGCCGAGGCGCGCCGACTCGCCGACTCGCTCGAGGAGCTGAACCGCGAGCGCCAGGCTGTGGAGGGCCGGATCCTCCGCGAGGCGGTCGCCCAGGTCGAGGAGTGGCCGCCCGAGATGCGTGCCCGCCGCGCCTACGCAGTGGCCGGTAGCGACTGGCACGAGGGCGTGATCGGCATCGTCGCGTCGCGCCTCGTCGAGCGCTACCACCGTCCGGTCGTGCTCATCGCCGGCACCGACGGGGACTGGAAGGGATCCGGACGCTCGATCCCCACATTCGACCTGCACGCGGCGCTGGGAGCATGCTCCGGTCTGCTCGGGCGGTGGGGCGGCCACCGCGCAGCGGCAGGCCTCTCGATCGCGAAGGACAACGTCGAGGCTTTCGCCGAAGCCTTTGCAGAACAGGCCGCCACGGTGCTGGCCGACGAGGATCTCAAGCCCCTTACGTCAATCGACGCAGTCGTCGCACGTGGAGCGGACCTGTCTCTCGAGCTCTGCGGCGAGCTTCGGAAGTTGGCGCCGTTCGGGCTCGGAAACCCGGCCCCGGTGCTGCTCGCTCCCGGCTGTGGGCTCGCCGAGCTCGCGACGGTCGGAGACGGCAAGCATCTCCGCTTCCGCGTCCGGCGGGACGGCCGCGACGCCGGCAGCGCCATCGCGTTCGGGCAGGGCTCCCGCGTCGAGGTGCTGCGGCGAGAGGCTCTCTACGACGTCGCGTTCCGCCTCGAGGAGAACCACTGGAACGGCACGGTCGCGCCGCAGCTCGTCGTCCGCCGTGTTTTTGCGAGCGCTCCGCGGTATCGCGAGCTACGTGAATGGCTTGCCGGTGAGTGGCGCAAGCCGGCTACCGCCCGCGATCCAGAAGCGGCTGCGATCTTCGTGGAACTGAGCCTCGAGGATGGCGCTCGCCGCGACTTGCTGGAGTCGCCTCGGTTCCGCGCGCTCCTCGCAGCGGAGCCGCCGCTCGCCGCCGCCGCGTGATCCGGCTCGCCGAGGAGGGCGACTGGCCCTCGATCCTCGAGGTGCACCGTGCAGCTTTCGGCAAGAACGATGTCCCGCGCCTCGCCGCCGAGTTGCGTGAACGGGCCGACCTGTATGTCCCCGAGCTCTCCTTCGTCGCGGAGGAAGACGGCGCTGTCGTGGCCCACGTCATGAACACATGGAGCTGGATCGACGAGACGGGAAAGCGCGTTCTCCAGCTCTCGCCGCTCGGCGTCCTCCCGGCGTACCAGCGGCGCGGCCACGGCTCGGAGCTGGTGCGGGCCTCGCTCGACGCGGTCCGCGCCGCGGGCGAGCCGATTCTCCTCGTCGAAGGGGCTCCTGCGTACTACGGCCGGTTCGGCTTCATCCGCGCGGACGAGCTCGGCCTGCTACCGCCGCCGGAGGCTCTATACGACTGGGCCTTCCAGGTTGCGGTGCTCGATCCGGAGGCGGCGGTGCCGCAGGGCCACGTCGTCTACTCGGAGCCGTTCAGGCACTGAGCAAGCGCGAGCGCGAGCCGCAGGGCGGCGCGATAACGGCGATATGTAGCCATGGAACGCGTCACTTCGATCCCTCAACGGCCGTTCCTTCCGCACAGATTCGCGCGAAAACCCGCGAGTACACTGAGATCGTGACCACGCTGCAAGCAGGCGAGAGGCATGAGGAGCTCCTGGAGGGGCTACTCGCCGAGCTCGCGGCGCAGCACGCCGAGGTCGACGTCGAGCTCGTCACGCGCGCCTTCCGCTTCGCCGCCGCGGCGCACGAGGGACAGCAGCGACGCTCGGGCGAGCCCTTCATCACGCATCCCGTCGGCGTCGCCTCGATCTGCGCCGGCCTCCGGCTCGACGAGCAGACCATCGCCGCCGCGCTACTCCACGACGTCGTCGAGGACACCGGCGTCGAGCTCGAGACTCTGCGCGACGAGTTCGGCGACGAGATCGCCGCGCTCGTCGACGGCGTCACGAAGCTGACCCGCGTCCAGTTCCAGACCCGCGAGCAGGCTGAGGCCGAGAACTACCGGAAGATGGTCGTGGCGATGGCCGAGAACGTGCGCGTCATCCTCGTCAAGCTCGCCGACCGCCTCCACAACCTCCGCACGATCGAGTACCTCGGCAAGCAGAAGCAGATCCAGAAATCGCGAGAGGCACTCGAGGTCTACGCGCCGCTTGCGCATCGCCTCGGTATCCACGCG
>DASXOM010000086.1:0-51658 GCA_036494245.1 Gaiellaceae bacterium
CCGGGTCGGAGATCTCGACGACCTGCGTCACGGCAGACCGGTGACGCGGATGCCGGCGTGGCCCTTGTAGCGCTTGTTGAGGCTGACGATCACTGCCGTCATCCCCTCGAGCGCGCGAGCCCTCGCCAGCGGCCCGGCGTCCAGCGCCCGGCCGGCGACGACCTTTCCCGCAAGCTCGAGCGCGAGTGCCTTTGCCTCCTCGTCGTCGCCGCAGACGAAGGCGTCCTCGTCGGGGCGGCCGTGCGCCAGCTTGCCCGCCGCGAGCGAGTGGAGGCCGGCGACCACGGGGCCTCGGACGAGGTCCTGCGTGCGCTGGGCGAGCGAGAGCGCATCGGTCGAGCGAAGATCGCTGGCAACGCTCAGCACAGGGATCGCGCCGATCGCGTCTGCGAGGGCCGCCGCGGTTGGGAGCGTGCCATCGGCCTTCGTCGCGAGAACGACGATGTCCACATCGCGGACGGCATCCTCGTTTGCGGCTCCGGCCGCGGCGCCGACCTCGTTCGCCTTCTCCTGCGCGCGCTCCGCATCCCGCGACCCGATCACGACCTCGTCGCCCGCCTCGACGAGGCGAGCTGCAAGCGCAAGCCCGAAGGCGCCCGTCCCGCCGACCATCGCCACTCTCATGCCGGCACCGCTCCCATGGCGACCTCGGCGAGCCGGCGGCGCGCGTCGGCGTCGCTCATCAGCGTCCGGGTCACGATCGGCCGAACCTCCCCGAGGCCGTCGAGATCGTCCGCGTCCGCCTCGTCCACCACGAGCGCGTCGATCAGACCCTTGTAACAACTTGTTACATGCCGGGGTGAGGTGCCGCCCGCGAGCCGCTGCAACATTCGGTCGGCAGGCCCCTTCACGGCGCGGCCGTCGATCAGCGGGCTGACCGCGACGCACGGCACTCGACGTTGAGCGAGGGCGTCGCGCAGCTCGCGCACCGCGAGGATCGGCCAGATCGAGACGTAGGGATTGCTCGGCGCGAGCAGGATCAGGTCGGCCTCGGCAATCGCCTCGAGCACGCCCGCCGCCGGCCGCGCTGCGTCCTCCCCCTCGAATCGCACGGCATCCACCTCGTCCCGGTGGCCACGCGCGACGAACCACTCCTGGAACGGGAACGTCCCCGCCGGCGTCTCGAGCCAGGTCCGGAGTAGGTCGTCGGTCGCCGGCAGCAGCCGGACCGCGACGCCGAGCGCCGTCGCCAGGCGAGCGGTCACGGCGGAGAGCGGCTCGCCCGAGCGCAGCGCCTGTGTTCGCACGAGATGGAGCCCGAGGTCACGGTCGCCGAGCGCAAACCAGTCCTCGCCGCCGAGCGAGCCGACCGTCTCGAGCGCCTGCCATGTCTCGTCGCTCCGTCCCCAGCCGCGCTGCTCGTCCGCGAGACCGGCGAGTGCGTAGAGGATCGAGTCGAGGTCCGGCGAGACGTGGAGGCCGAGCACCTCGACGTCGTCGCCGACGTTGCCGACCACGCTCGTGGCAGCCGCCCCTGCGACATCGACCACGCCGCGGAGGAAGCGCGCGCCGCCCACGCCTCCCGAAAGGACGACGACGTTCAGGCGACGCTCCTCTCGAGGTTCGCGAGGCAGGCCTGCGTGCGCGGGCCGGCCCGCAACTGCAGCCGCGTGAGGTCCTCCATCGTGTCCACGTCGTCGGCGAGGTTGGGCACCGCGACAGAGACGGCCTCCAGGCCGAGCAACTCGGCACGCGCGCGGAAGCGATCGGAGCTACTCGGGCCGTAGAGCGGCGCGAACGCGTCGGGCGCGGGCAGGCTGAGCGCGTTCGTCGTCCCGTCGAGGGCCTCGACGAACGCGAGGCAGCCCGCCGGCGTCGCGGCGAGCAGCGACCGGAGATCATGCGGCACAACGCAGGGAACGTCGGCGTTGACGACGAGGATGCCGCCCGGCTCGACGCCCTCCAGGCCCGCCTGCACCGCCGCACCCTGGCCGCCGCCCGGGTCGACGACCGCCTCGGCGCCGGCCTCCCGAGCCGCCTCCGCTGCCTCCTCGTCCGGCGTCACGACACGCGTACGGCCCACCACGACACAGGCGGCGAGCACGTCGCCGAGCATCGCGTGCGCGAGCGCGCGGCGCACCCGAGCCGAGGAGTGGAGCCGCGTCTTGCCCTCCGCGCCCGCAAACGGGATCACGACGGCGACCGAGTCTCCCGCTCCGGCGCCGTACACGCCGGCGCCTCCGCTCACGGCCGTGCTCCGGCGAGCCTACGCACGTGGCCACTATGCACTCTCCGCCAACGGCTCCGGAGATACTGCGGCGTGCGCATCGCAGCGACCCAGACGTTCCCGGGGCCGGCGTGGGACGAGCTGCAGGACGTGACGCTCCTCGAATCGTGGCCGCCGCTGGAGCCGCTTCCCGGCATCGCGATCCTTGTCGAGGCCGTCGTCGAGGTCGGGCCGGAGGAGCTGGACCTCCTACCCGATCTCCGGCTGGTCGCGAACTACGGCGTCGGCTACGACCGTGTGGACGTTGCCGCCTGCCGCGAGCGCGGGGTCGCTGTGACCAACACGCCGGGGGTCCTCGACGCAGCGGTCGCCGATCTCACGCTTGGACTGATCCTCGCCTGCCGGCGCCACCTCGTCGCGTCGGACCGGTTCGTCCGCGAGGGACGTTGGCGGCGAGGCTGGGCGCGGCCCGAGCTGCTCGGCCGCGACCTCGAAGGGGCGACGCTCGGCGTGGTCGGCTTCGGGCGGATCGGCCGGCAGGTCGCGAGCCGGGCGCAGGCGTTCGGGATGCGGATCGTCTGCCACCGGCAGGCCGGCGGCCTTCCGCTCGACGAGCTGCTCCGCACGTCCGACGTCGTGTCGCTCCACGTGCCGCTGACGCCCGAGACGGACGGCCTGATCTCGCGCGAGCGGCTCGCCCTCCTTCAGGACGGCGCGACGCTCGTCAACACCGCGCGCGGAGCGATCGTCGACGAGGACGCGCTCGTCGAGGAGCTCGTATCGGGCCGCATCTCGGCCGGCCTCGACGTCTTCGCGGACGAGCCACATGTGCCGGAGCGGTTGCTCGAGCTCTCGAACGTCGTGCTGACGCCGCACGTCGCGAGCGCGACGGTCGAGACGCGGGCGGCGATGACGCGCGTGCTGGTCGACAACGTGCTCGCCTTCGGCCGAGGCGACTCGCTCCCGAACGAGGTCGTCGCCTAGAGCGATCCCGGGCGGCCGGCGGCGACCCAGTCGCGCACGTCGAACCAGTGGCTCGAGCGCAGCGCTTCGGCCACGCTCGGCTCGGTGTGCTCGGCCCAGAAGACGTGCCGCTCGAGATCGCAGCAGATGGCGACCTCCGAGAGCGTAGTCCCGCGGATGTGCATGAGCGCGTCGGCGGGGAGCTTCGCCTCGGCGACGGTGTAGTGCTTGAACTGAAGCTCCGGCGCGATCTCCATCAGCTCGGGCCAGTCTGGGCAGGTGCGTGAGCTCACGCAGGTGAAGGTACCGACAAGGCCCTGCGCACAATGAGCCCAAGCGTGTCAATGAATTGCGCGTCGGCGTTCGGCATCTCGATCCGCTCGAGCTGCAGCCCGAGCTCGGCCGCCTTCTCCTGCGCCTCGACGTCGAGATCCCAGCGAATCTCGAGGTGATCGGAGACGAAGCCGACCGGGCAAACGAGAACGCGCTCGATTCCCCGTTGCCGAAGAACCTCGAGGTGGTCGAGGATGTCCGGCCCCAGCCACGGCTCGCCGGTCGGTGACTCGCTCTGGAAGGAGAAGCTCCAGGCAGGCAGTCCCGCTGCCTCGGCGACGAGCCGCGAGGTCTCCAGCAGCTGGTCGCGATACGGATCGCCCGCCTCGAGGATCCGCGCGGGCAGCGAGTGCGCGGTGAAGACGACATGCGCGTCAGTGCCGCGCACGCGGTCGGCGAGCAGCTCGATGAAGCCCGGCTCGTCGTGCCAGCTCGCCACGAAGCGGAGCTCCGCGCGGCCGGTGAGCGCGTGCTCGAGCTGCTCGCGGTAGCCCGCGATCGAGAGCGCGGAGTAATGCGGCGCGAGCACGACACCGACGATTTGCTCGGCCCCCGAGGAGACCGCTGAATCGGCAGCGTCCGCGATGCGGGGCGTCCAGTGCTTCATCCCGGTGAAGACCGGCAGGCCCAGCTCGGCCTCGAGCGCCGCGCGCGTCTGCTCGGTGATCGCATTGAGCGGCGAGGAGTCCTCGATGCCGAGCCGGCGGTAGCGCTCGACGAGGTCGGCGAGATGCTCGGGCGCGACCGGGCGGCCGCCGCGGATGTCGGCGTAGTACGCGGGGACGTCCGCCAGCCGCTCCGGCGAGCCGTACGCCATGAGGACGACGGCACTCTTCACGGCTCGGACGGTAGCCCACCGGCCACCTCACGCCCGGCGCCGAGCTCGCGCGGCGGGATCGAGATCAGCCGACCGCCTCCGCCGGATGGTTGCGGACGAGCTCGGCGAGACGAGTGAGCACGTCCGGGTCGGTCTGGGGCAGGACGCCGTGTCCGAGGTTGAAGACATGGCCCGGCCGGCCGCCGGCCCGGCGCAGGACGTCCAGCGCCGCCCACTCCGCCCGCTCCCACGGGCCGAGCAACACTGCAGGCTCGAGATTCCCCTGGATCCCGCGCTCCTCTCCGACAACCGTCCAGGCGTCGTCGAGCGAGATGCGCCAGTCGACGCCGACCGCGCTCCCACCGGCAACTGCCATCTCTGCGAGCAGCTGCGTCGTCACGCCGGTGCCGAAGTGGATCGTCGGGACGCCGGCAGCCTCGAGCACGCGTGCCGAGTACGGGGCGACGAACTCCCGGTAGTCGGCCACCGAGAGCGCACCCACCCAGGAGTCGAAGAGCTGGATCGCGTCGACCCCGGAAGCCGCCTGTGCGGCGACGTAGCGCGCGAACTGCTCGGTCAGCCGCTCCATCAGCGCATGCCAGGTCTCCGGCTCGCGGTACATCAGCGTCTTCGTGCGGACGAAGTCGCGGCTCGGCCTGCCCTCGACGAGATAGCCGGCGACGGTGAACGGGCCGCCGCAGAAGCCGATGAGCGCGCGCTCGGGCTCGAGCTCGCCGCGCACCAGCCGCACGGCCTCGAGGATCGGCGCCGCCCACTCCTCCGCGTCGACGACCCGGAGCCGCTCGACGGCCGCGAACGAGTCGATCGGCTCCTCGACCACCGGCCCGACGCCTTCGACGAGCTCGACGTCCACACCCATGCCGAGGACGGGCGACATGATGTCGGCGAAGAGGACAGCGGCGTCGACGCCGTGCCGGCGCACGGGCTGCAGCGTCACCTCCGCACACAGCTCTGGCGTTCCCGCGATCTCGAAGAAGCCGTGCTCCTGGCGTAGGGCGCGGTACTCGGGGAGCGACCGGCCCGCCTGCCGCATGAACCAGACCGGGGTGCGCTCGGCCGGCTCGCGCCGCAGGACGCGAACGAGAAGAGGCTCGATGCTCAGACGCCGATGGGCTCGCGGCCGTGCTCGCGCAGCAGCCGGGAGAGCCCTTCCTCGAGCGAGATCTCCGGCTCCCAGCCGAGCAGCTGCTGCGCCCGCGTGATGTCGGGCTTGCGCTGCATCGGGTCGTCGATGCGGAGCGCCTCGAAGACGATCTCGCTCGAGGAGCCGGTGATCCGCTTCACGATCTCCGCGAGTTCGAGCAGCGTCCGCTCGTCAGGGTTGCCGATGTTGACGGGCAGGTGCTCGCCGCTCTCGGCGAGGAGGACGATGCCGCGGATCAGGTCGTCCACGTAGCAGAAGCTCCGTGTCTGCTGGCCGTCACCGAACACCGTGAGCGGCTCCTCGGCGAGCGCCTGCCGGACGAAGTTCGAGACCGCGCGACCGTCGTTCGGCCGCATCCGGGTCCCGTACGTGTTGAAGATCCGCACGATCGCCGTGTCGACGCCCTGCTGGCCGTGGTACGCCATCGTCAGCGCCTCGGCGTAACGCTTCGCCTCGTCGTATACGCCGCGCGGCCCGATCGGGTTCACATGCCCCCAGTACGTCTCGGGCTGCGGATGGATTTGCGGGTCGCCGTAGACCTCGCTCGTCGAGGCGAGGAGGAAGCGGGCCCGCTTGAACTTCGAGAGCCCGAGCGCGTTGTGCGTCCCGGAGGAGCCGACCTTGAGCGAGTGGAGCGGCATCCGGAGGTAGTCCTCGGGGCTCGCAAGCGCGGCGAAATGGAAGACGAAGTCGATCGGCCCGTCGACGAGGATCGGCTGCGTGACGTCGTGGTCGACGAACCTGAACGCGTCGTCGCGGACGTGCTCGATGTTCGCGAGCGACCCGCTGACGAGATTGTCGACGCAGATGACGCGATGGCCGCGCTCGAGCAGGTAGTCGCAGAGGTGCGAGCCGAGAAAGCCGGCCCCGCCGGTGACCAATGCGGTTGGCACGGGGCGATACTAGCTCGCGTGTGCTGCGCACCCGCTCGCTGGGAGAAGGAACTGCGCGGGCCGGAAAGCGCGGTTTCCGACCCGCTCCGTGCTGTCTTGCTTTGGAGCCTCTGCTGGGTCGGAGGCGTGTGTCGTGCGCTCGCGCGCGGCAGAGGCCGGCACGAGCGCGGTCCGGCCTGCGGCTAAGTCACCGCTACGCGGATGTCTTAGCCTCCGGCCCTTGACGCACCACTGGTTGAAACGTCTCGATCCTCTGTGGCGCCAAGGCGGCGGCGTAACGGCACGTTACGACGCCGCGGACCAGCGGGCGAGCACGCGCAGCCTGCTCGCCCGCGACGGAACAAGACGCCGGAAGCAGGCCCACCCAGTGTGCCCTCAGCACGGAGCGAACGGGAGACCGCGTCTTCCGTTCGCGTAGTTCCTTAGCCCAGCGAGCGAGACCGAAGGTCTCGCGAGCTATTTCAGGTCCTTGTTCGACTCCATGTCGAACCACATGGCGAACAGCGTGAACTGGAGCCCCGAGATCACGAGCAGCGCCACGAGGACGACCGTGGCGATAGGGATCGAGTAGCCGGCGATCCGATAACCGACCACGACGAGCCCGAGCAGCACCCCGGCGACCGTGGCGATGAACCCCATCACGTAGAAAAACACGAGCGGGTGGAAGTCGCGCTTCACGTACTTCTCCCACAGCCGCCAGAAGAAGCCCCGCACGAGCAGCCACGCGATGCGCGGCACGACGTGGCGGTAGCGCATGTTGGAGCGCTCGCCGACCCCGTAGATGGGCCGCGACGGGAAGTCGCGCACGCGCGCGTTCCAGACGTTCAGGTGGACGAGCATGTCGTTCGGGAAGCCGTAGTTCGTGTAGACGTGGTCGAGGTCGAGGCGCTCGAGCATCTCCCGCGAGATCGCCGTGTACCCCGACTGCGAGTCGGCGACGTGCCAGTAGCCCGACGCAACCTTCGTCAGCAACGAGAGGATCGCGTTCCCGAAGAAGCGCGTCTTCGGGATCAGCTGCCACGCCAGGCCGGTGGAGAGACGATTGGCCTTGGAGTAGTCGAGCTCGCCGCGCGCGACCGGCTCGACGAGCGTCACCAGGTCCTCCGGCTCCATCTGGTTGTCACCGTTCATCACGACGACGACGTCGAGCCCGTCGGCCATCGCCCGGCGATAGCCGGTGATGGTCGCGGCGCCGACACCGCTCCTGCGCTCGTGCGAGAGCACCTCCACGCGCGGGTCGCCAAGTTCGAGAGCCCGCTCGCTCGTGCGGTCGGTGGAGCCGTCGTCGACGACGAAGATCCGGTCGACGAGCGGCGGGACTCCGCCGAGCGTCGCGGCGATCAGCGCCTCCTCGTCGTACGCGGGCACGACGACCCCCACGCGCTTGCCCTCGAACACCCGGAGAGGCTAACTACTCGCCGTTGTGCGGCGTGACGCGCGCAGTGACGGGCTCCCACAAGAGTGCGGCGAGCGCGCCGAGGATCAGCCCGATCAGCGCGCCGATCACGACCGTGTTGCGACGGCTGCGCGCGGTGATCTTGTTCGAGGCTGCCTTGGCGAGGATGTACGGCGACTCGACCTTCGTCGCCAGCAGGAGCAGCTGCGAGTTCGCGGTCTTGTCGGTCTGGTAGCTGCGCAGCGTCGTCTGGAGGAGCAGCTTGTCCGTGTCCGAGAGGCTCCCCTTGGCGATGGCGGTGTTGATCGTGTTGATGCCCCCGTTGTCACTGGCGATCTGGGCCTTGAGGTTCGCGATCTTGGCGGCCGGATAGACGCCCAGCGCCTTCACAACCTTGGCGGAAAGCTCGTTTGCCGCGCAGGCCGCGACTTTCCCCTTCTTCGACTGGACGCTGACTTTGACGAGCGGGTTGACCGCAGCCGCGTTGCCCTTCGTGGAGGCGCCGCTGGCGACCGCCTGCGTCGAGATGCCCTTCTTGAATGCCCCCGGCTTCGTGTGGCAAAGCTGCGCAACGGCGTTGATCACGGCCTGGTTGTTGACCACCTGCCCGACCGACGACGGGTTCGTCTGCGGGTCCTGGATCAGGGCTGAACCAGGCGGCGTGTACGGCTGGCCGAGATAGACGGTCGCGGCTGCCGAGAACACCTGGTTCCCGCCGAGCGAGACGAGGTAGCCGATCACGGCGCCGGCGACGAGGCCTGCGGCGAGTAGCCACCAGCGGACCCCCAGCAGCTTGACGTAGCGCGCGAAGTCGACTTCCTGCTCGGCCTCGGGATCGAAGCCGCGCTGAGGGGGAGCAGGCGCAGTCACGAGGGGCGACGATAGCCGACGGTCATGAGGGTGCTCTTAGGAAGCGGTCAGCGCGCGAGCCGCCGCCGCTTCGAGTGGCGCGGTTCGACGGCATAGATGCGCGAGAACCCGTTGAAGAGCAGGCGCGCCCCGTTCCCCGAGACCGGCACGTACTCGCCGTGCGGGAACGTCAGGAGGCGCCGGCCCGTGTGGAGGTTCACCCCGAGGATGCGGCCCGCGAAGCTGCCGACGTAGGCCACGCCGTCCACGATCACGGACGCTCCCGAGATCGGGCCGCCGGTGGGAACGCGCCAGAGAACGCGACCGCTCGCAGCGGAGGCCCCGTAGAAGACGCCGTTGTACGCCCCGAAGCACACGACGCCGCCCGCGACTGCGGGCGACGAGTAGACGTACGAGCCGGTCGAGACCGACCAGAGGCGCCGTCCGCTCGTGGAGAAGGCCCACAGCGAGTACGACACCGAGGGCACGAACACGCGGCCGCCCGCCACCGCAGGCGTCCCGTAGATCTTCCCGTTCACCCGGCCGACCCACCGGGTCGCGCCGGACGCCGGCGAGAGCGCCCAGAGCCGGCCGTCGTAGTCCCCGATGAAGAGGCGGCCGCCGGAGATCGCCGCGCTCGACGTGATCTTCGCGCCGAGGTACTTGCGCCACTTGAGCCGGTGGGTGCGCAGGTCGAGCGCGTACATCTCCCCGCGCGCGTCGCCGAAGTAGTCGATGTCGTCGACGATGATCGGCGAGGACTCGATCGCCGAGCCCGCGTTCCAGCTCCACTCGAGGTGACCGGTGTCGCGATCGAGGACGTACACCCCGCCGCCCATCGTGTGGTAGACGATCTCGTCCCCGACCACAGCCGGTGAGGAGGCCATGCGCGGAAAGCCCGGCGTCAGGTGCGTCCAGGCGAAATCGCCGGAGCGCATCGAGATCGCGCGGACGGTTCCGCGCGCGTTCCCGATGTACGCGTAGCCGTCGGCCACGACAGCCGGGAACTCGATCAGATGGCCGAGGCCGCGGCTCCAGACGAGCCGAAACGGGGGCCGCAGCCGAATCTTCGTCGGCGCCTGGGTGCGCGCTTCTGTCGCGCCGTACAGCGGCCACTGCAGGTCCGGCTGGTAGACGTCGACCGTCTGCCAGCGACTGCGCTGGAAATTGACGGACGTACTGACGGGCGCATAGCCGCGTGCCGAGACGGAGACCTCGTGCCTCCCCCGCGGCGCCGTGATCGTCGTGACGCCATGGCGATCGGTGCGACCGCTCTTGTTCCAGAGGCTCACCCGCGCACCGCGCACGCGCTCGCGCCTGTCGCCGTCGAGGATGGTGACGACCAGCTTCGTCAGCTTGTGGGCTTCGTGGGTCGGCTTCGGTTTGGGCTTCGGCTTCGCGTGCGTCGTCGCCGGCGGCGGCGTGGCGTGCTTGCTCCCGCCGCAGCCCGCGACAAGCGCGACGAGTGCCAGCAGGACGAGCAAGCGCGCAATCACGCGTGCTCCCCGACCGCGAGCTCGCGGTAGCCGGTGAGCAGGAGCGGAGCGCCGTCGATGTCGCGCAGGATCACGTTGTCGTCGGGGAAGTGCGGCACCGTCTCGCCGATCTCGTCGAGCCGGCCGAGCGTCGCCAGCACCTGAGCCTCGGCCATGTTCGCACCGCCGTCGGCGAGCGCCGAGGTCGCGGCGACGTGGCGGACGTTGATCTCGGTCACCTTGAGCGCGCCGGTGCGGTCCTCCCGGAGGTCGACGGTGAGCAGGCCGTGCGCCGGCTCGCCCGTGAGGCCTGCGACGAGGCGGACTGCCTGCTCGGCGAGCGTGCGCGCCCGCTCGTCGTTGATCAGGCGGCCGCGGTTGATGTTGCCGGTGATCCCCGAGACCGCGAGATGCCCCATGAAGTACTCCAGCCGCTCGTAGCAGCCTGCCTTGAGCAGCTCGTCCTCGTGGAAGAGGAGCGAAGCGGCGATGTTCCGTCCCGGCAAGTGCTCGGCGACCATGAAGCTCGAGATGCCTGGATTGAGGTAGGCCCAGGCATACGCCTCCTCCGGCTCGGTCACCTGGAGCGAGCCGATCCCACTAGAGGATGCCTCGGAGTAGTCGCGGAGCCAGACCGGGCCGCCGTCGAGATCGACCCCCCGGCGCTCGAGCAGCTCGTCACGGCTCACGATGCGGTAGCGCGGCACGAGTCCCGTCTCGCGCAGCACCTCGTACAGCTTGCCCTTGCTGATCGCGATCGCCACGAGACCCGGAGGCGGCAGCAGCGTCGGCACCGGAAACTCGCGACCGCTCCAGAAGAGCACCTCGGCCTCGGGCCCGACGAGCGCGGCGCCGATCTTCTCCCGCTCGCAGATGTCCGCGACGAGCTCCGCGTAGCCGGGGTCTTCGGGCTGGGAGACGCGATAGACGCGGTCGTAGAGCCCTTCGTAGAACCCGTACCAGTTGCCGCCGCGATCAGCGCCCACGAGAGTCGCGTCGGAGAACGCGGGGCTCGCGCGCAGAGAACGGGTGATGGCTCTCGGCGTGACGCCGCACGCGCCCGTGACGAGGATGTTCAGGGGCGCCACAGGCTCCCAGGGTAGCCCCGGTTCCTCACGCCTCCGACTTCCAACCTCCGGTCTCTCCCTTGTACGTGCCGCCGAAGAGCGCCCGCGGCGTGCGCGCGAGAATCCGCAGATCGAGCCGCGGCGAGCGGTGCTCGACGTACCACACGTCCAGCTCGATCCGGTCCGCCCACGGGAGCTCGGCCCGGCCGTTCACCTGCGCCCAGCCGGTGATGCCGGGCCTGACGTCCAGGCGGTGCCGTTGATGCTCGTCGTACTGCTCGACCTGGTAGCGGAGCGTCGGCCGCGGGCCGATCACGCTCATCTCGCCGCGGACGACGTTCCAGAGCTGCGGCAGCTCGTCGAGGGAGAGCTTGCGCAACACGCGGCCGGAGCGCGTGATCCGGGTGTCGCCGCGGTTGACGGACAACCCAGCGCCCATCGTCTCGGCGCCGACGACCATCGTCCGCAGCTTGAGCAGCTCGAAGTCGGCGCCGTCCCGGCCCACGCGCGTCTGCCGGTAGAGCACCGGCCCGCCGTCCTCGAGCTTGACCGCGAGCGCTGCGAGGGCAAGAAGCGGCGAGACGAGGACGAGCGCCGAGCCCGCGATCGCGACGTCTGCCGCCCGGTTCACGCGAGCTCCTCGCGCTGCGGCGCCCACGTCGCGGGCACGCCGCGCCGGAGGTAGTTCCAGAGCGCCACGACCGTCGCCCAGGTGATGAGGACGTAGTAGCGCGCGATCCCGACGCCGACGAGCGCCGCCGCGAGCAAGCCGAGCTGGAGGCCGAGCAATACCGAGTAGAGCGCGCCATGGCCAATCAGCGCGATCGAGCTCCCGAGCAGGATCAGGTGGAGCGGGCCGCTCGCGTAGCGGAGATGCCGGTGCGAGACCAGAGCGACCCAGTAGCCGGGGGGCTGGCCGCGGAGCATGCGCCCCCGCAACACGATGAGCCACGCGTGCTCGAACATCCGCACCTTCCGCCGGTACTCGCTCTCGTTGGTCGGCGTCGGCCGCTCGGAGGCGACCGCCGCGGGCTCGTACACCGCTCGCCGCCCGCGCTGGACCATGAGGTACGGGAGCGAGAGGTCGTGGCCGAAACGGGGATCTACCTCGGCGTAGTCGGACCGGCGGAGCGCGTAGATCGCGCCGTTGCCGGCCGTCACAGAGCCGAGTCGCGATTCTCCCTCCCGCGTCACGAGCTCGTACCGCCAGTAGACGCCCTCCTTGTTCGACCCGTCCGGAGCTTCGAGCCGCAGCCGTCCGCAGACGTAGGCGACCTTCGGATCGGCGAGGTTGCGGACGAGCTTGCGCAGCGCGTCGGGGGCCCAGGTCGCGTTCGCGTCGGAGAAGGCGACGACGTCCGCGTCCGTCGCCCGCACCGCCGCGTCCTGCGCCGCGACTTTCCCGCCGCGCGGGTTACGGATCACGCGCGCGCCGGCAGCTTCCGCGAGCTCCTCGGTCCGGTCGGTGGACGCGTCGGACGTGACGACGAGCTCGATCAGCTCCGGCGGATAGTCGAGCTCCCGCAGGTTCTCGAGCCGCCGCTCGATCGCGCTCTCCTCGTTGTAGGCGGTCACGATGACCGCAACGAACGGCAGGTAGGAGTCGTCGAGCGCGACCCGCCGCGTGTGGACGCGCGCCGCCAGCACGACCGCGAGCGGGTAGAGCGCATGCGTCCAGGCGAGCGCGGCAAGCGAGCCCCAGAACAGGACAACGGCCACGATCACGGCCGCAACGCTAGCGGCGAGATCGGCTCAGTTGCCCCAGGGGCCGTAGCGGAGCTTGGGCGAAGGCCGGGTGAGCGAGAACGCAAGGGACGAGCCGGAGCCGGAGGCCGTCGCGCGGAGCCAGTCCTTCTTCGTCGCCTTGAGCCTCAGCGTGGCGCGGTAGATCCCCGAGCGGTTCGACCGGATCTTGGCCACGGTGCGCCAGCTCCCGTGCGTCCCGTGGCGGCGCTGGATCGTGAGGAGCCGTGCGTCGCTCGTGGCATCCCGGCCCCAGACGCGGACGGTGCCCTTGCCGAGATAGGCCACGAATGGGAAGCGGAACGCGGTCCGCACCGGCTTGGCCCGCGCAGCGGCCAGCGACTTCGCGTGGAAGTAGAGGCCGCTCTGGTACGGGCTCTTGCCTCCCTTGTCGACCAGGCCGAACCAGGTCACGAGGGACACGCCCGACCGCCACATCTGATACAGCGCCTCGGCGGTCCAGCGAGCGGCGAGATTCACAGGCGCCGCGTGGCGCCGCGGAGGCTTCGTGTCCCAGCTGAACTCGGTGACCCAGAACTGCATCGGGTGACTCGGGACGACACGGTGAAGCTTCACTCCCGCGTTGAGCACCGCCCGCATCTTCGGCAGGTCGCCGAGCGAGACGTCGTCCGTGCGCCCGGCATGGCCGAATGGGCCGTTGAACGTATACGGGTGATGGGACCAGACGTCGAAGTGAACCTGGTTACTGCACGTGCGATGCGGATGCTTCCCCTTCGAGACGCAGAGCAGCGAGCGCATGAAAGCGAGGGGCGCGACCGAGTACCAGTGCTTCGTCTTGTTGCGGAACGGGTCGAGCCCGCCCGCTACGACCAGGTTCGACTTGCTGACCGAATGGACGGAGGCCGCGACCGCATTCACCATCCCGCGATAAGCGGCCGCGTTCACGGGCGAGAGGTCCTGGCTGAGGTTCGGCTCGTTCCAGACCTGGAAGACGTGCACAGCCGGAGCGCCGTGCCCGCCGTCGTACTGGAGGGCAAGGGCCTTCGCGAACTGCCCCAGCGAGGAGGCCTTCGGCGTATTGATGACCTTCCCATGCTTGGAGGCCAGAGCCCAGCCCGGGGCGCGAGCGATGTCGAGAATCGGCGTCAGCCCTGCTTTCTCCGCAGATGCGACCGTGCTGTCGAGCCAGCTCCACGAGTAACCCGGCGACGTGGGATCGGCAGGCGCGAAGCCGGCCGGAGGCGTCGTCGGGGCAATCTCGTTCCATGGGGCGATGAGCCGCACGTAGGAAGCCCCCGCGGCTCGGGCCTTGAGGAATGCGGCGGCACGATCAGGGCCTGTGAGCGCGAACGGGTCGTCCAACGACGTGCGCAGAGGAAGCGTCCCGTGCGTCGCGTACGTGTGCGTGACGCGCGCCGCCGACCCAGATGAGGCCGCAAGAGCGCCCAGGAGGACGATCGCGACGGCAATGGTGATATTCCGGATGGTGACCCCCACCGCCGGCACGCTAGCGGCACTCCGCGGTAGCCGCGGCAGTCCTTGCGAATGCTTTACAGCCGGGTCTCTAGTTGCCCCAGGGCCCGTACCGCTGCTTCTTCGGCACCGTGAGCGAGAAGGCGAGCGAGTTCCCGGAGCCCGGGGCGGTAGCCCTCAACCAGTCCGTTTTGGCCGCGCTCATCTTCAGCGTCGCGCGGAAGATCCCGTACCGGTTCGTGCGCACCCGCGCGACGGTGCGCCATCCGCCGCGCGCACCGTGGCGTCGCTGGACCGTCACGAGCGCCTTTTGGCTCGTCGCGTCGCGCCCCCAGATACGCACCGTCCTCTTACCGAGGTATGCGACGAAGGGGAAGCGGAATGCCGCACGCATCGGCTTCGCCCGCGCCTGCGTCAACGACTTCGAGTGGAAGAAGAGGCCGGACTGATAGGGGCTCGGGCTCGCCTGATCCTGCAGGAGGAACCAGGTCGCGACGGTCACGCCCGAGTGCCACATCTGGTAGAGCGACTCGGCCGTCCAGCGTGCATCGAGCCCGAGAGGCACGCCATGGTGCCTCGGTGGATTCGTGTCCCAGCCGAACTCCGTCACCCAGAACTGGACGGAGTGCGAGGAGACGATGCGATGAAGCTTCACCGCCGTGCGCAGCAGCGTTCTCATCTTCGGCAGGTCTCCGAGCGACACGTCGTCGGTGCGCTTCGCGTGACCGAAGGGGCCGCCGAACGTGTACGGGTGGTGGGACCAGACGTCGAACTGAACCTTCGTCGAGCACGTCGCGTGCGGATGCTTCCCCTTGGAGAGGCAGAGGAACGAGCGCATGAAGGCGAGCGGAGCCTGCGAGACGAACGAGCTCGCCAGGTTCTCGAACGGATCGAGAGCGCCGGCGACGACCAGGTCGGCCGAATCGACTTCATGCACGGCTGCGGCGAAGGCATTCACCATCCCGCGATACACGCTTGCAGCCTTGACGGGCGAGAGGTCGAGGCTGAGATTCGGCTCGTTCCAGACCTGGAAGACCCGTACGGCGGGCTGCCCGTGATGCCCGTCGTACCGGAACGCGACAGCCTTCGCGAAGGCGGCGAGCGCGGTTGCGCTCGGCGCGCCGGCGGTTCGGCCCTTGCCCTGCCTCACGAGCGCCCAGCTGGGAGCGCTGGTGATGTCCAGGATCGGCGCCATGCCGTTCGCCTCGATCGCGGCCACGCTGCCGTCCAGCCAGGCCCAGGTGTAAGAGGGCGACTCCGGATCGGTCGGCACGAAGTCGTCCGGGCGCGTGGTCGGTGCTATCTCCGACCAGGGCACGACGAGCCTGATGTAGCTTGATCCCGCCGAGCGAGCCATCTTGAACGCGGCGGCCTGCTGAGCTCCGGTGAACGCGTACGGATCGAGCAGGGACGTTTTGAGGGGCAGCGTCCCAGTGGTGGCGTAGGTGTGGATCTGCTGCGCCCGGTGCCCGGTCCGCACGCCGGCGCTCGCAAAGCTCGCCGCCCCGTGGGCGAGCGCGAGCAGGCTGGCGCAGATTCCTGCGACCACAACCCACAGAGACTTCCAGGGGACCCTCGACGGCACCGGGCGCACACGCTAGCCGACGTGGCGGCGATCGTAGCCGTTGCTAACGAAGGCTTCACAAGCGTGGGTGGCCGCGATCTGCCACGCGGGAGGATGGGGGCTACACTCGTCCGTCGTGGACGCAGACGAGGGCTTCGTGTCAGCCACCGTCGCAGCCGACCGCCCGACTCGCCGCGTCCGGCTTCGCGCCAACCTCGCGACTGGCGCGTTCTGGCTCCTCGGCTCAGCGGTGGTCGTGCTGGCGCAGCCGAACACCGACCGCAAGCTCGCGGCGGCCGGAGCCGCGGTCGCCGGGATCGCCACGATCGTCGTCATCGGCGCGCTGACGCCGGATCGCGACCGGCGGTACGTCCGCTCGCTCATCGGAGCGATGGTCGCTGTATCGGTCACCGGCGACGGGCTCCTGCAGCTTTTGACCGGCAGCGCGAACGGCTTCCAGCTCTACGGGCTGGACACCCGGATCGCCCTGCCTCTGATCGTCGTGTTGCTCGCGCCGCTCGTGCTCCGCGCGCTTCCTCGCCGACTGCGCTCTCGCGCGCTGTGGGCCGACCGCGCAGCCGTCGTGCGGGAGGCCCGACCGCTCGACTGGCTCGTGGCGGCGTACGCGTTCTTGATCCTTCCCGATCTGGCGCTCGGCCTCGCCCATCACGCGCCGAAGTCCTACATCGCCCAGGACCTGGGCCTGATCGTCTTCTTTGTGTTCGCGTACGTGGCCGGCCGCACCGTGAGCACCGAGGCCGGCCGAGCCTCGGCGGCCGAGCTCGTGGCTGTGCTCCTCGTGCTCGCTGCAGGTCAAGCACTCTTCGGCTGGGGCACAACGCCAATCTTCACGTACGTGGAGGCTGCCTGTGCAGCCGCGGCCGCGTTCGCCCTCTTCCGGCCGAACAAGGCGGGGTGGCTGCTGCTGGCCCTTGCTCTCGCGCTCCTTGTCAACGATGCCATTGACATCAAGAACGGCAGCGGCTCTACGACCGGGATCGAGTTCGTGGCTGCGCTCGGCCTCGTCGCCTATCTCGTCGTGCGCGTGTGGCACCTGCTGCCGCAATGGCTGGTCGTCGCCGTCGGGGTGGCGGCGCTCGCCGGCTTCCTCGTCTTCACCGCGGACGGCCAAACGGTGCGCGGCCAGTACCGCGGGCCCGACCAGTCGAACCTGGGGCGCACCTACGAAGCGCATCAGGTCCGGGAGGAGATCCATAGCTCGCCGGTGTCCTTCGTCTTCGGACGCGGCATCGGTGGGACAGTCGACGAGACCCAGGCGCCGAGGCTGTTCGCAGAGTCGCTCGTCTACGGGGGACGCGACCTCGCGCACGTCCCGCAGGTGCACCTTCTCTCCTACGAGTTCCTGCTGAAGTACGGGCTGCTGGGATTTGCCTGGCTCGGCGCATTGCTCGTCGGTGTCGCCATCCTCGGCATACGCGCCCTCGAGGCTGCGGCCAGAGACCGGGACCCGACGCCCGTGATCTACGCAGCACTGCCGCTCCTCGGTATCGCTGCGGCGCTCGCCGCGGCCACGCACTTCCAGGACAACCCACTGAATGCGTTCGCGGTCGGAGTTCTCGTCACGCGGTTCGGCGGCGAGGCCTCTTCTCGGTTACGTCTGGGCGTCGCCCTCCCGGCGGTCGCCGTCGTCTGCGCGGCGGTAGGAGCCGTCGCGTTCGGCGGCAGTGTCGCGCCGTTCTACCCTTCCGGCCCCGGCGTCTCCGAAGTCGAGGTGGGTCTCCCGTTGACGAATAAGGCGGTGGTGGGGCGCGTGGGCTTCGCGTATCCGGCCCACTACCATCTCCGCAGGTTCGCGACCTCGAATCACGCGGTCACCGGCGTTCACGGGGCGAGAGCTCGCGGTGTCGTCGTCGCGAGCTACCCGCTGAAGCGAAGACCAGAAGTCGGTGCATCGGGCCGGGTTCTCCGCCCCGACGGCGTCTTCTTCGAGCTGTACAAGGCGCCACGCCACGCGCACCCCCAGGGGGCGAAGAAGAAGCTTCCGCTGATTCTCTTCGACTTCCCCCAGATCCGCGCCTTCAGGAACACGCCCGGCATCGAACAGGGAGGTGCGTTCTTCCGTGTGCACGGACGCAACTACCAGGCGATGCTGTGGGTCGGCAAGGACGCGTCGAAGATCTCGTTGCTCACGATCGACTTCATCGTCGAGTCCATCACCGCCAGGTAGCGGCTACCGACGTGTAGCCGAGTGCGCGAGAGCTGCTTCGTACGCCTGTACGTAGACGTCGGCGGCGCGCTCGACATCGAACCTCTCGAGGGCGACTTCCCTTCCTGCCGCGCCCATCCGAACCCGCAGCGCCCCGTCGCCCAGCAGCCGCAGGACGGCGTCGGCGATGGCGTCCGGACGCTCGGGCGGCACAAGCACTCCTGTCACCCCGTCGTCGACGACCTCGGCGACGGCGGCGACGCGCGTCGCGACGACGGAGACACCGCACGCCTGCGCCTCCATGGCCGTGGTCGTCGTTCCCTCCGAGCGTGGAAGCGAGGTGATCAGGTGGAGGTCGAAGGCCGGGTACCAGCGTTCGACGTCGTCGCGCTCGCCGGCGAAGACGACCGGGTTGAGGAGTGCCAGCTCGTCGGCCCGCCGGTGCAGTTGGTCCCGATAGGCCAGATGGGACTCCGGAGCGCCACCAACGACCACGAACCAGGTCTCGGGGCGCTGCGCTGCGACCTGCGCTGCCGCATCGAGAAAGTGCTCGAGGCCTTTCATCGGATTGAGGCTCGAGACGGTGCCCACCACGGGCGCCTCCTCGGGAATCCCAAGTTGCGCCCGGATCTCGCGGCGACGATCTGCCGAGGGCACGAATCGAGTGGTGTCCACCGGAGGGAAATAGACGAACACCGGCGCCGGAAGCGACTCGCGGCCACCATGGAGCTCGATCAGAGCCTCGCCGTCGAACATGACCGTGTCAGCGAGTCGGCGGACGATGGGCATCGCCAGAAGGCGAAGCGGCGCCGGAGCACGAGAGTCGACGATCTGCCAGACGACCGCCGCACCCCGGCGACGCGCCGCCAACGCGGCGTGTGGATTGACGAGGCCGCCGATCTGGACGATGTCGGCGCCAGAGGCCTCGATCGCCTGCTCGAGCCCGCTGACGGACGGGCCGAAGTCGCGCGCGAACCGCAGGAGCAGCCTCGGGTCCGGGGACGCCCGCAGCCGCGAGAGCGGCAGCGCGTGGAGCGGCACTCCCCCCGCCTCGAGCCTCGGAGCGGCAGATCCAGGCCCGTCGGGGATCGCCACCTCGATCTCCCACCCCCGCCGGCGCAGCGGCTCCCTGAGGCGCAACGCCTCGTTGTGCGGTCCGCCGAAGTTGGCGTAGTGGACGACACTGAGAACCTTCATCCGGGCGCGGCGAGGCTACCAGCGAGTCCCGGCTAGCCTGCGACGAGCGAACCATGCGAGCCGAAACCCTCCTGTCCGAGTTGCTCGTCTGCCCCTCTTGCCGCAGCGACCTGGAGCGCCAGGCCGAGGCGATGAGCTGCAAGAGCTGCGGCGCGGTCTACGAGATCGTCGACGCCATTCCCGTGCTTCGCCCCGCGGGGAGCAACGGCACCGATGGACAGAAGGACGCCCAGGCGGCGTATTTCGACGAGGTCGACTCCGAGTTCGAGGTGAGCCGCCCGCATGGAACGCCCTGGCTCTACCAGTGGCTGCTCGCGGAGAAGTTTCGCCGTAGCCTCGACGCGCTGCCCTTTCCCCCCGAGGGGCTGACCTCCGTGACGATCTGCGGAGGCTCCGGGATGGATGCCGAGTTCCTCGCTCGCGCGGGGGGGTCGGTCATCTCGATGGACATCTCGCTCGGCGCGGCACAACGGACCCGCGAGCGAGCAAAGCGCTACGGCTTCGCCGTGCTCCCCGTGGTGGCCGATGCCGAAGCACTGCCTCTCCGTGACCGCTCCGTCGATCTCCTGTACGTCCACGACGGGCTTCATCACCTCGACTCGCCCGCGGCGGGGATCCGGGAGATGCTCCGGACCAGCCGCATGGCGGTTTCGATCAACGAGCCTGCGCGGGCTGAGGCCACGGAACTAGCGGCGCGAGTGGGCCTCGCCGAGCATTACGAGGAGGCCGGCAACGTCATCGCCCGGCTGGACGCGGAGACGCTGGCAGCAGAGGTGGCGGCTGCCGGCTTCGAGGTCGTCAAGAGCGAGCGCTACGCGATGGTCTACCGCCACGAGCCCGGGCGAGCGACTCTCGTCCTCTCGCAGCCGGGCCTGCGCAACCTGACGGTCACCGCACTACAGGCGTTCAACGCGATCGCGGGAGGTATCGGCAACAAGTTGACACTGCAGGCCGTCAGGAAGGACGTCTCTTGAGGTCGACCTCCCTCCCGAACCGCCGCTGCTCGTCGGTCAGCTGAACCGGATCGAGTCTGGCGACCTGTCGAAGCAAGCGTCGGAGCCGTCCGTCTGTGCGCCACGGGAAGGCTGGCTCGTGCCGCTCCCAGCCCCAGACCGCGGGAAGGCCGCGTATCCGGCGAAGCAGCCCACCGAGCCGCCGGAGGCGCGGAACTCCGAAGACCGGGCCGTATTCCTCGACGAGCTGCAAGCTCTCACGGCCGAAGTGCTCGTCGCTCGTCCTGACCTTGCGCTGCGGATGGTCGCGATCCACGGCGACGACGGCAGGAAGGTGGACGAAACGCACGCCCCCGTCGCGCAGGCGAAGCCAGAGCTCGTAGTCGAGGAACCAGTGCAACTCGACCCGTAGCAAAGGCTCGTCCGGCTCGACGACGGTGCGGCGGAAGAACGCCGCCGGCTGCACGATCGGGGAGACGAGCGGCAGCGAGCCGGTGGGCCAGCGCGAGCGGTGGTGACGGACGATCCGGCCGCTCTCGTCGACGAGCGCGGCATCGCCGTATACGACTCCCGCCTCCGGGTGCCGGGCAAAGGCAGCGACCACTCGGGCGACCGTGTCGACGGCGAAGAGGCCGTCATCGCTATTGATCCAGCCGACGATCTCGCCCGTGCTCGCTTCGAAGGCCTTGTTGACAGCGTCCGCCTGTCCGCGGTCCGGCTCGCTCGTCCAACGGACTGCTCCGCCGGCCTCGGCGAGGATCGCCGGCGACTCGTCCGTCGAGGCGCCGTCGACGACGATGTGCTCGACCCGCGAATACGTCTGTCGCGCGACCGAGTCGAGACAGTCGCGAAGGAAACGCCCCTGGTTGTAGGCCGGCGTCAGGATCGAGACGAGCGGGAGATCGTCCGTCACGGCTATATGCGCGGGTGCTTGGTCAGGACGATCATCGGATAGCAGCCCGACCAGACTGCCCAGCGGGGGAAGACCTTCTCGAACGCAAGGAGGGCGCGAAACATGCCGGCTCCGAGCGCGCTGTCCGGGATGAGCTTTCGCGACTCGTTGGCGTTCAGCGACCGCCACGGAACGATCTCGACGGTGGCCTCGTCGGCAAACCTCTGCCACCACGAGAGCGGATGGGCAAAGAAGTAGATCGGTCCTGATTCGGGGGCCCTTCTCCGGGGAGCGAGCCTCTTGAGACGCGCCGCCAGTCGATCGGGATTCGCGTAGACGACGACCGCCCGGGCGCTGGGCTTCAAGACGCGAACCAGCTCGCGCACTGCAGTCTCCTGGTGATCCTGGTCGACGTGGTAGATCGTGTGCAGGCTCACGGCCGCGTCGAAGTGGTCGGCGGGAAAGGGAAGCTCGAGCAGGCTGGCGCGGACGTAGTCACCGCGGTCTCCGAGCTTCTGGCGAGCCTCGTCGAGCGCGTGCTGCGAGAGGTCGACGCAGACACGCTTCGCGAAGCCACGCGAATACTCGAGGTACTCGGGATACTGAATCGGCCCGGAGCCCGCGTCGAGGATGCGCTCGCCGCTCTGCGGGAGGAACTCGAGCACCTTGAGGCGGCACGCCGAGACGTACGCGGCTGCGCAGGGGCGCAGGTCCTCCCAGAGCTGGGCGTCGCCGTAGACCACGTCCGAGCCGGCCGTACCGGACTGCCAGCCTGTGCTGTCGTAGAAGTCTCGGACTTGATCTTCGATCGCCATTGCCGTGGCCCTGCTGGTTGATGGACGCCGTCAAGGTCGAGCAAGCGGGACGTCGCGCGGACAGAGCACGTTAGCCTGAGCTCTACTTGGATGCCCCGCCGGCGCCGAGCCCCTCGGGGCGCGACGGCTTCTAGGCTCGCGAGAGCCTCCGGGCCCATCGCGCCAGATGGCCTGTGCGCAGCGTCGGCCTGCCCGCCGCCGCCTGCCGCACGAGGGCGGCCAGTTCCAGCGTGGCGACATCGGGTGTGGTACGGCTGGCGGCCCGGCGTACTACGTGACGAACAACTCCATCGGGTGCGACGTCGGCGACGCGCTCGCCGTCTCGGTCGATGAGGACGTACGGGATCCTGCGGGCAGCACACCAGACGAGCGCTGCCTGGGTGGCGAAGGTGCCGACGTCGGAGACGAGCATGCAGTCCGGTCTGAAGCCGCGGAAAGAGTTCCAGATCGCCCAGTTGATCGGATAGTCGCGACCGAGCGCTCGCTCGAGGGCCGAAACACGGATGCTGCGCGGAAACCAGTGGAGGTACCGGGGCCGTGGCGTTGCTGCGTCGTCTCGGCCGAGCGGCTTGACGGCATAGAGCACGCTGACCTCGACATCGTCGGCCTCAGCGAGCGCGTCGAGCATGTGGGTCGTCTCCGGCTCCGGCTCCGGGAAGACCCCGAGGAGGCGCAAGGGCCGCCTCCCCGGCCGCCAGGGTCCCCGTGCGTCGAACCGGGCCTTCGCGATGCGCGCCTTCTCGCGGGCTCGGAACGTCGAGGCCGGATAGCGGCGAGGCCTGCCCGACGCGTAGAGCCGGTGGCTGGCGTCGTGAAGCGAGTAGATGTGATCTCGGCCGCCCGCAAGCCGCTCGTTGTACCGGGCCTCCTCACCGTAGTACGTCTCCTCGAACCCGCCGGGCATGTGGGAGTAGTCGTGCGACTGGTGGACGGCGACGACGCTGCGCGTGGCATCGACGACCGGGTCGCCCTGTTCCCTCGCACGCCAGACCAACCAGTTGTCGAAGCAAGCTCGGCCGATCAGGAACGGCGGAATCCGGCCGAACTCCCCGCGCGGAAAGACGAAATAGTCGAGCGCGGCCCAGCCGCGCAGCCGCCCACTCGCGAGCGCCCGTTCCCGGAGCTCCCGACGGGCGACCGGATCCTCGAGCCGCAGCCCGGCTCCCGTGTCGAGGTCGCGGCACTCGCCGACCATGAGGAAGCGCTCGAACGCGGCGCGCACCCGCTCGACCGCGGGCAGGAAGTCGTCGAGGAGGACGACGTCCGCATTGACGAGACAGTGAACTGGATGCGTTGCGACAGCCTCGACCAGCCCGATGGCGCTGTCGAGGCGAGGGGTCCCCCGCTCGTTCGTAGCAAGGCCTCCGACGTGCTCGACGTCCGCCTCACGGGCCGCCTGCTGGACTCCAGCCTCGTCGCCGACGAGCACGATCTGGACCGCGGGACGCAACGCGCGCCAGCTCTCGATCGCGTTGCGCTGGATCTCGCCGATGTGTCCCCGGAACGGCTTCGGGATCGTGAAGAGCGTCAGCATCGGGCCGAGGCTAGCGGAGTGCCTCCTGTCGGCGAGACCATCCGCACGGCTCAGAAAACGATCGTGTCCGGCTCCTCGTCCCGGCCAACAAGGGGGCGGCCTTCGACCAGCTCCTGCACCGCGAAGCAGCCGAAGTCGTGGGCGTAGGAGGTCCGCGCCAGAGTGAACGGATGGCCGAGAGCGGTCGCATGCGAGACCAGGTGCTCGCGAATCACGCCGTCGTAGAGCGCGAAGTCCTCCGTCCGGCAGAGATACGCCTTGTTCGCGCCGCAAAGGACCATGCGGAAATCAGGCCGAGCAAACAGGAACTTGTAGACGGCTGCATGGAGTTGCGGGTAGCGCATGTTGCCGAAGTCGTCGATCGCGATGAGGGGGCGGTCTCCGACCATCTCCGAGCCGGTGACGATGTCCGCGTAGGTGCCGAAGCAACTGTGGCCGCCGTCGACGTGGAAGAAGCGGATGCTTCCGCGGTACTGCTGATACTCGGGCGTCGTGCGAAACAGTGAAGATGACCGCCCCGTGACGGTGACGAGATTCTCGGGGTGGAACGCCCGGATCTGCTCCGCGACGTCGGCTGTGTCGTTGATGTCGACGAGCACAATCGGCTCGCTCGGCGCGGCATGGACCGCCCCCATGAGTGCGCTCTTCCCTCTCCATACGCCGATCTCCAAGAACCCACCCGAGACGCCGAGGCCCGTCTGCGCCGCGAGCAGGAAGTCCCAGATCGCCTGGGCCTCGTCGACGAAGAAGCCCTCGACCGACGAGAAACGGTCGCGATACAGGCCGAACTGCGAATACGCGAGATAAGGGAGGGATCGTGCACTCGACCCCGTCGGCCGGAAGCGGGACAGCACCGCGCGAGCGTACAGCAGGGGATCGGCATCCGCGCCGCGCTTCCCTACGATGGCGGACGTGCTGAGGAGGCGGCAGAAACCATTGGGCGCACGGAGCATGACTGGCCTCGAGAGCGATCTCCCGGTGCACTTCTTCACGATCGTCCTGAATGGCGAGCCGTTCATCCGCCACCACCTCGACGTCTTTCGGGCGCTGCCGTTCGAATGGCATTGGCACGTGGTCGAGGGTGTGGCTGCTCTCGTCCGGGACACGGCCTGGAGCGTCGCGGGAGGAGGCCGCGTCGACGCTTCCTGGCACGCCGACGGCCTGAGCATCGACGGGACCAGCGCCTACCTCGACGAGCTCGCCGCCGTAGAGCCCGAGCGGATCACGCTCTACCGGAAGCGGAGGGACGAATTCTGGAACGGCAAGCGCGAGATGGTGTCGGCGCCGCTGCCGAGGATTCGCGAAGAGTGTCTCCTCTGGCAGGTCGATGCGGACGAGCTGTGGGCCGGCGACCAGATCGTCGCGATGCGGGAGCTGTTTCTCGCGCAGCCTGAGCGCACCGCTGCGTACTACTGGTGCGACTACTTCGTGTCGCCGGAAGCGGTCGTCACGACCCGGTACAACTACGCGGCCAATCCCAGCTGTGAGTGGCTTCGCACCTGGCGCTACCGTCCCGGCGACCGCTGGCAGACGCACGAGCCGCCGATCCTCGGCCGGCGGCGGCGCATCGCCTCCGTCGACCTGGGTTGGGCGGATCCGTTCCTCCACGACGAGACCGAGGCCGTCGGGGCCGTCTTCCAGCACTTCGCCTACGCGACCGAGGAGCAGGTCCGGTTCAAGGAGAGCTACTACGGCTACGTCGACGCGGTCGAGGCCTGGCAGGGGCTGCGCAAAGCGATCCGAGAAGCCGACGGACCGATCCGGCTCAGCGACCATCTGCCGTGGGTCGAGGACGACACGCTCGTCGACCTCGCCGAGCGCCGGCATGTCCAACCGATCGCGCGCCCGTCCGGCGAGGACGGCGCATGGGTGTTTTCGCCGCCCGGCAAGGAGCCGGGGCCTCGATCGACCTCCGACGGACCGATCGTGGTCGACGGGGTCTTCTTCCAGCACTTCCTGAATACGGGCATAGCGCGGGTCTGGCGCTCCAACCTCGAACAGTGGCTGAAGTCCGGTTTCTCCAGTCGTGTCCTCTTTCTCGATCGAGGCGGCGCGGGGCCACGCCTGCCCGGCCTGCCGACGCGCTCGATTCCGCGTTGGGATCCCGAGGCCACCGCCGAGGACTCCCTGATGCTGCAGCGCGTCTGCGACGAGGAAGGCGCCGCACTCTTCGTCTCGACCTATTACACGACCCCGATCCGCACGCCCAGCCTCATGCTCGTCTACGACCTGATTCCCGAGCGGCTCGGGCTCGACATGTCCGACCCGTCCTGGGACGAGAAGCGTCTCGCCGTCGAGCATGCGAGCTCTTACGTCTGCATCTCCGAGAACACCCGCAAGGATCTCGTCGAGCTCGCGCCCGCCTCGCGAGGGAAGCCGGCCGAGGTGGTCCCCCTCGGGGTCGCGGACGCCTTGGGACCGGCGACCGACGACGAAGTCGAGGGGTTCCGGCGTGAGCATCGGCTCGAACGGCCCTACTTCCTGCTCGTCGGCGACCGGCGTGGCGTCGAGGGTTACAAGAACACGGAGTTGCTGTTCCAGGCGCTGGGCGGCTCGAGCGAGCTGAGCGGGTACGAGGTCCTTTGCGTCGGCGGCCAGCCGCACGTCGAACCGGACCTGAGGAAGATGGCGCCGAAGGTGCGGGCACGGAGGCTGTCACTCTCGGACGAGGAGCTGCGCCTCGCCTATGCCGGGGCAGTCGCCCTCGTCTATCCGTCCCGTTACGAGGGGTTCGGCCTCCCGGTCGCCGAGGCGATGGCCTGCGGGTGCCCGGTGATCACCACGAGACTGGCGTCCTTGCCCGAGGTCGCGGGCGATGCTGCTCTGTACGTCGATCCGGACGATCCACAATCACTCCGGGAGGCGCTCGAGGCCGTGCGCGACCCCGAGCTCCGTGCGAAGCTCGTGGCCGCGGGAACGACACAGGCATCGGCTTTCCGGTGGGACCGAACATCCGCCGCCTTCGCGAACGTGCTCTCGGAGGCGGCGTCTGCCGGCAGCACCGAGCAGCGCCAGGCGCGCGAGACCACCTTGAAGGCGCGGCGTGAGGCACAGGCGGCCCGCGAGCGGGAGCGACGGGGAAATCGTCCTCCGGAGCCGATTCAGCGGCAGCGCCCGACGAGGTGGGCCCTTCTCGGGGCGCGGGTGAAATCCGGTGCAAAGCGCCACTTGCCCCCGCGTGTGGTGATGGTGCTGCGCAGCGCGAAGAAAGCACTCGGCTAGCTCCCGGACCCCGCACCGCCGGCGAAGGAACTCGGCAGAATCCGCAAATGGAGAGACGGGCTCTCATCACCGGTATCGCGGGCCAAGATGGCTCGCTGCTCTCCGAGCACTTGCTCGACGAGGGTTACGAGGTCTACGGGATCGTGCGGGGGAACCCGTCGCAGCTGTATCCGAATCTCCGGGAGATGCGCCCTCGCATCCAGATCCTGCCGGCGGACCTGCTCGATCAGAGCTCGCTCATCGCCGTGCTGCAGGACTGCCGGCCCCACGAGGTCTACAACCTGGCCTCTCCGTCATTCGTCCCGCTCTCCTGGGAGCAGCCGGTGCTTACGGCGGAGTTCGCTGCCGTCGGAGTCACCTCGATGCTCGAGGCGATACGCCACGTCGACGAGACGATCCGCTTCTACCAGGCCTCGTCGAGCGAGATCTTCGGCGAGCCGAGCGAGGCGCCCCAGACCGAGGACACGCCAATCACGCCCGCTACGCCGTACGGAGTAGCGAAGGCATACGGCCACTTCATCACCCAGGCATACCGCCGTCAGTACGGGATCTACGCGTGCTCGGGCATCCTCTACAACCACGAGTCGCCCCGCCGTCCCGTCGACTTCCTGCCGCGCAAGGTCGCAAACGGCGCCGCCCGGATCGCGGCCGGGCTCGAGGAAGAGCTCGTGCTCGGCGACCTGGACGCGCGCCGGGATTGGGGTTACGCGGGCGACTACGTGAAGGCAATGTGGCTCATGTTGCAGCAGACCAGGCCTGACGACTTCGTGATCGCGACAGGCGAGACGCACAGCGTGAGAGACCTGGCCGAAGTGGCGTTCGCGCACGTGCGCCTCGACTGGCGCGACTATGTGCGGAGCGATCCGACCCTCGTCCGCGGCCGGGCGGAGCTCCACAACCTGGTGGGAGAGCCGGCGAAGGCAGGGACGCTGCTCGATTGGCGACCTTCTGTGAGCTTCGAGGAGCTCGTCCGACTGCTGGTCGACGCCGATCTCGAGCTGCTCGGACTCACGGCGCGCTCTCGAGCGGTTCCTCCGCCCGCTTCCGGGTGAACGGCCTGCGACGTCCTGTTGATCGTGGAGAAACGATCCGCGCCCTTGACCGGCGCGCGAGAGAGAGAAACGCTCGACGTCTCGCCGCCCACCGCGGCTCGAACGACAGCGCACTGAGATGAAGTCCGAGCGGACGCGGGTCGTCCAACCAACCAAGCTCCCTGGGGGATCGTGGCTCGTGGATCGCGAGCGTCAACTCGGCTGTTTGCCTTGCCAGGACCGGCTCGGGGATGTCGATGCGCCATAAGGACGGAAGATCCGAACGGTTGAAGTCCCGCGTCGCGACGTGCGATCCGTTCAGCAGCAAGTCGACCGTCAGAGCGTCGTCGCGTCGGACGCACGCGTTGCCGATCGAAAGAACGAGCACGGCGTTCCCTGCATCGGTCTTCCCGAACGCGATCGCGAGCGATGCGACGGAGCCCTCCGTCCAGATCCCCCATTCGTCAGGAGTCGCCCAGCCCTCTCCGAATCCTGCCCAGTCCTCGGGTTCGCTGAACGAAGCGGTTTCGCCGAGCTCGAGTCGCATGGGTCCGGAGGACCTGACGCTCCAACGGCGGCGAGAGCGAGAGCGCGCAACGGCGGCGCGCGATGCCTCGCCAGCGTCGGGTTCAGGCTTCAACTGAGCACGTCGCACGCGGGAGTGGGTGGTGGTGTAGCTGCAGTTGAGCTCGGCAAGGACGAATGCGTCGCAATAGACGCTGGTGCTGTTGACGAGGACGAGGGGCCGCGGCCGTTTGCCGGCCCTCTGACGGGCCCGTTCTAGTTCGACAAGCCGTTCGAGCGCGTCAAAAGCCAGGTCGAGCCTGACCGGCAGGAGAGCGAGCTCACGGTCATGATGCGATCCGGTTGTGGGGGCGACGCGCGAGGCG
Organism: Gaiellaceae bacterium; assembly: GCA_036494245.1. GTDB lineage: Bacteria > Actinomycetota > Thermoleophilia > Gaiellales > Gaiellaceae > Palsa-739. The sequence continues at coordinate 28,568 of DASXOM010000086.1, forward strand.
TCAATGCCGAGGTCGACCACGAACACGTCCGCCTTCTCAACGGCTGCCTCGATCGACGCCGGATCTTCGAGGTCGGGCGCGTCCAGCGGCCCCCCGAAGAGCCGCTCCACCAGTGATGCGAGCATCTCTTCAAGCGTCGGATTCGCACCGAGGTAGCAGACCGCGGTGCTCGGGGGCGACACGAGGAGCATGTCCGCGACGAATGGGAAGACATGGGCGGAGTCGTACGTGAGCGTCTCCGCAATCCGCAGGGCATCCGATGTTGAGCGCTTGCCGAGTTGATGGGGCATGGCAGCGAGCAGCGAATCGGCGACGCAGAGTGCCGTACTGCGACGCGGGTCTATCTCCTCGATGTCGACGTCGGCAAGCCCCCACCCGTTCCTCTGGCCGGGCAGTTCTGCCTGGTTGAGGGCGAAGATGAAGCGCTCGACGTCGTTTTCGACCCGCCCCTCAATGTGGTAGACGGTCGGCGTGCGGAAGTGATTGCAGTGGTAGCCGGCGACGTCCTCTTCGAGTGTGCCGGTCGACTCCCCTCGCAGAAACATTCGTTGGGCGAAGTTGCTGTCCACGTGGTATCCGAGCAGCATCTCCTCGTCGAAACCGTCTACCGCGATGAAGTCCGAACGGAGGATCAGCTGAAAGTCGCCGCCTGCGTCGAAGCGCATCGACTCGATGCTCGTGGTGGGCTCGTCCAGCCTCAAGTTCGGGCCGAGGCGCGCGACCTCCGCCAGCGCAAGCCGGGGATCCGCTCGGGGAAGCCGCTCCCAAAGCCACTCAGGAAGCTCGAAACGCGGCAGCCCGTAGTAGCCGTCCAGGAGGTCTCGGACGACGGCGCTGAGGCTGCGATCTCGCAGCGGCAGGAGAATCATGTCCGTGTTCGTCGAGAGCAGCCAGCGGTTGGACGGATTGGCGCGTCGCACCGCCGCATTCCGCGCGACGGGCTCGACCGCAGGCAGATGAGTTCGCCCGCCGAACCGTTCTTCGTGGATTGCGGCCGGCACGCGTAACACCCGCAGGAGATCCAGGCACCGTTCGGTCAGGGTGTCGGCGATGCTCTCGACGAATGTCGGCAGCTCGTCGGGCGTGTTGTAGTCGACGAACACGATCTCGTCGTCCGGATCGGCCAGCACTTCGGCAAGACAGTTCAGACTCAGCGCTGCCCGCCGGTGAAGGTTGTATCCGTGCGAGTCGTTCCGCCCGTAGAGGACGACCGAGATCAACGATACGGGGAGCCGCAGCGGCAGTGCGTGAGGAGTGTCACCGAGACGCAACAGCCTTCCGCGAGGAGTGGAGCGACGACGACAACTCGTCGTAGATCCACGCGTAGGTCTTTTCGATACCAACCGAGAGGGGCGTGCTCGGCTCCCAGCCGAGCACGGCTCGGATACGGGTGTTGTCGGAATTTCGGCCACGGACACCCTTCGGCGCATCGAGGTCATACCTGCGCTTCAGGCGAATGCCGGCGACAGCCTCGACCAGATCGACGAGCTGATTGATCGTGACGAGCTCAGCGGAGCCGAGGTTGATCGGGTCGACGATATCGCTGTCCATGATCCTCGTCGTTCCGTAGAGGCAATCGTCGATGTACATGAAGCTGCGGGTCTGTTCTCCGTCTCCCCAGATCTCGATCTCGTCGGCACCCGTCAGCTTCGCCGACGCGACCTTGCGGCAAATCGCGGCCGGCGCCTTTTCCCGGCCGCCGTCGTATGTTCCGTGTGGCCCGTACACGTTGTGGAAGCGGGCCACTCGCGTCTGAATTCCGTGATCGTCCTGGAAGTTGCGGCACATCCGCTCGGAGAACAGCTTCTCCCACCCGTACCCGTCCTCCGGCATCGCCGGGTACGCGTCCTCCTCGCGCAAGGCGGTGACGTCTGCCTCCTGCTGGAGGTAGGTGTTGTAGACACAGGCCGAGGACGAGTAGAAGTGCCGCTTGACGGACGCATCGATACCGGCCATCAGGAGGTGCGTGTTGATCAGGACAGAGACCATGCACACGGCACGGTTCGCCTCGATGAATCCCATACCGCCCATGTCACACGCGAGGTTGAACACGTGCGCGACGCCGTCGACGGCCTCGCGGCAGGCTCCGAGCGAACGGAGGTCATGGACGCGGCTGTCGGCATCGGGACAGACCTGATACCAGTCCTCAAGCGGCTTGATGTCGACCGCGCGGAGGTGGCTGAAGCCGGTTTCGTGAAGATGACGGACCAACCACCCACCGATGAAGCCGCCGGCTCCTGCGACGAGAATCGGGTCGTTTTGCGAGATGTGCTTCATTGCCCTCCCTCCTGGTGAAGCTCAGACCGGGCTTGCCTCCGCAAGACCGCGGCCGAGCCTAACGATGTCGACAGCCGGGGCGTAACGCTCGTAGGAGAGCATCCCCCAGCAGTCGACGACGACGAGACGCTCCCCGTCGCGGTCGAGAGCACCCATAGGCAGATCCGCGAACTCCGGCCACGGGGTGGTGATCACGACCACGTCGGAACGCGCGACCAACTCGTCGACGGAGGAGGATCCGTGTGCCATTCCATCCAGCGCCCGAACGGCAGCGTCCGTCGCAGCGGGGTCGTAGACGTTGACCTCGTAGCTGTCCGCGATGAGCACGCGCGCCAGAGCAACCCCGGGACTCTCGTCGAGCACCGCGGTATCGGGCTTGTAGGCGAGTCCAAGGATCCCGACGACGCTTCCGGGGCTGAGCCGCGAGCGGACGATCCGCGCCAGTCGTTCGGCCTGTCCGACGTTGATGGTGTCTGTTGCCTCCGCGAGGAGCGGTTCAGCGCCGAGGTCACGGGCGAGCAGTGCGAAGGCCTTGTTGTCGCGCGGGAAGCAAGGCCCGCCGTAGCCGATCGCTCCCCGCAGGTACCTCCCCCCGATTCTGCTGTCGAGCCCCAGCGCGTCCGTGACGGCTGCGACGTCAGCACCTGGAAGCCGCTCACACATGTCGGCAAGCATGTTCGCGTACGAGATCTTCATGGTCACGAAGGTGTTCACGGCGATCTTGGTCAGCTCGGCGTTCACGAGACTGAGCCGCCGGATCGGAGGGTCGTTCTCGCACATGCCCCTGTAGAGCGGCTCGACCACGTCCCCTGCACGGGTGTCGGATTCGCCGATCAGCACCATGTCGGGCTCCATGAGGTCGCGGATGACGTTGCCAAGGGCGATGAACTCCGGGCTGTAACAAAGGCCGAGCGTGTCGTTCACCCGCCTTCCTGATGTGCGCTCCAGGGCCGCCCTTATCTCCGAGTCGCATGCACCCGGCATGACCGTGCTCGCGACCACGACGGCGTGGTAGTCCTCGCGCCGGGCGAGCGCGGCACCAACGCCCTCGATGGCCGCGACGACGTAGGCGTTCGTAAAGGCCCCACGCTCGTCCGACGGCGTCGGAACGAGCACGATCGTGACGTCGCAATCGGCTGCCGCAGCGAGGTCGGTAGTCGCGTCGAGGCGTCCGCGCGCCGTGTCGAGGAGCGCCTGCAGTCCTGGTTCTTCCACCGGGGCGCGACCATCTCGCAGAAGGCGAACGGTTTCGGAGTTGACGTCGATTCCGAGGACATCGTGGCCTTTGCTTGCCAGCACGGCGGCGAGCGGCGCGCCGAGTTTCCCCAGTCCGACGACGGCGATCCTCATTGGGCGGTCAGGCTAGACGGCTTCCGCCGTGACGAGCAGGTGCCATCCAAATCGGCGCTCGAATGCTCGGAACAGCGAGTCCGGCAGCCACGCGAAGTACGGCTCTTTCACGTAGCGGTATTCGACGTAGTCGCGGACGCGGTACGGAAAGACGTGGTCGACCCGAACCTCCTCGACACGGAAGCCTGCGCGCTCGACAAGCTCGCGCGCCTGCCGCCGGCTGTAGGTGTACGTGACAGGGCAGCCGGTCTGGGCTTCGGAGTACGTTGCGACGAGCTCGTTCGTCTTCCAGACCCGTCCCCGCCCCTGCGCCACCACGATCGCGCCGACCTTCCACGAGAGCCGGTGATACACCATGAGCTTCAGGGTGCCCCCCGGCGCGACGAGCGCCCGCATCTCCGCGAGCGCACGCTCCGGCCGCGGGGTGTGGTGGATAACGCCGAAGGAGTAGACCAGATCGTACGGTCCTCCCGAGACCGCAGAGGTAAGCTCCTCCGCGTTGGCGTGGACGAACCCGATTCGCTCCGCGACGCCCATCACCTTCGCGCGCTGCTCCGCGATGCGGAGTGATTCCCCGGAGAGGTCAACTGCCGTAAGTTGGGCTCCCGCCCGCGCGAAGTTGATCGAGTCGGTGCCGATCCCGCAGCCGACCTCGAGCACGCGCTTGCCCTGCCAACGGTCGAACTCGGCGAAGGCCGGGATGTGCGGCTCTACGAAGTACTTTCGTGCCTCGACCTCGTCGAAGTACTCCTTCGAGCCGACCGGCTTGGGAGAGTGACGGATGTTGCATGGCCGCATGTCCCAGTAACGCTGGACGTCCCGGACCGAGATGTCGGTCGACATGTCGTTGCTCGCGGTCGTGACGACTTCGCTTCCGGCATGGGATTCGGGGTTGCGAGGCATGGCCGAGGCAGGATACCCGCGGTCCCGGCCTGTAGCGACGGCGGCCGCCGAGGCGTGCCACACTGGAGTTCGGATCGCCCCTGGCCGGGTGGAAGGATCATGGACGGACTGAGTAGTCAGGCGCCGATGACGGACGTGCTGCGCGAGCGTGGCGTATTCGACCGTCAACCATTCGTTCTCATCGACGTGGGGTGCGCCGGAGGCATCGACGATGCCTGGCGCAACTTCGGCCCGGCTTTGGTGGCGCACGGTTACGACCCCGACGTTGCCGCGTGCGAGGAGGCCCAAGCGCGAGAACCGTTCGCAAACGTCCGCTACCACCCCCGTTTCGTCGGTCTCCCCGAGTCACATCGGTTCGTGCAGCGTCGGAGAGCAGAAGCAGCGCGATGGCCCGACACGAACATCTGGCAGCGCACGACGGCAGGGTTCCTGGCCCAACATCCAGGAGAGGGAGCCCAAGCCTCGCGACGGACGCCCGCTTCCGACACGGTGATCGGAGTCGGCGACATCGTTCGCGCCGAGAGGCTACCGACGGTCGACTTTCTCAAGGTCGACGTCGACGGCCCGGACGTGGACGTACTCGAGTCCGCTCGAGATGTTCTCTCCGAGAGTCGCGTCCTCGGGGTTGGAATGGAGGTCAACTGGTTTGGGTCGGCCAGCCCGACCGAGCACACCTTCCACAACACCGACCGCTTCTTGCGCGAACAGGGATACACACTCTTCGGGCTCACGCTTCGGAGGTACTCACGGACCGATCTGCCGGCGCCGTTCGGATACGAGACCTACGCGGAGACTCGCTTTGGCCAGCCATATCAGGGCGATGCGATGTATGTCCGCGACCTGGCGGCGCCGCACCTGTCGGAGCTCGCTTCGGAATACCCTCCCGAAAAGCTGCTCAAGCTGGCCTGTATCTACGAGTTGATCGGCCTTCCCGATTGCGCGGCAGAGATCCTCAACCGCTTCGGATCGCGCCTGACAGGCTTCGGCGACCTCGAGCCGCTGCTCGACGCGCTGACTCCGCCGCTACTTGGAGAGAGGCTGAGTTACCGCGAGTACTTGTCGAAGTTCGAGAACGAGACGCATCTCTTCCTCCCGAGCGCGGCAGAGCAGCCCGAGGATCTTCGTGCTGATGCAGCGCATCGCGCGGTTGCCGCTGTGCGAAGGCTGTTCGGGCGCGTGAAGCACAGATCCGGCCTACGGTAAGTGCTGCACGAGCGCCCTACGCGCCGACGCGTCAGACGAAACAGCGATCCCGAATTGCGAAGCGGTAATCGTCGAACGACACCGCATCGGGACTCTCGGGAACAGCACGGAGCTCGCACAGGAACCGTGATCCGGGCTGTACGGAATCGAGTGAAGCGGCGACGTCGCTCCAGGACTCCGCCAGAGGCGTGGTCGCCGCGAGCGAACCGCCGACGTAGACCTGCAGCTCGGCTCTGTTCGTAGTCGATCCCAATCCCCTCACCCGGAATCGCAACGAATGAACGTCGTCGGGACGGGTGAGGACCCAGCGCGCCCGCCTGTAGCCCGTCCGGGCCGCGCCATCGGGCGAGGGCTTCTGCCAGCCGTTCAGGAGCTCGAACTTCGTCTGGCGTCGTCCCGGAAAGTCCGTATCGACGTGCGTTTCGGGAAGTAGGGGAAGCAGGCTCGAAAGGGCAGCGTCGTAGTCGGAGAGGACGCGAGCATATTCCCCGGCGGGGAGTGCGCTCCGTCGCTGGGTGGCCGACGCGATTGAGAGGGAGCCTCGCACCCGCGCCCTGATCGAGACGCTCCCCGAGACCTTCGAGAGCAGTCCGGCGGACGCAAGCGACCACTCGTCGCGACCTCGAATGCGAAGGCGGTGCCAAAGCTTGGGGCTGTGCAAGTCGGCGGCCAGCAGGGTCACGTCGAGACGCGATTCGTTCGCGAGGAGCGCCTCGACCAGCGTGCCGAACCGGGGGATCGACTCGTTCACTCCGAGCAATACGTCTGGGTGCCCGTTGAAGACGTCGAACTCCAACTCCTCACCGACGTGGTCAGCTCTGAAAGGGTCGCCGGTGGTGATCAGCCATCCGCCCGGGCGAAGCACGCGCAGCATCTCGCGCATCGCCGCAGGGACATCGCGCATGTGATGCAACGCGGCGTTGCAGCAGACGACGTCGAAGGTCTCTCTCTCGAACGGCAGAACGTGTGCGAAGCCCCCGACCCAGCGCGCCTCGGGGACCACGCCGCGGCCGCGCCGGATCAGCACAGGGTTGTACTCGAGAGCTGTCACTCGGCCGCCCGCCCGGACGAGGCGCAACGTGTCGTAGCCGCTCCCGGCACCGACGTCGAGCACGTCGCGATCCGCTAGCCGGACCCCAGCCGCGAGCGCTCGGAACGAGGAGTACTCGCTGTACCGATTCGCGAACCACGGTGCTCGCACGAACTCATCCGCGCAGTTGGCCCTGAAGGCTTCTCTGTCCCCGGCCTCGTGGTACATGCGCAGCAGCTCCTCGAGGCGCTCCACATCGTCGCGCTCCGCGTATGTGTTGTCCTCGCGCGCATTCGCCGCGATCTCGATCAGCCCGAGGACGTCCTCGACCTCGTAGTGGCCGAGAAACGGGAATCCCCAGATTGCGTCGAAGGCGGCACCGCAAGCGGTGCACTCGATTGCGCGCGCCACAATCGTGTCCGGCCCCCAATCGGCGTCTGCTGTTCTCAGTGCGGGCTCGCCACAGGAGGTGCACCGCGTTCCCGCCAACGCTTGCACGGTGGCTACCGTGTCGATCCGCCGTCGCTCACAGCCCCGTCGCCGAGGTCGCGGCTCCTGTGCGGGCGTCGATCTCCGCCGAGGCCGGCTCCTCGAGCGTCCAGCTGTGTCGTACAAGCACCGGCGCGGGGTAGTTCGAGGGGACACTCCCGGACGCGAAGAAGGGCCCTGACACCAGCGTGAGATCGGCTGCACGGTTGACCCTGCCGATGAGCTCCCCGTGCCGGAAGAGCAACACCCCGACCGTGTAATGCCCCGGCTTGAGGGGCAGCTCGTCGAGCGCGCACACGAGCGCTGCGCGGCCCGCGATCGTCTTCCCCGCGAGGCGCTCTCGATCCTCGAAATCTGTCGAGAGCGCAACGCGAATGCCCGTCGGGTGGTTGATCACGAACTCCACGCGTAGGTCGCTGAGACGGGTCGCCTCGCGCGCCTCGAGTTCGACGACGATCTGAAGCGGAGCGCCGATCCGTACGGCTTCTCTTCCGTCGTCACTGCGGATCTCGGCCCACCCGATGGAGACCGGGCTCGACGGATCCTTGTGCCGTCCGTCAGCTATGCCCTCGCGGCCGCTCAGGAGGTAATGCTCGACCGCTTCCTCGGCGCTGCCGGTGTACGCGATCCGACCTTGACGGAGCACGATCGCGTCCTGGCACAGGCGCGCCACCGACGCGGCGTCGTGGCTGACGAAGAGCACCGTCCGTCCGCCGCGGGCCATCTCCTCGACGCGGGCGTGGCACTTCGCCTGGAACGCTGCGTCGCCTACCGCCAGCACCTCGTCGAGCAGCAGGACTTCCGGCTCGAGGTGCGCCGCGACGGCGAACGCAAGCCGGACCTGCATCCCCGACGAATAGCGCTTGACCGGGATGTCGATGAACTCGCGAACCCCGGAGAACTCGACAATCTCGTCGAATTTCCATTTCGTCTCGGCTCGCGACATGCCGAGGATCGCCCCGTTGAGAAGGATGTTGTCGCGACCGCTCAGCTCGGGGTGAAAGCCCGTCCCGACCTCGAGGAGACTGCTGACCCGGCCTCGGATCTCGGCGCGGCCGGCGGTCGGCTCCGTGATCCTGCTCAGGATCGTCAGCAGGGTCGACTTGCCTGCGCCGTTGGGACCGATCACCCCCAGCACCTCGCCGCGGCCGACGTCGAACGAGACGCCCCGCAGCGCCCAGACCTCCTGCCGGTACTGCGCGCGCTCCCCGAGATGCGCCCGTGCACGCATCGAGGCCGCTGTTATGCGAACTCGCTCCTTGAGGTTCGTCGGCGGCGCGTGCGTCCACACGCGGTAGCGCTTCTCGAGGTCGCGGACTCGGATGACGGGCTCGGAGGGCATCAGACGTCGTCCGCGATCGTGCGGTCGACCCCCGAGAAGTAGGCGAGCCCGACCGCGAAAATAACGGCTGATACCCCCAGGGCGATGCCCAACGAGCCAAGCGCTAGGGGCGTCCCGAGCAGGGCCCAGCGGAACGCCACCAGAATTCCGACGAGCGGATTGAGGGCCAAGACGTGCCTCTCCCAGGCAGCTCCCGCCACGAGGGTGAACGCAACCGGACTCAGGAAGAACCAGAGCTGGATCATGAACGGTAGAGCTTGCGCCACGTCCCGATAGCGCACGTTCAGCGCCGAGAGGAGGAGCGAGAGACCGAGCGTCAGCACGAAGGTAAGCGCGAGCAGCGGCGCCACGAAGACGAAGCGCCAGTCCGGGATACGCCCGTAGGCGAGGTCAAAGAGGACGAAGAGGACGAGCGCGATCAGAAAGTCGACGAGGTTCGAGGTGATCGCGGCCAACGGGACGAGCACCCTTGGCGCAGCAGTCTTCGTGACGATCGCGATTTCGTTCACGAGGCTCGACGTGCTGATCGAGACCGAGCGCGAGACGAACATCCAAATCACCAGACCCGAGAGCGCGTAGAGCGCGTAGGGCACGCTTCCCGTATCCACCCGCACGAGCTGCGTGAACGCGAACGTGTAGACGACCATCATCGCCAGGGGCTGGAAGACCGTCCATGCCACACCTACTACCGTCTGGGCGTACCGCACCTTGAGGTCGCGCAAGACGAGGAAGCCGAACAGCTCCCGATAGCTCCACAGCTCGGTCAGCCGCGGCGGAACCGGGCCTCGCGTCGGCTGGATCACTATCGTCGGTGTCTGGGCGCTCACGGCTAGACGGTCAAGGGTAATGGCGGTCCCGGCGTTCGGCATCCGCGCGAGGACGGGCAGCCTAGCCGCTCGAGGTTCAGATTCCGTAAGTGCCGTAGGCTCGTTGTCAGTACGCGCCGCGCCGGCCGAAGACGGCCGGGATGGTCATGAGGATGATGCGAAGGTCGCGGCCGAGCGAGAGGTTCTCGACGTATTCGCGCTCGACGGCGAGAACCTCGTCGAAAGTCAGCTCGCTGCGGCCGTAGACCTGCCACGGCCCCGTGATGCCCGGCTTCACGCGCAACCGCACCTCGTGTTCGGGCGCGTACCGCTGGACGAGGTCTACGAGCTCCGGACGCGGACCCACCAGCGACATCTCACCGCGCAGCACGTTCAAGAGCTGCGGGAGCTCGTCGAGGCTCGTACGGCGCAGGAAGCGGCCGACGCGCGTGACGCGCGGATCCGACTTGACCTTGAACATCGGATCGCTGAGCTCGTCGAGCGAGACGAGCTCCGGCAGCATCGCCTCGGCATTCCGCACCATCGTCCGGAACTTGAAGATCCGGAACGCACGGCCGTTTTCGCCCGCCCGCAGCTGCCGGAAGAGCACGGGGAGCCCGTCGTCCACGAAGACCGCAACCGCTATGAGAAGGAAGAGCGGCGAGGTCAGCAGGAGCCCAACCGTCGAGACGACGACGTCCAAGATGCGCTTCAGCGCGAGCGTGGACGGCGAGACGTACCACGTGTTGTAGTCCAGCAGCGGCAGATCGGCGACGTGACCGAGATGCGTGGCCGTCCCGAAGATGCCGCGCGACGGGGGAACCACCGTCAGCTTGACGCCCCGCAACCGGCACGCGGGGAGGAGCGTGATGAGGAGATCCTCGCTCAGCTCGGCGCAGGCGACGACCACCCGATCCGCAGCTTCGAGCTCGTCCAGCCGCTCGTGCAACGCCGTGCAGCTCCCGATACGACCGGACACCGTCGCATGGATGTCCGGGAAGAGCTCGAGCTTGCGGGTCACGGCATCCGCAACCGCCCCCTCGCCCACGATCAAGATGCGCTCCGGTGGAGTGATGCGGCGCCAGATCGCCCGGGCCGTGGCGCGAAACAGGAAGCCGAGCACGAGGACCAGCCCCCAGACGATCAGCCGGTCGGCGGAACTCAGGTCGAGCCCCGGGAACGGCGCTACGAGAAGGGTGAGGACGGCCGTGCCGCCGAGCGCCCAGACGAAGATCCAAGGCAGCTCCTCGACCGTCAGGTGCCGCAGAGTGCGGTGATCCCGGTCGTAGAGGCCGACGAGCTTCCCGATGACGATCCAGACCGGCGCGGAGAGGACGAGCAGGAGCGCACCACCGGCGCCGCTTCCCCATATCCCGACGAAGACGGCGGCGGCCGCGATCGTCAGCGTGTCTGCCGCTGCCAACATGCGGTGCAGGAGCGCGTCGCTGCTGTAGTGCGCGAAGACGCGGCCTGAGCCGTCCTCGCTGCTCTCTAAGATCGCCCCGGACGCGCCGGCAACGGATTCGATCTCGGTCACTCCATCAGCCTCCCCGCTGGCTGCGGCTCCAATCGGGTCTTTGGCTGCCGGATACCGTAGCCGCGGCCGCGGCGGATCGCCACTCATGAGCCGTTCTGGAAGATCGACGCATTGGGGTTGAGCCGGCGCACTTCTTCGATGTCGTGGCGGGCGCCGGCGACGTCGCCACGGTGCGCGTCGATCGTCGCCGCGGTCTCCCAGAGCAGGTAATCACGCGGTGCTCGCCGAAGCCCGGAGCGGACCGCCGCCTCCGCGGCGCCGTATTCCCGCACGTATAGATCGACGCCCGCGAGCTGGAGATAGGCCTGCGTGTTCCAGGGCTCAACTGCTTTCGCGGCAAGCGCTTCCCGCTTGGCCCGCGCAAGGTCGCCGGCGTTGAACGCGGACTGGCTGTTCTGGAAGTGGATTCCGGAGGCGAGCGCGACCAGCTGCGGAATGATCGCGGCGACGGCAACCAGCGCGAGGATCGGCCGCGCCACGCTGAAACGTCCCCATTCGACCGCGCGGGTCGAGGGGCGGGCGCCGAGCGCGACCCCGAGCAGCCCAACTCCGACGATCGCGATCCCGGCAAGCTGCCAGACCCAGTCGTAGGCGGCCGCCGCGAAGAACGCCGTCCCTGCCGCGGCTGCCGCCGCCACATCGCCGCTGTGCAAGACGAGGGCCGACCGGACCGCGCCCACGACCATGACCACGACGGCTCCTCCCATCAGGAGCAGGCCCACGATGCCCAGCTCGGCGAGCGACTCGAGGTAAAGGGAATGCGCGTACTGGCTGAAGAACGGTCCCAGCGTGCCGTACTGCAACCACCACGACTGCCACGAGCCGGCTCCGCCGCCGTTCAGCGGGTGGGCCTGGAACTCGCGGCTGGCCACCGCCCAGAACTGCCAGCGGCCGCTGCCGGAGCTGCTGAGCAGGTGCGTGTTGACGTACGCCGTGCTCGAGGTCCCGGAGCTGAAGCTGTTGCTCTCGAAGGCGTGGAACTTCGCGATCGGGTGCGAGAGGGCGATCGCGATCACGACACCGAGGACCATCAGCCCGGCGACCGCCCACCCGGCCGTCCGTGACGGCTGCGGAAGTCGATGCCCGATTTCCGAGAGACCGAGCCAGACGAGAGCCGTCACGATGCATGCGACCCCGATCACGACCGCCGCTTGATGGCCCTGATGGACCGCGCCCGGCTCGGACATTACGCCGGAGAGGAGCTCGGTCTTGTGGACGAGGGTCGCCACGGCGACGACGCCCGCGCACCCAGCGACAAGCGCTGCCGCCAGGGCGGGCCACCGATCCGGCGCCAGCAGGAGGTACACGACGACGGCGATCGCAGCGGCGAGGAACGCGCCCCGTGACGAGGTGAGGTACATGACGGCGCCGAGCAGCGGCAGCGGCAGGGCGCCGAGGGCACTCGCCAGCCGCGACCTCCTGGAGACCATGATCGAGAGCAGCAGCGGGTACGCGAGCGCGATCTCGATCCCCAGCCCGTTCCAGTAGCCGACCGGAAAGCTCAGGCGGCTGGTGATGGACGGAAGGATCGTCGAGGGCTCGATGCCGAACGTGCTCGGGAAGAACCGGCTGACGAGGGCGACGACGGCGATCCCGGAGATCCCAAGGGCCACTCCGCCGACGATCACCGACGACGGCACGAGCCTGGCGACGACGATCGCGATGGCGAGCACGGAGACGTAGAAGGAGACCTGGTTGAACTGCGCGAAGGACCGTCCACCGTCCGACGACCAGCTCATCGAGAGGAGCGTCCAGATGGCAAAGGCGGAGAGAAGGCCGAGGGCAGCGAGCGCGAGTCGGTCTACGCGCGCTCGCGCTCCCGCAATTCCGATCGCCGCCCCGATGCCGAGCAACCACCAGGCCGAGATGCCCGCATACGCCTTCGTGGACGTGTCGAAGCCGCCATTTGCGTACGAGAGGGCGAACACGCAGCCCGCCACCGCCAGCCCGAGAATGGCATTGCGCGAGAGCACAATCCAGTCCTGTTCGACCTTTGTAATGCGCCGCGCGGCCAGCTCCACCGGCCAGTACAGTACCCGCATGCCCACGGGACTGAGGCACGTTGCCGGGGTCGCAACCGCCGTATTTTGCATCGCCCTTGCGCTCCCGGCGGGCGCGCTCGCCGGCCACGGGGCGAAGTGCAACGCGTCGGCGTGCAAGGTCTACTCCGAGCCGAGCGGCCCGAACCCCGGAGGGGCGCAGGGGCCCCAGGGAACAGGCTCAGGCCCGAGCGGCAGCAGCGAGTCCCCTCCCCCGAGCAACGTCGCTCGGGTCCTCGCGGGCGCCGGCGCGGATAAGCAGCCGCTGTCCCGGCTCGTGGCGGGCGCCGGCCTCGGGAACCCGGAGTCCGGTGCGGCCAGCGTCGCCGCACCAAGCGCGTTCGCAGCGATACTCGATCTCGGTCCCGGCCCCGCCGTGCTCCTCGGGATACTGCTCGCGACGGCTGTCGGGCTCCTGCTCCATCGCCGCCTGCGCGGTTCGCGCCGCGCGCGTACTACCGCATAGCGCCTCTCCTGGCTCGCTGGAGGAGATCCTCGAAGCGATCGGCGACCGATCCGACGTCGAACGCCGTCTCGGCGTAGGCGCGTCCCCGGCGAGCCAGATCCTCTCTCCGGGACTCGTCCTCGAGCAGATTCTCCGCCGCAGCGAGGAAGGCGTCCGAATCTCCCGGCCCCACGACGACGCCGCCTCCGCTTCGCTCCACGACGCGCGCGGCGAGGTTGTCGGCGGGCACGGACACGAGCAGCGGTCTCGCGGCGCAAAGGTAGGTGAGGATCTTCGATGGAACGGAGAACGCGCCGGCGTCCGGCTCGAGCAGGGCAACGAGCACGTCGGCCGAGGCGAGCACCTCGGGCAGGCGCTCGTGCGGCTGGTAGGGCAGCAGCCGCAGAGCGGGATCGTCGCCTCCGTGCTCGGCGAGCCAGTCCGCGCCGGGCCCCTCCGAGACGACGACGACACGTGCATCCCGCTGCCCTGCCCAGCGCGCGAGCTCGAGCAGCACGCTCGGATCGTGCTTGAAGCCCAGGGTTCCCGAGTAGAGGAAGACGGGATGTCCGTCGAGGCCGTGCTCGCGGGCCCACTCATTCTCGCGAGGCAGCTGCGGCAACTCGTCGAGCGGCGCCCAGTTCTCGATCACCACCGCGCGCGTGCCGTCGGCGCCGCGACGCGGTAGGAGCGGCAGGAAGTCCTCCGAGATGACAACGACGGCGTCGCTCCGTCGGAGGAGCCGCCGCTCGAACTGCGCGACGGCCCTTTCCGCGGCAGCCCCGACCGGGCGAGATCGCCGGCCGAGGACACGGCGGGCCGCGATGCTCATCACATCCTGCTGCCAGAAGACGAAGGCGGCGCCGAGAGCGTGACTGGCGCGGAGCAGCTCTCGCTGCACGATCAGCGGTGCAATCGACAGGACGGCATCAGGCCGGAAGTCACGTAGCAGCGCGGCCAGCGCGCGCGCCGTCTTGCGCTCGTCGGCGATCCGCCGTACCACGTCGTATTTCGCGAAGGGCTGCCCGAGATCGACGACGCCGAAGTCGAGGCGCGGCGGATCGGCGTCGGTTCTCTCGAGTCGCCCCTTGCCACCGACGAAAGAGCTGCAGTGGAGGTGGAGCACGTCGTGCCCACGTCCGGCGAGCTCCCGCGCAAGCTGTGCCGGGAACGCGTGGCCGAAGTAGTCGTGGACGAGGACGCGCAACGCCCGCCGCTCAGACGTAATGCTCTTGCGTCTGGCGAGGTTCGCGGTCGTGATCGACCATCATCCGAGCGAGTTCCGCGAAGCGGACGCTCGGCTCCCAGCCGAGCTGTTCCCGGGCCTTCGACGCGTCGCCGAGCAGCAGATCGACCTCGGACGGCCGGAAGTAGCGCTCGTCGATCTTCACGTGGTTCTCCCACTCGAGACCGGCGTAGCCGAAGGCCTCGTCGAGGAACTCCCGCACCGAGTGTGTCTCGCCCGTTGCGAGGACGTAGTCGCCGGGCTCGTCGGCCTGGAGCATCCGCCACGCCCCGTCCATGTAGTCGCGCGCATAGCCCCAGTCTCGCTTCGCGTCGAGATTGCCGAGCCGCAGCTCGTCCTGCTCGCCGCGCAGGATGGCGCCCACGGCGCGCGTGATCTTCCGGGTGACGAAGGTCGGGCCGCGCCGCGGCGACTCGTGGTTGAACAGGATCCCGTTGACCGCGTACATCCCGTAGGCCTCGCGGTAGTTGCGCGTGATCCAGTAGCCGAACACCTTCCCGACGCCGTACGGGCTGCGCGGGTGGAACGGCGTCTCCTCCGTCTGGGGCGTCTCGCGCACCTGCCCGAACATCTCGCTCGAGCCGGCCTCGTAGAAGCGGCACCTCACCCCCTCCTCGCGAATCGCGTCGAGCAGCCGCAGCGTGCCAAGCGCAGCGATATCGGCCGTGTACTCCGGGATGTCGAAGCTGACGCGGACGTGGCTCTGCGCGCCGAGGTTGTAGACCTCGTCCGGCCGGATCGTGCGCAGGAGCTGGTTCAGCGACGAGCCATCGCCCAGATCGCCGAAGACGAGCTCGACCTCGCCGAAGATGTGGTCGATCCGCGCGGTGTTGAACGAGCTCGAGCGGCGGATCATCCCGTACACCTCGTAGTCCTTCTCGAGCAGGATCTCCGCCAGGTAGGAGCCGTCCTGACCGGTGATGCCGGTGATGAATGCCTTCCGCTTCGCCACGGCGCCTTACCGTAGCGGCGCGCGCGTCTACGCTAGAGGGGATGCGTGTCCTCGTCACCGGTGGAGGCGGCTTCCTCGGGTCGCATCTCGTCGAGCGGCTGCAGGGGGAGGGGATGGATCCATTCGTCGCACGCCGGCAGGACTACGACCTGACGCGCGAAGCCGATGCCGAGCGCCTGTTCGACGACGCGCAGCCGGAGCTCGTCTTCCATCTCGCAGCCGAGGTCGGCGGGATCGGCGCGAACCGGGCCAGCCCGGGCCGCTACTGGTACGCGAACCTGATGATGGGAGCCCAGTTGCTCGAGCAGGCGCGTCTGCACGAGACGGCCAAGGTCGTGCTCGCCGGAACCGTTTGCGCGTATCCGAAGCACACTCCCGTCCCCTTCCGCGAGGACGATCTCTGGAACGGATTCCCGGAGGAGACGAACGCTCCGTACGGCGTTGCGAAGAAAGCGCTCCTGGTCGGCGCGCAGGCCTACCGCGAGCAGTACGGCACGAACGCCATCTACCTGCTCCCCGCGAACCTCTACGGCCCGCGAGACAATTTCCACCCTACGAACGCACACGTCATCGCCGACCTGATCCGAAAGATGCACGAGTCACCCGACGAGGTCGTGCTGTGGGGGGACGGTACGCCGACCCGCGAGTTTCTCTACGTCGAGGATTGCGTCGACGGACTGCTGCAGGCTGCGAAGCACTACGACGGCGCCGAGCCGGTCAACCTCGGCACCGGCAAGGAGATCTCGATCCACGACCTCGCTGAGCTCGTCGCGGAGCTGACCGGCTTCCAGGGAGAGATCGTCTGGGACACGTCGATGCCGAACGGACAGCCGCGACGCAGTCTCGACGCGTCCCGGGCGAGGGAGCGGTTCGGATTCGAGGCGCGGACGCCGCTCCGCGAAGGGCTCGAGCGAACGATCGCCTGGTACCGCGAAGCCGCCCCTCAGGCGTCGAGCGCGCCCCGGTAGACGCCGAGCGTCCGCTCGATCACTCCGTCCCAGCCGAAGCGCTCACGGGCGAAGGCACGCCCCGCGCGGCCGAGCCGCTCGCGTAGCTCCGGGTCTTCGAGCAGCCGCTGTACCGCCGCGCGCATGGCCGGCGCGTCGCGCGGCGGCACGAGCAGTCCCGTCTCGCCGTCGGTGACCAGGTCGAGCAGCGCTCCGCCGGCGGCCGCGACCACCGGCCTGCCGAATGCCAGCGCCTCGGCCGCCGCGAGGCCGAACCCTTCCCGCTCGCAGGGCGCGACGAGGACGGACGCCCGCTCGAGGAGCCGCTCCACCTCCGCGTGCGGCATGGCTCCGAGCGCGTGCGGGACGCGGTCGCGCAGCGGCCCGTCGCCCGCGACGACGAGGTTCAGGTCGCCGACCGCCTCGACGAGCGTGTCGATGTTCTTCTCGGGGGAGAGCCTGCCGACGTAGAGCACCTCGGGCGGCTCGACGGGCGGCCTCACCTCTTCCGGAACCCGCACCCCGTTGGGGATCACGACGGCGTCGAGGCCCGCCGCGCGCACCGCCGCCGCGAGGGTCTCGGAGACGCAGATCACGTCGGCGGCCGGGCGCAGCAGCGAGCGCACGAGCCGCGGCCGCTCGCGCGCGAGCTCCTCGTCCGAGAAGCCCCCGGCGGACCCGGAGCCGTGCAGCGTGACGACCCACGGCCTCCCGGCGAAGCGCGCGACCGCCGCCGTCAGCAGCCAGTGCGCGTGGACGAGATCGGCAGAGCGCGCCGCGCGTCTCACCGCAAGCCACATCGAGAGGAGCATGAGCGGCGCGAGCCAGGGCCGGCGCCGGACGTTCGCTGCCATCCCGCCGCCGTACGCCAGGCCGTAATCCCGGTAGCCCGAACCGGGCGCGAGCACGTCCACCTCCACCCCGCGCTCGAGCAGCCGCTCGACGGCGTCGGCGACGAAGCGCCCGGCGAACTCCCGCTCCGTTCGCGGCCACGAGGTCGTGAGGACGACGACCCGCACTAGGGATCGGGCTGCCCGCGCGCCCTGCCGCCGAATACCACGGGCAGGGCGAGCGCGAAGACCAGGAAGGCGTAGAAGTAATAGAACTGGATCGTGAGGTAGAAGAAATTGGCGACGATGGTCCCGACGAGAGCCGCCGTCATCCCGTACGCAAGCGGCCGCACCTGAGACCCAACCGGATCGCCGATCCGGTCGAGCAGCCGGCCGAGCCGCCGCGCCGCCGTCAGCCGTACGAAGACGTAGCGCAGGAAGACGATCCAGAGGACGAGGCCGAGCAGGCCCGACTCGACGATCACGGCGACCCAGTACGAGTGGGCGCCGAAGTTCGACTTCCCGGTCACGAACTCGTAGTAGACGGCGAAGTTGTTGTTGCCGAGCCCGAGCAAGGGGTGCATGTGCAGGACCTGCCCGATGAACGAGTAGACGGCGAAATGCGCGTTGGCCGAGCTGCCCTGCGTCGAGACTCGCTGCCGCAGGAAGGTCTCGAAGAAGTGGCGGTGGGTGTAGAGCACGCCGAGGAGCACGACCACGACGAAGCCGAGCGGGTAGAGAAACTGCCTCGAGCGAAAGAAGCGGCGATAGGGCACCACGAGTACGAGGGCGCCGGCGATGAGCCCGACGCCGCCGCTGCGCGAGAACGTCGCGATGTCCACGAGCAGCAGGAAGACGAGCGCGATCGCCAGCGGCCACCTGAGGCGATGGCCGCGAGGCAACCGCAGGTAGACCGGCGTCAGCATCAACAGCGGCACGATCAGCATCACGCCGAGGTGGTTCGGGTCGCCCGTAAGCGCGTTGACCCGGTAGATGTTCTGGCCTCCGATCGCGCCGTAGATGTTGATGCTGGCCGCGCCGCCCGTGAGCGGGTTGAGGAGGAGGTTGTCGAGGCTGTGACCGGCGAGCTGGGAGCCGAGCTGGAGGATCCCATAGACGGCGTTCGCCACGAAGCCGACGGTGAACCAGCCCAGCGCCCGCCAGAAGAAGCGCTCGCCGCGCTGCGCGAGGTAGCCGATCGCCGCCACGAGGAAGGCGAAGTGGATGACGAACTTCACCATCCCCTTCGTGAACTGGGTCAGTCCCTGCTGCGTGTCGATGTTCCAGTAGCCGGCGAGATAGACGAGCGCGAAGGCCGCGAAGAAGCCGAGCACGATCGCGCTCGTCCTCGGCAGAGGGCGGCGCTCGGTCGCTACGTAGGCGATCAGGAACAGGATCGTCGCGATGTCGTTGAGGCCGATGTTGCCGGCGACGTTCCAGTGCACCTTCTCGAACGTGGCCACGAAGAGAGAGGCGAAGAAGAGCCCCGTCACGATGCGCTCCTGGGTGCGCGGCACGACGACTGCGTGCTCGGCGGTGAGGGCGGCAGCGGTCACGGCAAGCTCCTGAGGAGCTCGGCGAGCTCCTCGACGCGCTCGCTGCGCGAGAGCCGCTTGCGCCACTCGTCCGAGAGCGGCGTGCCGTCGAGGCTTCCTGCCTTCCAGCGCCGATGCAGGTCCAGCAGCGCCTCACGGATCGCAACCTCGTCCTCGGGCGGGACGACCACGCCCGCCCCCGTGTCGCGCACGAGCTCCGCGGCCGCGCCGTCGGGCGGGACGACGGCGAGGATCGGCCGCTCGGCGGCGAGGTACTCGAAGATCTTCCCGGTGAGGACGCCCCGGCCGCGGCCTCCAGACTCCGGGATCAGGAGGAGCAGCGCCTCGGAGTCCCGTTGCAGCTCGAGGGAGCGGCGGCGCGAGACGTCGCCCAGGAGCTCGATCCGGTCGCCGAGGCCGAGCGACTCGGCGTACTCGCGGTCGGCGGCCCGGAAGTCGCCGGCGAAACGCGCCACGACGTCGTCGAGGCCGGAGTCGGCGAGCGCGCGCAGGAAGGGCTTCGGATCGCGCTTGCCGTGGAAGTGCCCGGCGTGCGTGATCCGGAGGCGGTTGCTCTTGCGATGCTCCAGGCCCGCGAAGTCGTCGAAGTCGCTGCCGTTGGCGATCGTGACGACCCTGCCCTTCGGCTCGAGCGCACGCATCTCGTCGGCGATCGCGTCGGACACCGCGACGATCGCGCTCGCCTGCGACGCGACGAGCTTCCCCACTCCCCCTGTGGTCTTCTCCTTCAGCCGCGCGAGCTGCGACTCGTAGCCGCGGCGATGGGGATGGGACGTGAGCGGGTCGCGCAGGTCGGCGACCCAGGCCGCGCCGGTCGTCCGCTTCACGGCGGCGCCGAGCAGGTGGAGCGACGGGGGCGGTGAGGTGGTGAGGACGACGTCGATCCCCTCGCGCCGTACGAGCCGGATCGCGACCGGTGTCGCGAGCGTGCTCCAGGGCGCGTTCTCGTCCGGCACCAGCAGCTTCCGCCCCAGCAGCGCCGCCTGCGTGCCGAGCCGCGAGACGCCCTGCTTGTCGAGCAGCTGCTCCGACGGCCGGCCGGGGCGCGGCCCTACGTAGCGAACACGGTGGATCCACGCCTGCGTCGGCAGCTCGAGCTCCTCGTCCGGCACGGAGCCGGACACGTCCGGTGCGAGCACATGGGTCTCGATCCCGAGCGCCGGGAGGTGCGTCGCGAATTTGAGCGGCCTCTGGACGCCTCCCCCGCCGCCCGGCGGGAAGTGGCGCGTCACGAGCAGAACCTTCAACGGCGCAACGGTACTAGCCGGGTGGAACCCGGAAGACGACGAACCGGCTGTCCTCGTAGCGGGGCTGCAGGCCGTCGCGCTCGATGGCTCGCACAGGCCCGGAGCGCGTGAGCACAAGCCATTGCGCGTCCCAGGCCTGCGGCTCCTCGAGGCTCGGATGCGTGAAGAACCTCAAGACCCCCCGCCTCCGCTTCGCGAGCTCGTTCGGCCGCGTGTTCGCGGCGTGCGTCGGCGGCACGGCAACGACGTAGATGGGAGCGAACGCCGTGGCCCGGTAGCTGGTGGCCAGGTCCGAGAAGAGGACCGAGCGTGGCGTAACGTCGTGCCGCAGGAAGTGGATCAGCCCCGGCGTCAGCGCGTCCCGGTCGTGCTTGACCTCCGGCGTCCAGTTCGAGAAGCCGTGGATTGCGACGGGCAGGACGAGGAAGAGGACGGCCAGAGCCGCCGTGCCCCCGCGCGGACGAGAGCCCGGCGGCGGTGGATCTCCGTAGCGCCGCCAGGCGAGGAGCGCACCGGCGATCAGCGCGGCGATGCCGCCGTAGAGCGCGATCCAGACGACGATCGCGGGCGCGGTCCTCGAGGCGCGCAGCCCGAAGTCGCCCGCGAAGGCGACCTGGAGCCAGATGCCCACCGCCAGCCCGCCCACGAGCGCGAGCGTCCGCGAGAAGCGGGCGACAATCGCGGCGCCGCCTGCGAGGGCCACCGCGAACGGGATGAACCCGGACAAGCGCCGCGACTGCGAGAGCGAGACCAGGTTGGAGAAGTGCGGAAAGAGGAGCGGCCAGAGTTCGACCGCGAGCACGGCAACCGTCCCGCCGAGCACGAATGCGGCCCAGCGCCGTCGCCTGGCGAGGAGCGCAAGGGGCACCATGAGGAGCGCGACGATCGTCACGGCTCCGTTCCGGTCGATGCGGTTCGGGGCGAGGCTGTAGCGCGCGAGCGAGTGCACGACGAGATCGCTGCGGTAGTGGTGCAGGTTCTTTGCGAGCTGCGCCGGCCCAGGAGAGACCGGGATCGTCTGCTGGACGACCGGCTCGAGCCAGAGGAAGGCAAGCGTCATCGGCAGGCCGAAGACGGCAAACGCGAGGACGCCGGACCGGAAGTCTCTGCCCCAGGTGAGAAGCGCGCGGGCGACCACGAACGCTCCCAGCGGAATCGCGACGAACAGCGCGTACGTCGGGTGGACGAGGGCGAGAGAGCCCGAGGTCGCGCCGAGCATGACCCCGGTCGGCCAGGTGGGCTTGCGCACGAAATAGAAGAAGAACGCGACCGCCGCGGGAACGAGCAGCTGGGTGGCGACGCTCCCCGGCTCCCAGAGGAAGCGATACACGCCTCCGTGCCCCGGCGCGAACACCTTGAAGGCGAGCTGTGCGAGGACGACCGCGACTGCGAGCCCGACCGAGCGGAAGATCGCCCACCCCATCTCGAAGACGAGCACGAGGGCGACGGGTACGAGGATGCTCGCCTCGTGCGCGGCGACGCTCGTCGGATCCACACCGGCGAGCCGGGCCACGAGCGCGAGCCAGGCGTGCCACATAGGGAACGCGTAGCCGGGATGCAGCCCGGCGTGCCTGAACTCCCCGACGTTGTGCAGCGAAAGCGAGTGGAGCGCCTCGAGCTTCCGGATGCGGCCGAGGTGGAAGAAGACGTCGCCCGTGAAGGCGCCTTGCACGAACCAGATGCCGACCCCGAGCCCGATACCCGCCAGGCCGACGGCGCCCCGCGCGAAACGGGCCTCGCCGGGCAGCCGTAACCCCTCCAGCCCGCGACCCAGCAACGACCAGACCAGACCGCCCGCGCCGGCGGCGAGCACGAAGGCGAGCGTCACGTCGAGCGACGCGCCGAAGGCGAACGTCAGGGCGAGGCCGGCTCCCACGAGCGTGACCGACACGACGAGCGTGGCCGCGGTGCTCCGCTGCCCCAGGCACCGCGCGACGAGCATCCCCGGGAGCAGGACGACGAACGTCGCCGCCGCGAGCCGCACCCAGAGCCCGAATCCCGTCTCGGGCAAGAGCCGCGAGATCCCGAGTAGCGCCACGACCGCAGCCGGGGCGATGAGACGCCAGACGGCCTCCGGCGCCGCCGGCACCACCGCCGGCCTCCGCAGCTCCATCGCCGGTTGCGCGAGCCAGTTCAGGGAGCCGCTCCGGCTTCCGGCACCGGGCGGGCGCGCAGCCCCTCGCGCGCGACGATGACGGCGCCCGGCAGGGCGGCCGCGACCGTGACGAGGAAGAAGAGGAAGCCGGCCGAGAAGGCCTGATCGGCCGAGACGCCCAGGGTGCCGAGGAAGCTCACGAAGAACGATTCCCGTACGGCAAGCCCGTTGATCGTGAACGGCACGAGCATGACGAGGAAGAGCAGCGGACCCATCACGTAGTAGGGCCGCGGCGAGAGGTCGACTCCCACCGCCTTCCCGGCGCACCAGATGGCGAGCACACGGGCCGCTTGCACGACGACGGTGAGCGCGAACACCCCGCCGAGCAGTCGCAGCCTCGTCCGGTAGGCGTGCACGGCGAGGTACACGTCGCGCAGGAGCGCCTCGACACGGAGCCGCTGCAGCCCGGGACGCGCCCGATGCATGATCGGGTGGAGGCTCGTCGAGAAGAGCACGAACGCTCCCACGACGCTGAGGACGACGAACGCGAGCTCGACCCAGACGTAACCGCCGACGTCGTAGCGGCCGATCGCGAGCAAGAAGCCGGCGGCCGCGAGCAGCAGGGTCGCCGCGCCGCCGAGCACGCGCTCCAGCAAGACCGTGCCGGCCACCGGGCCGCGCGAGCCGGGGTGGCGCCGGGCGGTCTCGTAGATCCTCGACGCGTCGCCGCCGAGCGAGGTCGGCAGCACCTGGGCGGCGGCGTAGGCGACGAACGTCGTCCGCACGAGCCAGCCGAG
>DASXOM010000087.1:0-24525 GCA_036494245.1 Gaiellaceae bacterium
CCGCACCGGCTCGACCGCGATGCCCGCCGCCGCGAGCGTGGCGGCCGTTCCCTCGGTCGCGTAGAGCTCGAAGCCGAGGCCGACGAGCGTCGCCGCGATCGGCACGGCCTGCTGGTGGTCGGGCTCGCGGATGGAGATGAAGACGGAGCCGGAGCGCGGCAACCTCCGCCCCGCCGCGCGCTCGGCCTTGTCGAGCGCGGTCGAGAGGTCGGCGGCGCTCGCCATCACCTCGCCGGTCGAACGCATCTCCGGGCCTAGCACCGGGTCGCTGCCCGGGAAGCGTGCGAACGGCAGAACCGCGGCCTTGACGCTCCACTGGCGCGGCGGCCGCTCGGGTGGCAGCCCGAGCTCCGAGATCGTCGCCCCGCACGCGAGGCGACAGGCGGCCTTGACGAGCTCGACTCCCGTCGCCTTGCTCACGAAAGGCACCGTCCGCGACGCGCGCGGGTTGGCCTCGATCACGTACACCTGGCCGTCGCCCGTGACCGCGAGCTGGACGTTGAGCAACCCGACGGCGCCGAGCGCGCGCCCGAGGATGCGAACGACGTGCGCGATCTCCTGCGTCTGCGCGAAGCTCAGGCTCGGCGCCGGCAGGACGCAGGCCGAGTCGCCGGAGTGGACGCCCGCCTCCTCGACGTGCTGCATGACCGCCGCGATGTACGTGTCCGCGCCGTCACACAGTGCGTCGACATCCACCTCGACCGCGTGCTCGACGAAACGGTCGACGAGGATCCGCTCGAACCGAGGCATCTCGCGCACGTCGTCCGCCGTGTAACAGACGCGCATCGCGCGGCCGCCCAGCACGTACGAGGGCCGGACGAGCACCGGATAGCCGATCCCTTCGGCGATCTCCACGGCCTCGTCGGGCGACGCGGCGATCCCCCACTCCGGCGAGCGGAGCCCGTGCGCCTTCAGCAACCCGGCGAAGCGCTCGCGGTCCTCGGCGAGGTCGACGGCGTCGAACGGCGTGCCGAGGATCCGGTAGCCGGCGTTCTCGATCGCGCGGGCGAGCTTGAGCGGCGTCTGGCCGCCGAACTGGATCACGACGCCGTCGGGCTTCTCCCGCTCGCAGATCGCGAGTACCGACTCGGTGTCGAGCGGCTCGAAGTAGAGCCGGTCGGACGTGTCGTAGTCGGTCGAGACGGTCTCGGGGTTGCAGTTGACCATCACGGCCTCGTAGCCGAGCTCGCGGTAGGTCGTGACGGCGTGGACGCAGCAGTAGTCGAACTCGATCCCCTGCCCGATCCGGTTCGGGCCCGAGCCGAGGATGACGACGCGGGGGCGGCCGCCGGTTGGCGCCGCCTCGTCCTTCTCACCCCAGGTCGAGTAGTAGTAGTTGGAGGCGGCCTCCACCTCACCGGCGCACGAGTCGACGCGGCGGTACGCGGGGCGGACGCCGCAGTCGCGACGCCGCTGCCGCACCGCGGTCTCGCTCGTGCCGGCTGCGGCGGCGATGTCCGCGTCGGAGAGCCCGAGCCGCTTCAGCCGCAGCCAGTCGTCGGCGACGAGCGACTCAGCGTCCGCGATGCCCTCGAGCGTCTCGCGAATCTGTCGGAGCTCCCGCTGGAAGAGCGGGTGCACGTCCTCTGGCACGTCGGCGAGCAGCTGCCACGGTGTTGCAGCTCCCGCGTCGAGCTCGCGCGAGCGGTGCGCCTTGAGGAAGGCCTCGGCGAAGGTGCGGCCGATGCCCATCGTCTCGCCGACCGACTTCATCTGCGTGCCGAGCGTCCGGTCGGCGCCCGGGAACTTCTCGAACGCGAAGCGCGGGAACTTGACGACGACGTAGTCGAGCGTCGGCTCGAAGCTCGCGGGCGTCGTCCCGGTCAGGTCGTTGGGGATCTCGTCGAGCGTGTAGCCGACGGCCAGCCGCGCCGCGACCTTGGCGATCGGGTAGCCGGTCGCCTTCGAGGCGAGCGCCGACGAGCGCGAGACGCGTGGGTTCATCTCGATCACGCGCACGTCGCCGGTCTCGCGGCTGCGGGCGAACTGGATGTTCGAGCCGCCCGTGTCGACACCGACCGCCCGGATCACTGCCGCGGCCGCGTCGCGCAGCTCCTGGTACGCCTCGTCCGGCAGCGTCATCTGCGGCGCGACGGTCACCGAGTCGCCGGTGTGGACGCCCATCGGGTCGAGGTTCTCGATCGAGCAGACGATGACCACGTTGTCGATCCGGTCGCGGACTACCTCGAGCTCGAACTCGTCCCAGCCGCGCACCGACTCCTCGACCAGCACCTGGCCGATGGGAGATTCGGCAAGACCGCGCTCGACCTGGCGACGCAGCTTCTCCTCCGTGTAGGCAAACCCGCCACCGTGGCCGCCGAGCGTGAAGGCGGGCCGCACGACGGCCGGCACCGCGACGCCCGCGAGATCGTCGAGCGAGGTGACAATGACCGACGTCGGCACCTTGAGCCCGCAGCTCTCGACCGCGTCCTTGAACTTGAGCCTGTCCTCGGCCCGCTCGATCGCGTCGAGCCGCGCGCCGATCAGCTCGATCCCAAGCTCGTCGAGGACGCCCTCGTGCGCGAGCTCGCGCGCGAGGTTGAGCGCGGTCTGGCCGCCCATAGTCGGCAAGAGCGCGTCGGGCCGCTCGATCCGAAGCACCTCGGCGACCGACTCGGCGTCGAGGGGCTCGAGGTACGTGCGGTCGGCGAAGCCGGGGTCGGTCATGATCGTCGCCGGGTTCGAGTTGACGACGATCGTGCGGAAGCCGTCCTCGCGCAGCACCTTGAGCGCCTGGCAGCCCGCGTAGTCGAACTCGGCGGCCTGGCCGATCACGATCGGTCCGGAGCCGACGATGCAGATCGACTCGATGTCGTTACGCCGCGGCACGGGCCACCTCCTCGACCCAGGCCTCCAGCAGCGGCCAGGCGTCATGCGGCCCCGGCCCCGCCTCCGGGTGGAACTGAAGGGAGCGGGCGCGCATGTCCGGCAGATCGAGGCCCTCGACGGTGCCGTCGTAGAGCGAGACGTGCGATACCTCCGCCGCGTCGCTCGCCGCCACCGCGAAGCCGTGGTTCTGGCTCGTCACCAGCACGCGGCCCGTGAGCCGCTCGTGCACCGGATGGTTCGCGCCGCGGTGGCCGAACGGGAGCTTGTAGGTGTCGTGGCCGGTCGCGCGCGCGATCAGCTGGTGGCCGAGGCAGATGCCCATCACGTGCGTCCGGCCGAGCAGGTGCCGCACGGTCTCTGCCTCGGCGGCGAGCGGCTCCGGGTCGCCCGGGCCCGGCGAGAGGAGGACGCCGTCGTAGCCCGCGAGCTCGTCCGCAGCGGTGTCGTGTGGATGGACGGTCACCGCCGCGCCGGCCTTGGCGAGCCGGCGCAGCACCGAGTTCTTGACGCCGTAGTCGACGACGCCGATCCGCACGCGGCCCTCCGCCGCGTACTCGTACGGCCCCTCCGTCGAGACGTCCTCGACGAGCGCGCGCCCGAGCATCGACGGCTGCCGCGCCGCGAGCTCGATCGCCTCCTCGACCGCGAGGTCGGATGCGACAGCGACGGCCGGGGCCGAGCCCGCGTCGCGGAGATGGAGCACGAGGCTGCGCGTGTCGATCCCCGTCAGCGCCACGATCCCCTGCTCGCGCAGCCAGTCGAGCCATTCCGGGCCGCGTGCCTCGCGCATGAGCACCGCGCGCGCGTGCGTCCGGGCCGATTCGCTCCGCTCCTCGGCGACGCCGTAGTTGCCGACCATCGGCGCGGTGAAGCAGATGAGCTGGTCCTCGAAGCTCGGGTCGGTGACCGCTTCCTGGTAGCCGGACATGCCGGTCGTGAAGACGGCCTCGCCGAGCGCGTGCCCGTCGGCGCCGACCGACTCGCCGTGCCACACCGTGCCGTCCGCGAGCGCGAGGTAGCTCATTCGAAAGCCACCGCCCCGCCGGCGAGCGTCATCCGCACGGCGCCCTTCAGCGTCGAGCCGAGCAGCCAGGAGTTGCCGGAACGCGAGCGGAAGGGTTGCTCGCCGACCGTCCACTCGCGCTCGAGGTCGAGCAAGACGAGGTTCGCCTGCGCTCCCGTCGCGATCCGCGGCTGGTCGAGGCCGAAGACTCGCGCCGGACCTGCCGACATCCGCTCGAGCAGCGTCTCCAGCGGCAGTACGCCCGTCTCGACGAGGTGCGTGTAGAGCACGGCGAACGCGGTCTCGAGTCCGGTGACGCCGAACGGCGCGGCCTCGAACGGCACGTCTTTCTCGTGTGCCGCGTGCGGCGCGTGGTCAGTCGCGATCGCCTCGATCGTGCCGTCACGCACGGCCTCGAGCAGCGCGACCCGGTCCTGCTCGGCGCGCAGCGGCGGGTTCATCTTCACGTTCGGGTCGAGCGAGCGGACCGCGTCGTCCGTCAGGACGAGGTGGTGCGGGGTCGCCTCGCCGCTGGCGCGCGCGCCTGCGGCGCGCGCACGGCGGAGCGCGTCGACCGACTCGGCCGCGGAGAGGTGGAGGACGTGCACGCGACCGCTCTCGTAGCGGGCGAGCGCGAGGTCGCGCTCGACCGCGACGGACTCGGCGACCGACGGATAGCCGGCGAAGCCGAGCTCGGCCGCGACGCGTCCCTCGTGGACGTGGCCGCCGTGCGAGAGCGTCGGCTCCTCGCAGTGGAGCGCGAGCGGCCGGTCGGTGCTCGAGGCGTACTGCAGCGCGCGGCGCATCAGCCCGGCGGAGGCGACCGGCATGCCGTCGTCGGAGAAGGCGACCGCTCCCGTCTCGGCGAGCTCGGCCATCTCGGTCAGCTCCTCCCCGCGCTGCCCGCGCGTGATGGCCGCGAGGAAGCCGACGGGTATCTCGGCCTCACGGCGCGCGGCGTCGACGAGAGCGCCCAGCGTGGCCGCGGAGTCGACGACCGGGTCGGTGTTCGGCATCGCGAGGATCGCGCAGTAGCCGCCGGCCGCCGCGGCCGCCGTGCCGCTCGCGACCGTCTCCTCGTCCTCGCGGCCGGGTGTGCGCAGGTGGACGTGCGGGTCGACGAAGGCCGGGGCGAGCACGAGCCCGTCCGCGTCGACGACGCGGTGCCCGTTCCCATCGACTTGCTCCGCGACCTCTGCAATCGTGCCGCCGTCGACCCGCACTTCGAGCTGCGCGTCGATCTGCTCGGAGGGGTCGACCACGCGCGCGCCGCGGATCACGAGATCCGCGCCCGGAAGTTCGCGCTGCGCGAGCATCACGCGACCTCCGCGGCCGCGAGTGCCTGCACGCCGACGGGACCGCCGGTGAGCACGTCGTAGAGGACGGCCATCCGCACGACGAGGCCCGAGCGGACCTGTCTCACGATCAGCGAATCGGGCGAGTCGGCGACGCTCGAGTCGATCTCGACGCCACGGTTCATCGGCCCGGGGTGCATGACCTTCTGCCCGGGCCTCAGCCGCTCGGGCGTGATGCCCCAGCGGGCCGTGTACTCGCGGAGGCTCGGGACGAAGTTCGCGCCCGGCTCCATCCGCTCGTTCTGCATCCGGAGGACGTAGACGGCGTCCGCGTCGCGGATCGCCTCGATGTCCGTGGTCGTCTCCGCCGGCAGCTCGCGCGGCAGCAGCGCCGGTGGGCCGACAAGCGTCGCGCGGATCCCGACGAGCGCGAACGCCTGCAGCAGCGAGCGCGCGACGCGCGAGTGAAGGGCGTCACCGACGATCGCGACGTGAAGCCCGTCGAGGCGACCGAACGCCTCTCGCAGCGTGTAGAGGTCGAGCAGAGCCTGCGTCGGATGCTGGTGCTTCCCGTCGCCGGCGTTGACGACGTGCGCCTCGGTGACGCGCGCGACGAGCTGCGGCGCCCCGATCTGCGGGTGGCGGATCACGATCACGTCGGGGTCGTAGGCGCCGAGGGTCAGCGCCGTGTCCTTGAGCGACTCGCCCTTGTCCACCGACGAGCCCACCGACTTGATGCTGAGCGTGTCCGCCGAGAGCCGCTTCGCGGCGAGCTCGAACGAGGACGAGGTGCGGGTCGAAGACTCGTAGAAAAGGTTGACGATGAGATGTCCCTTCAGCGTCGGCAGCTTCTTCACGTGGCGCTCGAGCGAGGTCTCGAACGTGCGTGCCGTGCCGAGCAGGCGCTCGACGTCGTCGCGCGTCAGGTCGCCGACCGAAAGGAGGTGCCGCCTGGGCGGGTCTCCGGGCGGCCTGAGGTCGTCGGTCACGAGACGAATCATCGGCTCTCCTCCTCCGGGGTCGAGACGAGCAGGACGGCGTCGAGCTCGTCCACCTCGACGAGCTGCACCTGGATCCGCTCGCCGCGCGCCGTCGGCAGGTTCTTGCCGACGTAGTCGGGGCGGATTGGCAGCTCGCGGTGGCCGCGGTCGACGAGCACGGCGAGCTGAACGCGCGCGGGGCGGCCGTAGTCGAACAACGCCTCGATCGCCGCGCGGATCGTGCGGCCCGTGTACAGGACGTCGTCGACGAGGACGACCGTCCGTCCGTCGAGCGGGAAGTCGAGCTGCGTCGCGCGGACGAGCGGCTGTGCCGCGAGCGGCGCCTCACCGCCGCGGACGGTGACGTCGTCGCGGTAGAAGGTGATGTCGACGGCGCCGAGCGCGGGCTCGACTCCGGCGCGCTCGGAGATCAGGCGCGCGAGCCGTCGCGCGAGCGGGACGCCGCGGGTCTGGATCCCGACGAGCGCGACGTCTTCGAGCTCCGGGTTGCCCTCGATGATCTCGTGGGCGATTCTGGAAAGGGTCCTCCCGAGCCCGTCGGCATCGAGGAGAGTTCTGCCCTGTTCGGGCGCGTGCGTGTTCATCCGACTCCTTTCCGGCCTCGCTGGACCGGGTTAAAGGGGTTCGTGCCGGGAGGACAATAGCGGCTGATGCGGACGATCAGAACTGCGACCGAGGCGGAGGTGCTGGACTGCTTCTGGACGGCCGAGCTCTCTCCGCACTCACGCTGGAGCAAAGCGGAGGTCGAGAGTCGCAAGGACGCGTGGCGTGAGCGCGAGGGCCTCTTCCTGGGCCTCCCGGACGACGTCGAGTGGGAGCGCGTGGTGCTCACGCGTCACGAAGTGCTCTCGATCCTCTACATCAACTGGGACTGGTGGCTGAAGGTCACGAACGGGACTCGGCTGCCGACGGTGGCAGCGGAGGTCCAGGGACGCGACGAGGGCGATCGTGCGATCGCGGCAGCCGCCGCGACGAATCCCGAGCTGATCGTCGTCACGGATTCCGAGCGGTCGAAGCTCGTCCTGCTCGAAGGGCACGTGCGGCTGACTGCATACGGCGCCTTCCCCAGGCTCCTGCCCGACGAGCTCGAGATCTACCTCGGCGTCTCCACGCGAATCGCTGACTGGTGCCAGTGGTAGTCAGGGCAGCGTGAGACCGCCGCCGTCAGCAGCTCGAGCGCTGTCTGCTGCGCCGGGTACCGCTCGTCGCCCGCGAGGACGATCGCCACGGTATCGGCGCTCGGTACGGCGAAGACGGCCGTCGCATACCCCGGACCGCCGCCGCCGTGACCGACGACCGTTCCGAGCGGGCTCCCCGGGTCGGCCATCACGCCGAGGCCGTAGCAGGGCCGGACGAAGCCCGGCGCCTCGACTCCGATCGGGACGAACGTCCGGGGATCGACCATCTCTGCCGGCAGATCGCGCCAGAAGCCGACGAGATCCCAGGCCCGCGCGACGAGCGTCCGGTGCCCGACCCAGCGCGGGTCGTAGACACCGCGGACGTCATCGACCCCGTCGAGGAGCAGCGCGCTCGGGGCCGGTACGGCGGAGCCGAGGTCATCCACGCCCTCCGCCACCTTCGCTTCCGCGAGCCCCAGCCACGGCAGGAACGACGCGAGCCCGCCGTGCCCGTCGAGTAGCCGTCGCAGCAGCAGGTAGCCCGTGTTCGAGTACGCCCAACCCTCCCCGGTCTCGAACTGCGGACCTGCCGCGGACGTGCGGGCGAGGAACTCGTCGTCATCCCACGCGACTCCCGGCTGCGTCCGCACCGCCTCGTGGTACTCGGGGAGCGAGCCGTAGTCACGAACGCCGCTCGTGTGGTCGAGAAGCCTCCGCACCGAGTCGAGCTCGACCGCGCCCTCGCGCACGAGGAGGAGCACGGCCGCGGCAACAGCCGTCTTCGTGACGCTGTACAGCGGGTAGCGGGCATCCGGGTCGCCGGTGACCTCGACGTCGCCGCCGACGGCGACGAGCGTGGTGACGCTCACGCGAGCTGCCAGAACCCGCCGGTGAGCCCGAGTCTCTCGAGAATCGCCTGGTTCTGCTCGCGCGTGTGCGGCCGCCAGTCGGGCGAGACGCGGTCGTCCCACCAGACGTGCGCAAGCTCCGACAGCTTCGCCGCCGAGATCGTCGCACCGGGCTCCCGTCCTGCGAGCCAGCGGGCGATGTGCTCTTCCGACCGGAAGAGGTTCATCCCGCTTCAGGTGAAGACGATGTCGTCCCACCAGTGCGCCGCCGGGACGAGCACGTGGAAGAGGAGCGACTCGTCGTCCACTCGCTCGTCACGGACCTCGACGGCGAGAGGCTCGCCGCAGTCGGGGCAGGAGGTCTCGACCCTCCCGTCGGTGTGCAGGGCGGCGCAGATGCCGAGGGCGTCCCACGCGCAGTTGCCGTACCACCAGCGGCCACGCGCGTCCACCCGGTAGGCGGTCGGCACGACCGAGAACGGGTTGAGCATCCGCAGCTCGTCCGTCGCCGGATTCAGCACGACGGCGTGCTCCGCGTGCAGCCGCCGCCACCCCGCGACGACTTCCTCAGGCTCGCCGAGCTCTGCGGCGACCGGCGCGCGCCCATGCTCGACGAAGAACGCGTACGTCCGCCGGCGCAGCTCGAGGTCGGGCTCGTCCACTGCCCGCGACGCTATACCGTCTCCTTCGGTGACGCCTAACGGGACGTGGCAGATCTGACCGCCCTGTAGAGCGCCGGCCACTGCCGCACGTCGAGATCGCGCGCCGAGCCGTGCGGGGCGAAGCCGAGCTCATGCGCGACCCGGTGGACGAGGCCGCGCGGGAGGACGCGGTCCAGCGCCCCTCGGGACTCGAAGGCGCGTCGCAGCACCGCTTCGTAGGCGCGCGCCTCCTCGCGGGGGACGAGCGGCTCCGGCCGCCGCGACGCCCGCAGCACCGCGGCGTCGACGCTCGGCGGCGGTGCGAAGCAGGCTCGCGGCACGCGCCGGACGATGCTCAGCTCGTACCACGCTCCCCAGCAGCAGCCGAGCAGCGTCGACGGCCAGACGGCAGTTCGCTTGGCGGCAAGCCCCCACTCCACGATCGCGTCGAGCTGCGTCAGCGGCACGCAGGGGTCGCCGAGCAGGCGACGCAGGATCGTGGTTCCCGCGGCGAACGGCAGATTCGCGACAACCGCGAACGGCGCGTCCGGCAGCGGCAGCGCCGTCGTGTCGCCTTCGACCACGTCGACGCGCGGATCGCCGCCGAACCGCGTCTCGAGCTGCCGCAGCGCGGCCGGATCGAGCTCGACGGCGCACACGCGGGCGCCCGCGTCGGCGAGCGCGCGCGTCAGCGCGCCGCTACCGGCGCCGAGATCGAGCACGAGCGTCCCGGGCGGGAGCTCGGCATCGCGGACGAGCTCGTCTGCGAAGGCGCGACTACGAAGAGCGTGGCGACCGCGCGGCCGCGCCTGTGGGGCGCGCCCTGCCACGGAGGAAGACCGTCATCGTGGGCATCGGCGGCAGTCTACGGTTCGGAAATCAGGTCGTCGGGGTCCGTGAGCGCCTCGATCGCGTCCTGCGCCGTCTCCAGCTCTGCCTCGGGGACGAGCACGCTGACGGCGTCCTCCTCCGGCGACTGCTGGACCGACGAGTCGATGCCGGCGTTGCGGAGGATCTCCTGCAGCTCCTCCGCCTCGGCGACGTCGCCCGCCGTCGCGACCTGGACCATCCCGCTCACTGCTCCTCGATCATAGGGACTTCGGCTTCCCGGCGAGGCGGCCGCGCGCCGCTCTTGACGAGCAGCGGCGCGCCGCGCTCGGGGAACGGGACCTCGATCAGGTCGAAATCGCGAGGCACCACCGTCTCGGGAAAGACGGCGCCGGCCTCGTCCGCGAGCTCCGGACCGAAGTAGCGCGGCGAGACGTGGGTGAGCGCGAGCAGGCGCACCTGCGCGAGGCGAGCGACCTCGGCGGCCTGCGCGGCCGTCGAGTGCATCGTCTCGCGCGCGCGTTCGGCTTCGTCGGCGAGGAAGCTGGCCTCGTGCACGAGGAGGTCGGCGCCGTGCGCGGCCTGGACGACGAGCGGCGAGGGCGCGGTGTCGCCCGTCAGCACGAGCTTCCGCCCCGGCCGCGGCTCTCCGAGGACCTCGGCCGGGGTCACGGTGCGGCCCGAGTCGACCATCACCTCCTCCCCGGCCTGGAGCCGTCCACGTGCGGGGCCGTCCGGGACGCCCAACGCATCCGCCGCGGCAACATCGAACCGGCCGGGCCGTTCGGGCTCGACGATCGCGTAGCCGAGCGCCTCGCCGCCGTGCTCGACCGCGAACCCCTCGATCGTGTAGTCACCCCGCTCGAGCGTCTCCCCCGGCTCGAGCTCGACGAGGGTGACCGGATACGGGAGCCGCCCGAGGAACGGCTGCAACCGCTTGAAGAGCTCGCGCAGGCCGCGCGGTCCGTAGACGGTCAGCGGCGCCTCGTCTCGACCGCGGAGGGCAAATGTCTTCAGCAACCCCGGCAGGCCGAGGAAGTGGTCGGCATGGAAATGCGTGAGAAAGATCTCCTGCAGGTCGGGCAGGCCGATCGCCGACCGCTGCAGCTGCCGCTGAGTCCCCTCGCCGCAGTCGAAGAGGAGCCGCTCGCTACCGCGCCGGACGACCAGCGCCGCCGGTCCGCGCTGCGCGGTCGGCATCGAGGCGGCAGTTCCGAGGAAGACGACGTCGAGATCCACCCGGCGATTCTAGGAGGGTCTAATCCCACCGAGCCGCTCGGCCGATATTGCGTCGGTGGAACACCGCAAGCGGCTGCGGCGCGGGCGCGACCTTCAGCGGTCGCTGACGCTCCTTCGTGTATTCCTGCTCGCCTCGGCGTTGATCTGCGCCGGTGCCGGCATCGTGCTCGGCTCGATCCTCTCCCGCTCCCTGAAGAGCGAGGCTCTCAACGCCGAGGAGACCGCCCTCGCCCGCTACGTCGACGATGTCGTGCACCCCTTGCTCGTCCGGCACAATCGCGTCCACATTCCGCGGAAGAGAGACGGGCGGCTCGCCCAGAACGTCCTCCGGCAGCGCGACATCGCCACGGTGAAGGTCTGGCGGAAGGACGGCATCCTGGCCTGGACGAACACGGTCTCCCGGTCGAGCAGCGGAACGCTGGTGGCGAATCGCGATCGAGACCTGATCGACCATCGCTTCCCGCTCGACGACGAGCTCGGCGAAGCGCTCCACGAGAACCAACCGGTCGCCAAGCTGGTCGGCACCGGCGCAGACGGCGAGGACGCGTTCGAGCGCAACAAGCTCGGCTACAAGCAGCTCTTCGAGGTCTATGCGCCGATCGAGAACTCGACCGGTCATCCGATCGGTGCGTACGAGATCTACGCGAACCCGCAGGCGCTCAACCGGTTGATCGGCTCGCGCCGCACCATGCTGTGGCTTGCCGTCGGCGGCGTCTTCCTCGCGCTCTGGGCTGCGCTCGCGCTGCTCGTGCGCACGGCCTCGCGCACGCTGAGCCGCCAGAACGAGCAGCTTCGCGGGCGGACACTGCGGCTCGTTGAGTCCAACCGCTTGCTGGAGCAGAGCGCGCTCGATGCGGTCGAGAGCCTGAACGCGGTGGTCGACGCCAAGGATCCATACACGGCGGGCCACTCACAGCGCGTGCAGCGGATCGCCGTCGCCCTTGGCGAGGAGCTCGGGCTCGAGCGGGACCAGCTCGACATCCTGCGTTTCGCCGGGCTCTTCCACGACATCGGCAAGATCGGGGTCCCCGACGCGATCCTGACCAAGCCAGAACGCCTGACGGAGCTGGAGTTCGAGATCGTGAAGCGGCATCCGGAGGACGGCGCGCGGATCGTCGGCCGGATCCACCGGCTTCATGCCGCGGTGCCCGCCGTCCTCTACCACCACGAGCGCTGGGACGGCAACGGCTACCCGCACGGCCTCCATCGCGACGGGATTCCGCTCGAGGCCGCAATCGTCGGGCTTGCCGACGCGGTCGACGCGATGACGACGGATCGTCCCTACAGCGCGGCGCGTTCGCTCGAAGACGCCACCGACGAGGTAATGCGCAACCGCGGCACGCAGTTCGCGCCGGCGGTCGTCGACGCCTTCGCAGCACTTGTCGAACGGGTGCCGGAGCTGTTCGGGACCGATCCGCTGGCCGACGAGCTCGTCCCCGCCTGAGCTCCGCTAGGCTCGGCCGATGGCCGATCCGACCGTGCTCGAGGTCTACCGACGCGAGGTCACGCCCGAGCTCTACCACGGCATCCGGGAGCTCTACAAGACGCACTCGATCGCCGAGGATGCGCGCGATCTGCCGGGGCTGATCTCGACGCTGACGCCGGACTGCGTCTACGAGCTCGTCCAGACCGGCCACCGCTGGGAGGGCCACGAAGGCGCGACGCGCTTCTACACCGAGCTGCTGACCGCGTTCCCGGACATCGAGTTCAACCTGACCGACATCGTGATCGGGCCGCAGGGCGTCTGCGAGGAGGCGAACGTCTCGGCCACCCAGCAGGCGCCATGGCTCGGCGTGCCGCCGGTCGAGGGCCGGCTGGAGTGGAAGGTCCTGATCTGGTTTCCGTGGGATCCCGAGCAGCGGCTCTTCCGCGGCGAGAAGGTCTATACCTTCGGGATCGAGCTGCCGCCGGCTTAGGGGACGGCGAGCTTCTCGCCCGGGACGATCGTCGCCGAGGCGAGATGGTTCCGCTGCTGGATCTCCCAGACACCCTGGCGCGGGTCGCCCGAGTACGTGCGCTCGGCGACCGACCACAGCGTGTCTCCCGGCTTGACGACGTACGTGCGCTTCGGCCCGGCGCCGCTCGAGCCACGAGCTGCGAGCCCGACGACGAGCGCCAGAGCACAAACGAGGATCAGGAGCTTGCCGAACATCTGTTCGCATGGTAGGCGAACATCTGTTCGGTGTCAAGAGAGGCTAGCCTCACGGGTGTGAGAGCGGAAAAAGCTCAGTGGCTCCTGCGCGTGGGTGCCGCGCTCGCCACGCTGTGGATCGTTATCCGGAAGCGGCCCTCCCGCCGCGACTCCTAGCAGCCGCAAGCACTGCGTCGACGAGCCTGGCAGCTCCGAAACGAACCGGATCGTCGGCGGGTAGCCCCGTCTCGTCTTCCGCCGCCGCGATCGCGGCGCGCGCCTCCTCTTCCCCGAGCATGCTCGTGTTGAGCGCGACCGCGGCCACCCGTGCGGGACGCGCGGGCAGGGCGAGCCGCTCGTGCAGCTCGACGAGATCGCGCAGCGGTGGAATCGGGTGCGGCCCTCCTCCGGCGCCGTCGATCTGCGTACGGCCGACCTCATGGCAGAGCACGAGCAGGTGCGGGACGCTCCCGTGGTAGAGGCCGAGCGCAACGCCCGAGTACACGGGATGCAGGAGCGAGCCCTGGCCCTCGACCCAGAGCAGGTCGCCGCCGCGCTGGTGTCCCTCGACGACGAGGCGCTCAGCGGCGCCTGCGACGAAGTCGGCCACGACCGCGTCGACCGCGATCCCCCAGCCGGCGATCACCATCCCGGTCTGTCCCGTCGGGACGAAGACGGAGCGGAGCCCGCGCCGCCGCGCTTCGAGGTCGAGCTCGCAGGAGACGGTCATCTTCCCGATCGCGCAGTCCGAGCCGACCGTGAGGACGATCGTCGCATCGACCGAGAGATTCTCCCCGGTCGCGGTGGAGAGATCCGAGGGAGGGCGGCGGAGGTCGCGCAGCTCGACGCCGCGCTCCGCCGCGAGCGCGCCGAACTCCGGATCGTCGGCGAGAAACACGTGGAGCCCGTTCTCGATGTCGAGCCCGTGCGCGACGCACGTGCGCAGCAGCTCCATCCACGCGGGCGGGAAGTACCCGCCCTGGGTCACGACCCCGACCAACGCCGTCGTCGGGCCGAGCGCGAGGGCTTCCTCGACGCCGGCGACGATCGGCACGCCCTCCTCCGCCTCTCCGGCGCGCGTCGAGTCGAGTATGGCTACGACGTCCTCCCGCCGGTAGCGGAGCACTCCGCGCATCGTCTTGCCGTAGAGCGGATCGCCCGACGAGCCCTCAGCGAGCAGCAGATACCGCATGGACACCCAGCCCCGGCTCCTCCGGTGGAAGCTGCACGCCGTCGACGAACGGGACGCCCGGCCACGGGTCGTGCGCGAGCAGGAGGTTGCCGTCGAGGTCGACGTGGTCGAAGAGAGACGCAACCTGCGCGCCGGCAGAGATGCCGAGCCCCGACTCGATCATGCAGCCGAGCATGCAGCCGAGGCCGAGCGCGCGGGCGGCGTGCACCGTCCGCACCGCCTCGCGGATCCCGCCCGACTTCGCGAGCTTGACGTTGATCCCGTGTGCACGCTCCGCGCACGCCGCGACGTCCCCGAGCGTGTGGCAGTCCTCGTCGACGTAGATCGGAATGGGAGAGCGCGCCTTCAGCTCAGGACCGCCGGGGTCGCCGGCGGGCAGCGGCTGCTCGCAGTAGGCCACGCCGAGCTCGGCCAGCGAAGGCAGCGCATCGAGAGCCTCATCGAGGGCCCACGCCTCGTTGACGTCGACCTGCAGCGGCAGGTCGCCCGCGACGCCGCGCACCGCGCGGACGCGCTCGACGTCGAGCCCGTCGCGACCGCCGAGCTTCAGCTTGAGGCGCCGGAACCGATCCAGAGCCATCTCGGCGCGGCGGGCCATGTCGTCGGGATCGCCGAGCCAGATCGTCCAGCTCGTCGGCGGCCCGGCACGACGGAGGCCGAGCAGCCGCCAGACCGGCTGGCCGAGGAGCTTGCCCTGCAGATCGTGCAGCGCGGCGTCGACGGCCGCGCGGGCGGCGAACTCGCGCGCGGGCAGGCGCTCCATCACCTCCTCGAGCGCGAACGGGTCGTCGCCCAGAAGCTCCGTGTGCTCCTCGACGTAGCCCCGTGCCGACTCGGTCGACTCCTCGTAGCGATCGATCGGCTGCGCCTCCCCGAAGCCCGAGACGCCCGAGTGCCGGACCTCGACGACGACCACGTCCTCGCTGTCGCGCGCGCTGCGGGAGATGACGAACGTCTCCGCCAGCTCGAGCGTGACGATCCGCGCGGAGACGTCCACGGCCGGAACGTACCAACGTCCGACCGCCGGTAGACTGGCCTTCCCCCGCGCCAGTAGCTCAGGGGATAGAGCGCGCGCCTCCGGAGCGCGAGGTCGCAGGTTCGATTCCTGCCTGGCGCATACTCAACTGCTCGGTCGAGCCAAGCGCTAACCGACGCTGCTGCACGTGGCCGCGCTATACGCGCTGACCTTGCCCGAAGTCCAGTTGTAGAACGCAAGCGGCCGCTTGTTCGCGCCGCCGTTGCGGACGGCGAGTAGCGCGTGCGTCGGAACTCCCGCCTTGGTCGTGAGCGAGAGACGAACGAGCACCCGGGCCGCGGACCCGCATTGCACGCTGATGTGGCCGAACAGGTTCGGCGTCGCAGTCGTCGGAGGGCTGCGAAGCCCCTTCGGCTTCAGCGGGATCTGGTGTCTCACTCGGCTGCACGACGACTTGTCGATCTTCAAGCTGTTCTTCTTTGCGCCGAGGCCCACCTGCGACACCGTCGTCGTGACGCCGTTCTTCACGACGGTCTTGGCGCCGGTCGTGAGCACGAGCAGTCCCGGCTGCGGCTTGCCGTTGGCCGGCGGCAGGGTGACGCTCCCGTACACGTTGATGGAGTGCTGCTTGCTCACGAGGCACGAGTAGGTGGCGTTGCTGGTGGAGGCGCCGGCTGCGGCTCGGGCCGGGGCCGCAGAGCTCGCATGAACGCCTACGGCAGCTCCGCCGAACACAGCTGCCACTACTCCCACGATCCCCAGGCCACGACGACCCCACATATGCCGGGAAAGATTACTGCCTTGCAAAGCTCCTTTCTAGAGGGCTAGCGCGCTCTCGCGGGGCGCAGCGCCTCGGCCAGTCCGTCGCCGAGAAGATTGACGCAGACGAGGATCAGGATGAGAACCCCCGCCGGGACGACCAGCGTCCACCAGCCCAGGCCGTACGCGAGGCTCCCCGACTGGGCGTCGCCGATCAGGTTCCCGAGGGTGGGCTTGACGGCAGACGGGACACCGACGTTGAAGAACTCGAGTGTGGCTTCGAGCACGATCACCTGGCCGAACACGGAGGTCACGGCGACGATGATCGTGCTGCTCCCATTCGGCAGCAGGTACCGGAAGAAGATCCGGCGATCCGAGGCGCCGAGAGAGAGCGCACCCTGGACGAACTCCCGTGCGCGAAGCGAGGCGATCTCCGCCCGAACTACCCGCGCCACCGGGATCCAGAAGTAGAAGGCGAGGATCAGGGTCTCCTTCTCGATCGTGACGGGGAGCAAGTAGGTGTAGGCGATGAGCAGGAGCATCAGGGCGGGGAGAACGCCGAACATGTCGCCGAAGCGCATGATCATCGAGTCGAGCCAACCGCCCCGGTAGCCCGCAATCCCGCCCAGCACGACTCCCGTCACGCTCGCAATGAGCGTCGCCAGCAACGCGGACTGCTCGCTCGTGTGAAGTCCGTAGAGCGTCCTGACGAGCATGTCGCGGCCGAGATTGTCGGTGCCGAGAATGTGCCACCCGCTCAACAAGGGCGCGTGGTTCGTCCAGTGGCCCAGACGGACGGTCTGCGGGTTGGGGGCGAACTGAGGGGCGAGCGCGCCGGCCACGAACAGGAACGCGAGGACGATGCCGGCGCCTACGGCGGCCGGTTGCTTCAGCAGCCGGCGGAAGGTGCGCCCACGGTTGGTCCGGCGCGGTTCCCGGCGTGTCGTGACTGTCTCGGTCTGGACCAGGCCCGACACGTCAGTCGGCCTTCATGCGCGGGTCGAGCAGCGCGACCACGGCTTCGCTGAACGTGGACACGGCGATCATGAACGCGGCGGCGATCAGCAAGAGGAGCATCAAGGCATAGATATCGACCTGGATGATCCCCTCGGCCTGATACGGCAGCCAAGTGAGGAACAGGGTCCCCACTCCTCCGAGCTTGAAGATGAAGTCGACGGCCAGGGCCGCCCCGAAGATCAGTCCGAACCCCGACACGAGCGCGGGCACGAACGTCACGAACGCGTTCCTCAGGGCGTGGCGTAACAGGACCTCCCGCTCGGTGAGGCCCTTGCCTCGCGCGACGGTGACGTACGGAGAGTCGAGGGTGTCGACGAGCGCGTTGCGCAGGTAGCGGGCGTTCACGGCGATGAACCCGAGTGCGAGCGCGAGCGCCGGAAGTGTCAGGTGGTAGAGCACCTGTCCGACGTGAGTCAACCCGTGGCCGGCGGCCGGGCACTGGAAGTTGTGCTGGTCGATCCCCTGTCCGCCCGGGCAGTTACCCGCCCAGCCGACCGGGGGGAACCAGCCGAGACCCCAGCCGCCGGGGACCCGGCCGAATCCGTCCTGCAACACGATCGCCACCACGAAAGTCGGCACGGCCCACGCGACGTAGGTGCCGATACGCAGCATGAAGTCGAGGGACGAGCCACGTGTCGCAGCTGAGATGCAGCCGACCGGAATCGAGATGAGGAGCACGATGACGAGGGTCAGCGCGAGCAGCAGCATCGTCCGCCCGAACGCGGCCCCCACGATCGGCAAAAGGTGGGGGTAGATCAGGCCGTGCGTGAGGCTCCGGCCGGTCGGGATGCCCCGCAGCCAGACCGAGTACGCGTGCCAGGTCGAGGTTCCGCGCAGCGGATAGAACTTCGAGGCGAAGTAGTAGAAGGTCAGCGACATCGCCACGAACACGGCAACGAGGCCGAAGACCAGCCGCCGCAGGAGAAAACCGGCCATCCCTCACATCATGTTGACTCGGCCGCCGGAGGGCAAAATTCGCGCGGAGAGCAGGCAGTCCGGCCGAACAGGTTCCGGCTAGCCTCGCGCCGGTGCTCCGCTATCTGCGCAGCCTCGACCCGCGCCTGCCACGCCCGGTCTACGTGCTCGAGCTCGGAGCGCTCGTCAACGCGTTCGGCAACGGCGTCGTCCTCCCGTTCCTGCTCATCTACCTCCACAACGTGCGCGGCATCCCGTTCGGGCTCGCCGGCACCGCGGCCGCGGTCCAGTCGACGGCGGCGCTCGCGAGCGGCTTCCTCGGCGGGACGCTCTCGGATCGGATCGGCCCGAAGCGCGTGCTACTCGGTTCGCTCGCGATCATGACGGTCGCCTTCGCGCTGATGCCGTCGATCCGCACGGCGTGGGAGGCGTTCGCCGTCTACACGCTCTGGGGAATCGGCAGCGGCTCGTTCTGGCCCTCGCAGTCGGCCTTGCTCGCCGCCCTCACACCGGCCAGGCGGCGCGCGCCCGCCTATGCGCTGCAGCGCCTTGCCATGAACGTCGGCGTCGCGCTCGGCGGGGTCGTCGCGGGGCTGATCGCGTCGGTCGGGGATCCGGAGACGTTCACCGTCCTCTTCGCGATCAACTGCGTCACGTTCGTCGGCTACATGGC
The DNA here is from genome assembly GCA_036494245.1 of Gaiellaceae bacterium. Lineage (GTDB taxonomy): Bacteria > Actinomycetota > Thermoleophilia > Gaiellales > Gaiellaceae > Palsa-739. The sequence goes on from DASXOM010000087.1 coordinate 18,466, forward strand.
CGTGCTCGCCTGGGTTCGCGCCCCCGCGCTGCACGAGGGACGGCTCGGCGGCAGCTGGCGCGCCGTGCTCGGCGACCGGGTCTTCACCCTCTACACGCTGCTCAACGCGGCCTTCATGACTGCCGCCATCTCGCTCGTGGTCGAGCTGCTGCCGGCGTTCGGCAAGAACGTCACCGGGATCAGCGAGAAGGAAGTCGGCATCGTGTTCGCGCTCGACGCGCTCGGAGTCGCCCTCTTCCAGCTCCCGGTCGTGAAGTTGTCGGAGGGACGGAGCCGCATGCGTGGACTCGCGCTGATGGGGACGCTGTGGGCGGTGACGGCCCTCGCGATCTGGGCCGCCGGCTCGTGGACGCGCGCCACCGAGGCGTTCGGGATCCTTGCCGCTGCGGTGCTCGTGTTTGCGGTCGGCGAGTGCCTGCACGGGGCGATCCACGCTCCGTTGAGCGTCGACCTCGCGCCGCCGCAGCTCGTCGGCCGCTACGTCGCCGCCGCGAGCATCTCGTGGCAGATCGGCTGGATCGTCGGCCCTGCCGCCGGCGGCTTCCTCCTCCAGCACCGGCCGCTTCTGCTCTGGCCGATCGCCGCGGGGGTCAACCTCGCCTGCGCGGCGGGCGCCCTGGCGCTCGAGCCGCGGCTGCCCGCAGGAGTGCGCCGGACACCGCGTGGCGAAGCCGTCCCGTTGCCAATTCCGGCGAGCGGGTAGCATTCCCCGGCCATGCCAGCGACCGCAGACCCCCTCAGTACCGATGCCCAGCCTGCCGCGCATCCGCTCGCGCCGCGCTGTGCCCGGAACTCCGGTCGTCGAGTCGCGGCCGGGGCCTGCTGAGCTTCGCGCCGGCGGGCTCACCTGGGTCCACCTCCTCGCGCCGACCGCTAGCGAGGCGCAACTTCTCGCCAACCGGTTCGGCTGGCACCCCCTCGACGTCGAGGACGTCCTCTCCCGGCGCCAGCGGCCGAAGATCGACGCCTATCCCGCCGAGGACGGCGACGGCGGCTACCTCTTCGGCGTCCTCCACTTCCCCGTGTACGACAAGACGGTCGGGCGGCTGAACGCCGGCGAGCTCGACTTCTTCCTCGGGACCAACTACCTCGTCACGCTGCCGAGCGTCGAGCTGCGGCCGGTCACCCTTCTCTTCCGCCGTGCCGAGGAGAACGAGGAACTCTGCGACCAGCTCCTCTCGCGCGGCTCAGGCCGCCTGCTGTACGAGGTCCTCGACGACCTCTACGACTACTGCTTCCCGATCCTCGACAAGATCGGCTTCAAGCTCGAGCAGATCGACGAGGAGATCGGAGCGGCCGAGGGCGCAAAGGGGCTCGTCACCGACATCCACAAGGTCAAGCAGGAGATCATCTCCTACCGCAAGATCATCAAGCCGCAGCGGCCGACGCTCCGCGTGCTCGAGCGCTCGATCGAGCGCGTCTTCCCGGAGGACCTCGAGCTCTACTTCGACGACATCGTCGACGCGAGCGAGCGCATCTGGGACATCCTCGACAACTACAAGGAGGTCGTCGAGGCGCTTGAGGACACGAACGAGTCGCTCATCTCGCACCAGCAGAACGACATCCTCTACGTCCTCACGGTCTTCAGCGTCGTGTTGCTGCCGCTGACCGTGCTGACCGGGTTCTTCGGGATGAACGTCCACTTCCCGGGTGTCGACACGTGGGACGCGTTCTGGGGCGCCCTCGGGCTGATGGCGGTCACCATCGTCGGGATGCTCGCCTTCTTCCGCTGGAAGCGCTGGCTCTGAGCGTCAGCCGGGAGTAGGTCAGGCGGGCGCGTCGCCCGTGTCCGACGGTGCTTCGCCGGACGTCTCGGGCGGTGCAGGCGCAGGCGGGGCGGACGGGGCGGGCGGCTCCGCCGGCGTGACGGAAGGCTCGGGCGCCGTCGCAGGCTCGGGCGCTGCAGCCTCGGTCGTGGCCGGCTCGTCGGATCCGCCGCCGAACAAGCGCTTCAACCAGTTGGTCATGCCGCGATGCTACAAGGCCGGGCGGACGCGCGCTTGTAGCCTCTGCGTGTGAAGCGGCTGTGGGCGCCGTGGCGGCTCGAGTACGTCCAGCACGCGGGCGAGGTCGACGAGTGCGTCTTCTGCCGCGCCGCCGCGCTGCCGGAGGACGAGCCGGAGCTCGTGATCCACCGGGGCGACTTCGCCTTCGTCCTCCTCAACAAGTTCCCGTATGCCTCAGGCCACCTGATGGTTGCGCCGTACCGGCACGGGTCGGCGTTCGACGACCTCGACGACGCGGAGGCGCTCGAGACGCATCGGCTCGCGGTCGAGGGGATCGAGGCGCTGAGAGCCGTCTTCGCCCCGGAGGGCTTCAACGTCGGCTGGAATCTCGGCCGCGTCGCCGGCGCGGGCATTGTCGACCACGGCCATCTCCACGTCGTGCCGCGCTGGAACGGAGACACGAACTTCATGCCGGTGCTCGCCGACATCAAGGTCATCCCCGAGCACCTGCTGGAAACGCGCCGCAAGCTCGCCGAGGCGTGGCCCGCGCAGTAGTCCCGGCGATCCCGGCCGAACGGCTGGCGTCGGAAACCGCGCCCAAGGGTATGACGAGAACATGGCTGTCGATCTCGTTGCCGTGCTCGTGCTCGTCCTGATGGCCGCGGACGTCTTCCGCATGCTGTTCATCGACACGGAGCACCCTCGCGACCCGGTCCGCCGGAACGACCCCTAGCCGCTAATTCCGGCTGCGCACGCGGGTGGCGAGGTATGCCACGAGCGCGGCGACGGCCACGGCCTCCGCCGCGAGCGCGATCACGATCCCTGCGCGGTAGCCGTAGTCCTGGAAGCCGAACAGCGGCTGGTGCTCGCTCACGAACAACAAGACGAACGAGGTCGCCGCCAGCCCGATCCCGCCGAGAGCGAGCAGGACATGGACAGGCCGTAGTCGCGCAGCCGGGACGAGTAGCCCCAGCCCGATCACCGTCGCCCCCACGAAGTTGAGCAAGAAGAGCGGGCCGACGATCGGCACCACGTCGAAGTGGTCGCCGAAGTACTGCTGCAGATGCACGGCACCGACGACGAGCACCGCGATCGCGCCGAGCGCCCGCAGGATCGCGGGCCGGCGCCCGGACCGTTGCTCATCCGGGACCGCCTCGTCGGGCAGCGGCCGCGTCGCGTAGGTGCTCCTCTCTCTTAGCTGGCTCATCAGGAGCCACCTCCCCCTGAGTGGTTCTCGGGCTCGACGGGCTGACCCTGCGAGCCGACGAGGTACCAGCTGTCTCCGAACTGGTCGATGTCTTCGCCCTTCGTCTTGCCGGGCGTGCTCGCGTCGGCGGCGTAGTAGTAGAGCGGGTGGCCGTGATACGTCACCTGCATGTCGCCGTCGGACCGCTTGATCGTCCCCAGCGCGGCGTCCTGGACGCCGACGCCGGCCCGCGGCGCAGTCGATGTCGCCAGCGGTGGCCAGACCGCAGCGCAGGCGCCGCCGCAGTAGCTCTCGCCGCTCTCGTCCTTCTCGAACAGGTAGACGCTGTGTCCCTCGTTGTCGACGAGGACACGGCCGTCTGCCGAGTCGCCGAGCCTCAGCGTCGCCGGCCCGCCGTTCGAGCTCGGAATCGCCTCACCGCAGCCCGCCGCGACCAGCGCCAGGCTTATGGCCCCCACCACGACCGCGTATAGAGGTCGCATAGCGAACCCTCCTCTGCGTAGTGGTCTCTTCCCCTTCCTACGCGCCGCACGCGGGACCGGTTTTCAACCTGGATGAGCAATGAGGCCGGCGAAGGGCGACTCCAAGCGTGCCCCGCGCCGGCCTCATGCTTTCCAACTGCGGCTGTGGTCCGCAACGTAGGCCGACGTACGACGGCGCGCTATTCCCCACCCCGGGTGATTAGCCCTCACTCACCACTACCCCGGGATGGCGTCTGCCTCAACAACGAGAAAAACCCCCGGTGACCGGGGGTTTCGCTCAGCCGTGCGAGAAGCGGGAGACGGGACTCGAACCCGCGACCCTTGGCTTGGGAAGCCAATGCTCTACCAGCTGAGCTACTCCCGCGGCTGCCGCGATTGTAGCCCGGCCATAATGGAACCCCAGACAGCGACAAGCGAGACAGGGAGATCTGCGATGCCGAACACCGAGCTGCACGAGACCGCCGCAGCACTCGTCGCCGAGGGCAAGGGGATCCTCGCCGCGGACGAGAGCACCGGCACGATCAAGAAGCGCTTCGACACGATCGGCGTCGAGTCGACCGAGGAGAACCGGCGCGCCTACCGCAACCTCCTCTTCACGACCCCCGGCGCCGAGGAGTACATCAGCGGTGTCATCCTCTACGACGAGACGATCCGCCAGAAGGCAGACGACGGGACGCCGTTCCCGGAGCTGCTGGCCTCGAAGGGCGTCGTCCCGGGCATCAAGGTCGACGAGGGCGCGAAGCCGCTCGCGCACGCCGAGGGCGAAACGGTGACCGAGGGGCTCGACGGGCTGCGGCGGCGGCTCGAGGAGTACCGCGGGCTCGGCGCCCGCTTCGCGAAGTGGCGTGCCACCTACTCGATCTCGGACACCCTGCCGAGTGAGTACTGCATCTGGACGAACGCGCACGCGCTCGCCCGCTACGCCGCGCTCTGCCAGGAGGCCGGGATCGTCCCCATCGTCGAGCCGGAGGTGCTGCAGGACGGGACGCATACGATCGAGCGCAGCGGCTTCGTCACCTCCCGCGTGCTCGCGGCCGTCTACACCGAGCTGTTCGACCAGCGTGTGGACGTCGAGGGGACGCTGCTCAAGCCGAACATGGTCCTCTCCGGCTACGAGGCATCGACGCGCGCGGGCGTCGACGACGTCGCCGCGGCCACGCTGCACACGCTGACGAAGCACGTGCCGGCAGCAGTGCCCGGCATCGTCTTCCTCTCCGGCGGCCAGTCGGACGAGGATGCGACCGCGCACCTCAACGCGATGAACGCACGCGGGCCGCATCCCTGGCAGTTGTCCTTCTCCTACGGCCGCGCGCTGCAGGCACCTGCGCTGAAGGCATGGAGCGGCAAGGAGGCGAACGTCGAGGCAGGCCAGCGCGCGTACTACCACCGCGCGAAGATGAACTCGGCCGCGCGCACCGGCTCGTACGCGCCCGAGATGGAGCGGGAGGCGATCCCCGCCTAGCCGCTACTCGACCGGCCAGGGCAGGCGTACCGGGGCGTAGTCCCCGGGCCAGTCTGCGTACGCCTCGTCGGGGTTCGGAGTCTCCTGCGCGACCGAGGCGCCGTACTTCGCCGCGATCTCACTCACGGGATAGTTCAGCGGCTCGTCGGGCCGGGCGCCGATCATCAGGATCGCGCACGGGCCGTCGCCGGCGCCGACGAAGATGTGGCGCGTCCCGGCCGGGCAGTGGAAGAAGTCCCACTGCCGCAACGGGCGCTCCTGCTCCTCGACGATCAGCAAGCACTCGCCCGAGAGCACGAGGAAGGCCTCGCGCACGCCTTCGGAGTGGTAGAGAGCGGTCGGCTCGCCCGGCCAGACGACGTGAACGTTCACGCCGAAGCCGGTGAACGGCCCTCCCTGAGGCTCGAGTGGATAGACCGCGCCGCCCTTCGTCTCGTTACGGAGCGCGAGCGCGTCCGCGAGGTTCAGCACGAACCAGCCCTCCTCGGCCGGGTTGCGACCGTACGGCGTGTCGTCGAGCGTTGTCTCGTCCATCAGGCCCCTTTCGTCGTATCTCTACGTGTACTCGAAGCCCGTCAGGGCGGACAGCTTCGCCAGCGACTGCTGTGCGACGACGCGGCGCACCGTTCCCGAGCGCGAGCGCATCACGATCGAGTCGGTGGTCGCGCCTCCCCGCGTGTACCTGACGCCCTGTAGGAGCGAGCCCGTCGTGACCCCGGTCGCGGCCACGAAGACGTCCTCGCCCGAGACGAGGTCGTCGGTGTGGAGCACGCGCGCCGGGTCGAGGCCCTCCTCCAGCAGCCTCGCCCGCTCGTCGCCCGAGCGCGGCCAGAGGCGTCCCTGGATCCCGCCGCCGACGCACTTCAGCGCGGCTGCCGAGATCACGCCCTCGGGCGTGCCGCCGATCCCGTAGAGCATGTCGACGCCCGTCCCGGGCTGCGCCGCCGCGATCGCCGGCGCGAC
>DASXOM010000088.1:0-9818 GCA_036494245.1 Gaiellaceae bacterium
GGCCTCCTTGATCTTGCGCGACAGAGTCCGCTGGTTGTTCCCGATGTAGAGGTTCCGGACCAGCTCCTGGGTGATCGTCGAGCCGCCCTGCACGATGTGGCCCTTCGTGACGTCCTGGTAGAACGCGCGGGCGATGCCCTGGTAGTCGAGGGCGCCGTGCTGCCAGAAGCGGGCGTCCTCGATCGCCACCGTGGCCTGGGGCAGCGACGGCGAGATCTGCGAGAGCGGCAGCGGCTGGCGATTCGTTGCCGACGGGACAACCCCGAGCTTCTGCCCGTTGTCGGTGTAGAGGAACGAGTTCTCCGCGAGCGCAAGCTGACGAAGATCGGACAGGTTGCACTGCGAGAGCAGGATCTGCTGGCCGGTGAAGGCGACGGTGGCAAGCCCGAGCGCGATGAGGGAGGCCAGGAGAAGGGCCCCGAACAGCAGGAGGCTGCGGCGTTTCCGGTTACGGCGGCGCAATCGGCCGTGCCGCGCGAACAGCACCCGCTCGAACTCGATGTCCGCGCGCGACGGCTGTCTGCGCTGCGGCCCTCTTCCGTTCCGACCCTGGTTCTCTGCCACGACTCGCACATTGTGCTGCAAACGCCGGTCCGAGAAACCGATCCAGTCGTGCCCATGCGTTTGCGCCCCGAGGGCGCGGGAATTTCCTCGGCCGTGATCGACCTCCCCCTCTCGTCGTCGTTCACCACACTCGACGACCTCTTCCACTCGACGGGCTTCGTCGTCGCTCGGAACATCGCCGTCTTCTTCGCCGTCGTCTTCTGGCTCGGGATCGCCTTCTGGGTGTATCGAGATGCTCGCAAGCGGATCGGGGATCCGTTCCTCGTCTTCCTCGCCACGCTGGTCGGGCTCGCGCTGCCCTACATCGGCTCGGTCGTCTATCTCCTCTTCCGGCCCTCCGACACGCTCGACGACGTGCGCTCGCGGCGCGTCGAGCTGCAGGCGCTCGAGCAGCAGCTCCAACGCTGGCAAGTGGCGGCGTGTCCCGTCTGCCGCACGGCGCTCGGGCCCGACTACATCGCCTGTCCCGTCTGCATGACGGTGCTCCGCGCGTCGTGCGCGAGGTGCAATGCGCCGCTCGAGCCGCTCTGGCAGATGTGCCCGTACTGCGCGACGCAGGTCGAGCCGCCGCAGGTGGACCTCGACGCGGCGCTGACGGCCGAGGCGACCACGATCGCGCTGGTCGATGACATCCCGCTCGTGCCGCAAACCGAGCGGCGCACCGCGGACGCCTGAGCACGAGAGAGGGCGCGGTCTTCCGCGCCCCCGGTACCTCGGTTACCGCTCGAGACTAGAACCCGCTACAGGGGTTCGACGTCGCAGTGGTGGCGTTCACGACCTGTCCGGCCGGGCCGGCGATGTACGCCCAGTGGCCCGTGTCGACAGCAGAAACGCAGAACTGCTGACTGTCGAGGTGGCTGGGGATGGCGCTCACGACGCCGGGGGAGCCGCTGCTGGAGATGATCAGCCCCGAGTCGTACGTGTTGTGCAGGGCGGTGGCGGTCATGCCCGTGTAGCTGCCGACGTCCGAGTAGAACGCCGCGGCGTCGGGGACCGCCGTGCGGACGTCCGACATCGCCGCCGTCTGCTGGGCCTTCTTCTGGATCCCGAGATACGACGGGATGGCGATCGAAAGCAAGATGCTGATGATGAGCAGCACGACGAGGAGCTCGATCAGGGTGAAGCCCTCGTCGCGAGCGAGACGCTGCCGCAGACTGTGCATGTGTACGAGTCCTTTCATGGCGAATTTCGTGGCAGCGCCTGGATCGGCCTCGTGGGTAGGAAACCGGGATGAGTCGAGCTGGAAGCGGGCGCGGACCGGAAAACCGCTGCTAAACAGGCATTTTGTAGCGGTAACCGAAGCCGCGAACGGTCTCGATCGGGGTACTCCCTGGCGCGGCCGGGTCGAGCTTCCGCCGCAGATATCCGACATAGAGCTTCACCTCGTCACGGGAGGTGGCCGTCGTGTCGCCCCAGACGAGCTCGCGGAGCTGTTCGTGGCTCAGCACCTGATTCGGGTGCCGGACGAACGTAGATAGCAACCGGTACTCGAGGCGGGTCAGGGCGACCTCCCGGTCGTCGTAGCGCACCGCGCGCTGCGCAAAGGAGATGCTGAGCCGTGCGTCGGCATAGGTGTCCGGCTCGCCGGGGCTGCGGGGACGGCGCAGGAGCGCGTCGACTCGCGCCACGAGCTCCTGGCGCCCGAACGGCTTGACCACGTAGTCGTCCGCTCCGCCCTTGAGGCCCCGGACACGTTCGACCTCCGCGTCTCGCGCGGTCAGCATCAGGACGGGGACGTCCGACACTTCCCGGATCCGCTCTAGCGTTGCCCAGCCGTCGAGGCCCGGCATCGCGACGTCGAGGATCACGAGGTCCGGCGAGCCCGCGTAGAGCTCGCGCAGGCCCTCGCGCCCGTCCGAAGCGTCGGAGACGTCGTGTCCCGCTCGTTCGAGCAGCGTGCGCACCAGCCCACGAATGTCGTCGTCGTCGTCGACAACGAGAATCTGGGAACCCGCCATCGCGTCTCTTTCCACCGAAGGGTCCAGGACTCCTGCGCTTTGGCCGATCTACTGCGGGAGATGACCGCAACGACCGCCGAGTTCGTAGCCCGCTTGGGCCGCCCACGCTTCGGCGCGACAACGAAGACGAAGCCGCCGGAGCACGCGGTCGAGTTCACGCTGATCGCGGTCGTCACGGCGTATGGGCTGCTGTTCCTGCCCACGGGCATCCGGCTCGAATACGGCGACGTCTGCGTTGCGGCGGGGCTCAGTGCCGCCCTGCTCGGATTGACCCTGTTCTGGTCGGTCTTTCCGCGGCTCGCGGCTCTCGGGATCCCAGTCGGGTACATCCTGCTCGCCGCCTTCCTCCGGGAGGCCGCGGGCGGATCGGCATCGGGATTCGGTGGACTCTTCCTGCTGCCCGTCCTCTGGCTCGCCGTCACCGCGGGGCGACGCGAGCTCGCGATGATCCTGGTCGCGATGGCGGCCGCCCAGGCGTTTCCGCTCGCACTCGTAGGCGGCTCCAGCTATCCGAGCTCGGGCTGGCGCGGAGCGTTCGTCCTGACGACTGTCGCCACCGTCACCGGCCTCATGGTCCAGCGCCTCAGCCAGGACTCGCGCCGGCGCACCGCCTTGCTGCAGGAGCAGACGGACTGGCTCACACACGCTTCCGGCCAGCTGGCCGCCCAGAACGAACGCCTCGTCGAGCTCGACCGCCTCAAGGACGAGTTCGTCGCGACCGCGTCGCACGAGCTGCGGACTCCGCTCACGTCGCTCAGCGGCTACCTCGAGATGTCGCTCGACCCGGCCGAGGGCCCGCTCTCGCCGACCCGCGAGAGCCACCTCCGAATCGTCCAGCGAAACGCCTACCGGCTCACCGCGCTCGTCGACCAGCTCCTCTTTCTCGCCCGCGCCGACTCGCATCCGCTCGAGCTCGACCGGCAACCGGTTGACCTCGCCGACGTCCTGAACGAGGCCGCCGAGACGGCCAGTCCGGCGGCGGCCGCGAAGAACATCTCCGTGCTCATCGCGGGAAAGGCGCCACAGGGAGTAGTTGCCGATCGGCCGCAGCTCATCAGGATCGTCGACAACCTCGTGGCCAATGCGGTCAAGTTCACCCCGGAGGGCGGCAGCGTCCGCCTGTCCGCGCGTCGCGAACGCGATACGGCGGTCCTCGAGGTGACGGACACCGGTCTCGGCATCCCGCACGCCGAGCAGTCGGACCTCTTCAACCGGTTCTTCCGCGGCACGAACGCGATCGAGAAGGCGATCCCAGGCAGCGGTCTCGGCCTGGCGATCTCACAGGTCATCGCAGAGGCTCACGGCGGCACGATTCAGCTCGAGAGCACAGCCGGCGCCGGATCGACGTTTCGCCTCCTGCTTCCGCTCGTCCCTCCCGCGAGCTAGGGATCAGAACAGGGCACCCGGCCGGACCGGGCGCCCCGTCTGAGATCGATCAGTACCCCGCCCTGGCGAACTGCTCGCTGTACGCGTGCCAGGCGTTGTTCCCGCTGTCGTCGTCCCAGCAGAACTGCACGTAGACCATGCCGGGGATGAGTGGCCCGCCGAAGCCGTAGTCGAAGAGACCGTAGGACGGATCGAGGGGATCATCGGTGATCCGCCACGTTCCCTGGTGCCACGTCCCGTCGCAGGTGAACGTGTCAGGCGCCGGATGAGTCTCGAGCCATGCGGACGTGTACTGGCTGCTCCCCTCTTCCTTGAGCCGATTGTCGGGCGCGCCGGTCGCGACCTGCTTGACCGAGACGAAGAGATGTGCCTGCGCTCCCGCCGGGCACGTGTAGTTGCCGGTTACGTAGGCGGCCATCGCGTTGTTGGGATCGATCCGCACGATCCCGATCTGATTCGCATTCGCTCCGCCGCTGTGGCTGCTCGTCGGAGCGGCCGACGCCACCGAGGCGGTGCCGATCACGCCGAGCAACGCTGCAGCAAGCGCCGGCGCAAAGACGCGCTTCTTGTTCATCTGGTCCTCCTAGGTCTTCCCCCCGCGTAGCCAGCATGACAGAGCTCTTCCAAAGGTTCTAGACGCGAAAGCGCTGCAAGCGCTGCCTTTTCCCAGCGTCCACCCGGTAGCCGATGTCGCGGAACCTATCGAGCGCGTCCCGCAGGGACGATCTCCGCAAAGGTAGAGCCGACGGGGAGACTCGAACTCCCGACCCCATCATTACGAGTGATGTGCTCTACCAGCTGAGCTACGTCGGCAGGAGCCTGCAGTCTAGCCCGGGCCGATTCGGTCGCCGGCGCCTCAGCCGGCGCGGAGCAGGCCGCTCCGCTCGCGCTCGACTGCGCCGGGGTCGACGCGACTGACGAGCCGGACGTCGAGGCGGTAGCTGCCGGCGGGAATCTGCCGCTTCGGCAGGATGATCGTCCTCGGCACATCGCCGCCGTTCAGGCTCCCGCGCCGAGCGACGAGCGGCCGCCCGTCGGCGCGGTCGAGCGCGACGAGATAGAGGCAGTCGCGGCTGCACCCGAGGACGACCGACGCCGCGGCTGATCTCGAGAGCTGCCCCGGGAACATGAGCGTGGTCGGCGTGACGCGAGCCGCCAGGCCGGGACAGACGACGGCTCCTCGTCCCACGGCTCCGATCGCCCGCTCGACGGCGCGCGCCGACGGCTTCGCGTCGCCGCTCGCGTAGTAGAGCCCGGTTGGCGGCTCCGGAGCCGTATGGTCGTCCACGAGCCGGTCGAGAAGCAGCCCGCTCACGTCCGGGAGGCACGCGGCCGCCTCGATCGCAGCGGCATAGGTCGAGGCCTGCGTCGCGGGGTCGACGGCACCCTCCACCGCCGGCGCCCCGCCCGGGTACGAGCCCTGCTCCGACGAGGGCACGGTCGTGGGCGTGGGGACAGCGTCGAGGAGCACCGACGGCGCCTTGCCGAGCCCCTTGGCGAGCGTGGACTCCAGGCTGTCGAGATCGCCCACCGCCCAGGCTCCGGCACCGGGAACGGGGGCCGGCAGGAAGGAGACGAGGCCGGGCTGAGCACCATCCTGGGCGAGTTGGCGCGCGAGCGCGAGCGCGGTGGACTGCGGCTTCGGCGTCGAGCCGTCGAGAAACGGCCCGACCGCGACATCGGTCCTCACCGACCCGACGGCGGCTCCCACCGCGGCCAGGGCGTCGGCATAGCGCACCGCGAGCTCGCGAGAGGGCGCGGGCGTGAGGACGAGGTCGCGCAGCGCCGGAGTCTGCTGCGCGAGCGACGCTGCATAGTGCGCAAGCGCCGTGCGGCCGGCATCGTCGGTCGGGAGCTGCTCGGTGTGGAGCTCGAGCGCGAGCTCCATACCCGACGGAAGGCCCTGCAGCGACTGGACGACCGCAGGATCCGGCGCCGTCTGTGCCGGCTGCCAGGCGGCGGTCATGCGGACGAGGCCCAGGCCGAGCGAGCCCGCGAGGGTCGCCTGGCCGGACTCGTCGATCCCAACACCGGTGGCGAGCGGCGGCGGCCCGGTGGGGCCGCCGGCTCCCGAGGGCGGCGGCGCCCCTGTCGACGGCCGTCCGGACGTGGGGGCGTGGACGATCGGCAGCGCGGTGAACGAGGCGCGGTTACCCGCCCAGTCGACGGCGGTGACGTGAATCGCGTAGAACCCGGCGCGCTTCGGCTCGCGCCAGCGAAGCGTGTGCCAGCCGGCGTGGAGGCCGAGGCGCACCGTGCCACTCGACGTCGATGCGCTGACCGAAGCCGGCTTGGAGAGCCAGAAGCGCAGCGTCGCGCCGGAGGCGCTCGCGAGCTTGAAGGCGGGAGGCTCGTGCAGGTACGCCGCAAAGCGAGCGGCCGCAACGGCAAACCGAGGGTCGTCGGGAGCGAGCCGGTGCAGGAGCTGGACGATGAACTTCTGGTACGAGAGCGGAGTGGGGCCGCCGCCGAGCGAGTAGTACGTCCAGTAGCCGGTGTCGAACCGGGACACGCTGGCGGCGGACGCCTGCTCCATCTGCGAGGCGAGCGTCGCGGCCTCAGAGTCGCCCGATGCCTTCGCGTACGTCTCGAGCGACAGCACCGACTGCAGCTGCGCGTTCAGCACCGCCAGCGAGCTGAAGGAATAGAGGCGGATCCAGGGCCCGGCCGCGACCTTCGTCGTCAGCCGCGGGACGGTGGCGAACGCGACGGCGGCCTCGTGGGAGAACGTCGTGGACTCGTCGGTCACAAGCGCTGCGGCACGGGAGAAGGCCTGCGCGGCGACGGCCTGGGCCATGCCCGACACCCACGGCGCCCGGCCGCCCCCGTACGGGAAGTAGTACTCCCAGGCGATCCCGCCGCTGCGGGGCACCGCGCGAGCGATCAGCGCTGTTGCCAGCCGCTCGGTCCCGGCGACGTCCTTGGCAGTCGCATGGGCGTTGAGCGCGGAGAAATTGGCGAGCGGATGGAACTCGAGGCAGCGGCCGGCGAAGTAGCGGTAGACGATCCCGTCTGCGTCGGTGATGTCGGTCCCGCCACGCGGCAGCCCGTGCCGTGCGAAGTAGTCGTCGTTCGCCCGCAGCTGGCCGAACACCGCCTCCGCACGTGGAGCCGTCAGGTGCTTGCCCAGAGCTGCCGCCTGCCCGAGCGCGACCTCGACGCGCGCCCGGCGCGCCGCCGGCAGTACTCGGACGAGGTGCACCGACCGGGCGATCACGGCGCGGTCCGCCCGGGCCTCGGCCGCGGTCAACCGACCGGCGGCGAGCGCCCGTTTCACAGCCGTCAGCGCGGCGCGCTGGCCGGGAACGGGCCGCGGCCCGGAACGATGGGCTGCGGCAGCGCCCGCCACGACCAACACGGCGACGACCGCGAGAGACAGACCGGTGAGACCCCTCACACTCGCCACGCGAACTGATTCTGCCGTACTCCCGCCGCAGTTGCGGGTCCCCGGGTAGGCCTTTACCGGGGCGTGACAGTCAGGACTCGATCGTGACGAGCGTTCCGATCGGGGTGTAGGGCCAGACCGCGGCCGCCGCGGCCTCCGGCAGCTCGACGCAGCCGAGGCTCTGCGGCGTCCCGAACGACGCGCGCGGGAACTCGTGCAGCGCATCGCCACCGTGGAAGTAGCTGATCCAGCGGATCCCGGGATCGTGGTAGTGCGTGCCGTCGGGATTCGTCCCGCTCATCGTCCCGACCGAGACGTGCTCGAAGACGGGCCACGTCCCCTGCGCCGTCGGCGCCGACGCGATCCCGGTGTTACCCGGCGAGGTGAGGATCACGCGGCCGTCATGCCAGAGGCTGAGCGACTGCGGCTCCGTCTCGTGGACGAAGACGTAGTTGTAGCCGGAGTCCGAGCGGCGGCCGGCGAGGTCGTCCTTCATCAGCGCTCTCCAGACCTGCGGGCCAGCCACGCCGTCGGTGCCCATGCCGTGCACGTTCTCGAAACGCATCACGGCGCCCTGGGTAACGACGTTCCAGGCGCCCGGTTTCCACAGCGTCTGGAGCGAGGCTGGTGTGCCAGGGAAGCGCCAGGAAAACGTCCCGTGCGGCGCCGAGACCGCGGCGGCCACTTCGTCGGTAGGCGTCGAAGGCGAGCCGGCCGGCGCTCGCCAGCGGACTGGGAGATAACCGAGCCGGGCGAGGAGCTCCTGCAGCCGGAGCGTCGAGCCGGGAGCCACGTGCCAGGCGAGCGTCCTGCCCGGAACCGACACCTGCACGGTGCCGCCGAGACCGAGGCCGAGTCCGCTGGGCCGGAAGGAGAGCGTGTTGGAGTTCACCTGCTCCCAGTGACCGGGCATGGCGGGCTCCATGCGAGGCAGCTGGGAGCCGAGCACCGACGAGACCGGGCGGGCGAACGTCAGGGTCAGGGGGGCCAGCGGGGAGATGCGGCTACCAGCGCTGGGCTCTGCGACGACACTCGTCCGCGACCCGGGAACGAACCACGAGACGTGGGCGGGCTCCGAGAGCGTCTCCCACGGCCTGACCGCCGCCGCCACTGTCGTCGTTCCCGCAGTCGCGTGCCCGGCGGCGCGGATGCCGAGCGGCACGACGCTCCGGCCGGTCCCCAGTCTCTGGAGCCGTCCGGTTCCGATTGCGATCCGGCTCACGGGCTCGGCGAAGCTCACCATCACGGCGGTACCTCGCTTCGGCCGGAGCAAAGTCGAGCGGAGGTGAGCCGCCGGCGTCACCACCGTCATCGTCCGCTCTTCCTGCCGGCCGACGAGCCAACCGATCCAGCTCGGACGCTGGATCTCGACGGTGACGGTCAAGCGCTCGCCGGGCCTGAGCCGCGCGCGCGGCCAGATGGTGTCGCCGCGCATCACGACCGGCAGCGGCTTCCCGTGGGGGCCTGTCACCGACAGGTGCTCGACATGCCCCGAGAAGCCGGGCAGCGAGATGCCCGCGAGGCCGCTCTCCGACGCGGCCACGCCGACGCTCGGCCACGCCAGCAACGCCGCCACGGCGGCGACGCCGACGACCAGGCCCAGGCAAAGCGCTGTCAGGAACCACCTGCGCAACACGATGATTTCAGTATGTCCTACGCTCCGAACGAGATGCCAAGTCCCGAGGCCGGCAGAGGCGTCCCGCGCGAGCTCTCACGCGGCGAAGTCGAGGAATTCCTGCTCAACCAGAGGATTGCGCGCCTCGGCTGCCACGCCGACGGAGCCACCTACGTCGTACCGCTCATCTACGCGTACGAGGAAGGCGCGGTCGTCGCGGTCACCACCGAGGGCCGCAAGACTGCGATCCTGCGCGAGAACCCGCGCGTCTGCGTCGAAATCGACGAGTACGACGCTGACGGCAAGGGAAGCTGGCGGAGCGTGATCGCCAACGGGATCTCCGAAGAGCTCGCCGGCGACGCTGTCGAGCAGGCGCTTGCCCTCATGCGAGAGCGCTTTGCGCGCACCGCGGGCAGGTCCGCCGAGCCGCGCCCGCTCGGTCCGGATGTCGTCGTCCTGCGAATCAGCCTCACAGAAATCACCGGGCGCGCCGTCGAACGCTGAATTTTTCCTGCGTAAGCAGGGAATGAGACTTTGTACGGAAATAGAAAAACACCGAGTTTGGGAATGGACTTCGGTGCAACGCCGTTCTATAACTCATACGGGTGGCGGCACCGCGGGGGTTGCCCATTAAGCCGCCAGGGCGCCGAAAACCGGCAGCCCACCACGAGCGAAAGGAACAACACTGAGCGACACGATTCATCTGCACGACCTCTCGCCTGTTGAGCGCCTGCTCGAGGAGGCCGCCGAGCGCGGTTTCGTCGAGGAGAAGGACATTCAGGCTCTCGCCGACGAGCACGAGCTGACCGAGGACGACGTCACCGGTCTCCGCGCCGCGCTCGAAGAGCGCGACGTCGTCGTACGCGAGGAGACGCCGGAGGAGACGCGTCCGGTCGCAGCCGCACCGGTC
>DASXOM010000089.1:0-2766 GCA_036494245.1 Gaiellaceae bacterium
CCTGGGCCAGGTCTGCCAGATCGCCGGGATCTCGAAGATGCAGCTCGACTACTGGACGAACAAGGCCCAGATCCCGACCAAGGGCAAGAAGCAGCGGATCTACGACATCGACGCGCTCGAGACCGTGATGCTGATCAAGCAAGCGAAGGACAAGGGCTTGAATCTCGGTGCCGCGATCGAGGCGGCCCGGAACTTCCGCGAGCAGCACCCCGACGAGCACTGATCGCTAACGGTTCGTGTGGAGCCGCTGCCAGTCGTCATAGCGGCGCTCGAGCTCGAGCAGGATCGTCGCGAGTAGCGGCGCACGCGGCCACTCCCGACCGGTCTCGATGCGAAGTGAGGTCGGCGGCTTCGCCGTGCCGGTTGGCAGCTCCTCGTCCGGCTGGTTGACGTTGACACCGATCCCGAGCACGACCCTGCCCACGCTTGCTTCGGGCAGGATCCCGGCGACCTTCAGGCCCTTGATCAGGACATCGTTGGGATGGCCGAGCTTCGCCGCAACGCCTGTCTCGGTGCTCAGCGCTGCGGCCACCGCGTCGCCGGCGACGAGCGAGAGCTCGGGCCAGATCGCCATCGGTGGCCGCGGGAGGAGGAGGACGGAGAAGAGCAGCGCGCGGCCGGACGGTGTCTCCCAGGTGCGGCCGAGTCGCCCGCGGCCCTGCGTTTGCAGGTCGGTCGCCACCGTCGTGCCTTCGGTGTCGTCCGGCCCGAGCAGGTGCTGCGTCGACGCGCACTCCTCGATGAAGCGGTACGGGGATCCGAGCCGTCCTTGCAGCAACGGCTCGACCGAGGCGGAGGAGAGATCCGACACCCGCATCTAGACTAGTCGCGCCGTGGGGAGGATCAGGCAGCCGCTGCGCGAGCGCAGTCTCGACTACGCGAGCCTCAGCGACCCGATTCTCGTGACCCGCGCGAAGGACGGTGACGCTCGGGCGCTCGAAGCGCTCTGCATCCGCCATGCGCCGCGCGTCGAGCGGCTTGCGCGCCACCTCCTGCGCGACCCCGAGGACGCACGGGACGCGGCGCAGGAGGCGCTGGCGAAGCTCTGCGTCCGCCTCAAGCAGTTCCGCGGCGAGGCGCAGTTCTCGACGTGGCTGCACCGGCTCGTCGTCAACACTTGTCGCGACGTGGCCGAACGGCAGCGCACGCGCCTCCACGATCCGCTGCCCGACGAGCTCGGCACGGACATCGAGCACGACCCGACTCGCGGCGTCCGCATCACGGAGCTGCGGCGGGAGCTTTGCGACTCGCTGGCGGGCATCTCGCCCGAGCAGGCGCAGGTGATCGTCCTCAAGGACGCTCTCGGCTACACGTTCGAGGAGATCGCGGCCGCCGCAGGCATGCCGGTCGGGACGGCCAAGTGCCATGCGCACCGGGGTAGGAACCGCCTTCGCGAGCGGCTCGAGCAGCGCGACGTAGCATGACCGCTCCCGCACCCCCGTTTGGGCGGGAGACGATCGAGTCGATCATCCCGCACCGCCCTCCGTTCCTGCTCGTCGACGAGGTGCTGGAGCTCGAGCCCGGCCGGAAGGTGCGGGGCCGCTACCTCGTGCCCGAGGACGGCTGGTGGTTCCAGGGGCACTTCCCGGATCGTCCTGTGATGCCGGGCGTGCTGACCGTCGAGGCGATCGCCCAGTGCGGGGCGGTCGCCGTGCTCGCCGACGAGGCGAACAACGGCAAGATCCCCTTCTTCGCCGGAATCGACGACTGCCGTTTCAAGCGGGTCGTCGTGCCAGGAGACGTGCTCGACCTGGAGTGCGAGTTCCTGCGTGTGCGCGGGCCGATCGCGAAGGGGGAGGGCCGAGCGAGCGTGGACGGGGAGACCGCCGTCGAGGCCATGCTGACGGTCTTCGTAGGCAGCGACGGCGGATGATCGGCGAAGCCCGGAGCGACCAGCACGTCACGATCACGGGCCTCGGCGCCTACGCCCCCGAGCGCGTGGTCACGAACGACGAGCTCTCACAGCTGGTCGACACCTCGGACGAATGGATCATGGAGCGCACGGGCATTCGCGAGCGGCGGATCGCGGCCGACTCGCAGGCGCTCTCCGACCTCTCTCTACCGGCTGCGCAACAGGCGCTCGAGCAGGCCGGCATCGACGGAGCGGACGTCGACCTCCTGATCGTCGCCACCGTCACGCCGGACATGATGTTTCCCTCGACCTCGGCGATCCTCGCCGACCGGTTGGGCGCGAAGGACGCGGCTGCGTACGACCTCTCCGCCGGCTGCACAGGCTTCATGTACGCGATCGCGCAGGCCTACGGGATGGTCGCAGCGGGGCTCTCACGACGCGCGCTGGTGGTCGGCGGCGACGTGCTCTCCCGCATCCTCGACTGGAGCGACCGCTCGACGGTCGTCCTGTTCGGCGACGGAGCGGGAGCCGTGGTGCTCGAGCCCTCGGAGGAGGCAGGCTTCTACGCGTTCGAGCTGGGCGCCGATGGCGCCGGTGGCGAGCACCTCTGGCTGCCCGGTAGCGGCTCGCGCACGTTCGACGATCCGGAGAAGTTCGTGAAGATGAACGGGCGCGAGGTCTTCAAGTTCGCGACGCGCGTTCTCGTCTCGTCCGCTGAGGCCGTGCTCGAGCGGCACGGAGCGAGCGTCGAGGATGTCGACGTCTATGTCCCCCACCAGGCGAACGTCCGCATCATCGATCACGCAACCAAGAAGCTCGGCATGCCGTCCGACCGTGTGGTGATCAATGTCGACCGCTATGGCAACACGTCCTCCGGCTCGATTCCGCTCGCACTTGCGGAAGCGCAGGCCGAC
>DASXOM010000090.1:0-5301 GCA_036494245.1 Gaiellaceae bacterium
CAAGAGCGAGGAACAGGCGCGAATCGAGGAGACGATGGACGGCGTCGACCCGGACTTCAGCGACGAGAGCCTCGAAGACGTCCGCGCCTGGCCGGGCGAGGAGCCGCTCGAAGAGGTGACCGCCGAGACGAGCGAGGCAGCTGCGCCCGCCATCGAGGAATCCGCCTTCTGGGGCAACGGCGGCGCGCGCGACTTCGACTGGGGCGATTAGCCGCCTCGCGAAGAGCTTCGCTCTTCGCTCGGAATAGAACGAACTCCGCGTTCGCGAGACGCGGTCTCGCGAACACTCCGTGCAGAGATTTTGCTGCCCGCCGGGGCGGGCGCCTGCGGCGCGCGCCCGGGAGCGGGGAGGCCGGAGGCTAAGCCCGGCTGCGCCGAGGCTTAGCCTCCGGCCTGTCGAGCACGCTTGCGACCAGCTTCAGGTCTTCGACGAAGTTGGCCATTTCCTCATGGCGGGACTCGTCGTCTCTCTGGCGCAGGATCGCGCTCGGGTGGATCGTCGCCGTTACGTGCTCGGCGAGGTCGGAGTCGATCCACTCGCCCCGTTGCTTCGTGACCCGGAACTGGCGGCCGAGAAGGGACTGCGCCGCCGTCGCTCCTAGGCAGACGAGCACGGTGGGACGGACGACCGCGAGCTCGGCCTCGAGCCAGGGGCGGCACGCGGTCAGCTCGCTCCAGCTCGGCTTCGCGTGAATGCGGCGTTTGCCGCGCGGCTCCCACTTGAAGTGCTTGACCGCGTTCGTCACGTAGACCGCTTGCCGGTCGATGCCCGCCTGCGCGAGCGCCTCGTCGAGCACGCGGCCGGCCGGGCCGACGAACGGCGCGCCCTCCAGGTCCTCCCGGTCGCCGGGCTGCTCGCCGACGAACATCGCGACCGAGCTGCGGTTGCCCGCACCGAACACCGTCTGCGTCGCGTCCTCCCACAGCGGGCAGGCACGGCACCCCGCAGCTGCCTCCCGGAGCTTCGGCAGCGACGGGCGCGAGGGGACCAGTTCGGCGGCTGAATCGGCCATACCGCGCCCATTCCCGCAGTTGCCCAGGCAAAGCATCGAGCTGCGTGTTCACCCGCACGAGGGATTCGTGCTGGAGGCCACCAACCGATGCTTCGTGCGTCCGCTGCGGTCCACTTCCGGGAGCTTCTAGCGTGCATCTGAACTGCGATCGATCGGGGGATCGGTGGTAGTCCGGCCCAGTCATCTGCGGCTGCTCGACGACGATGCGCCCGGTGGCGATCCCACCCTCGTCGAGTCGTACAGGAGGCTCGCCGACGTCTACCACGAGGTTCTCGCGGAGCAGAGCCTCGACGCCCTCCTGGTGCGCATCGCCGACACGGTAGGCGACCTGATCCCGTCGCTGGACACGCTGACGATCTACGAGGCCGACGAGACGAAATGCGTGCTCAAGCCGGTGCTCGTCCGTGATGTCTACGCGGACGAGATCATGAGCACGACGATCAGCTTCTCGGAGGGCATCACGGGCTGGGCGACGCGGCATCGTGAAGCCGTGCTCTGCAACCAGGCGCACCTCGACCCGCGTGTGCGCACCGTGCCCGGGACGCCCATGGAGCCCGAAGCCCTTATCTGCGTTCCGCTGATCGCGCGCGGTCAGATCAAGGGTGCGCTCAACATCTACCGTGAGGGCGACGCCGTCGCGTTCAGCGACACGGAGTTCGAGATCGCGAAGCGCTTCGGCGACGCGGCCGCGCTCGCGCTCGACAACGCCGAGATTCGAGCACGCCTCGAGCACCAGGCCCGCACCGACTCGCTCACGGGGCTCTTCAACCACAGCGTCTTCTACGAGCGGCTCCTCCAGTCGCTGCAGGAGTCGAGCCGCACCCAAAGGCCGCTTGCGGTGCTGATGCTCGACATCGACGACTTCAAGCGCGTCAACGACGTCCACGGCCACGCCGTCGGCGACGAGTTGCTCCGCTTTCTCGCCGAGGCCCTCCGCGCGATTGTGCGGCCGGACGACGTGATCTGTCGGCTCGGCGGCGAGGAGTTCGCGGTCGTGATGGACAGCTGCGGAGGCGAGGACGCCGTCCGGGTCGCCGGCCGGGTGCAGAGCAGGCTCGCGGAGGTCGACTTCCCGGGCATCGGCCGGATGACCGTCTCGGTCGGGCTCTCGCTCGGGCCCGAGCACGCCATGAACCCGCGCGAGCTCGCGGCGTGCGCAGAGGCGGCGATGATGACCGCGAAGGCGCAGGGCAAGAACCAGGTCGTTCTCTACTCCGAAGTCGGAGCGCGGCGGCCCGACGCGCCCGGCATCGAGCGCGACGTCCGCTCGATCGCGCACCTGAAGATGCTGCAGAGCCTGACGGGCCGGTTGAACAGGCTCAACGACGTGCGGGAGATCGGCGACGCGATCGCGGCTGAGCTCCGGTCGCTCGTCGATTACCACAACTGCCGCGTGTTCGTCGCCGACGGCGACGAGCTCATCCCGGTCGCCTTCCTCGGCGATCTCACGTCGGGCGTGGACTCGCTTTCTCTCGACATCCTCCGCAAGCGCGTCGGCGAAGGAGTCACCGGCCGCTGCGCCGAGCTCGGGGAGTCCATCGTCGTCGCCGACGCTGCAAACTGCGAGTTCGGGCAGCTGATCGAAGGCACCGTCCCGATCGAGGAGTCGCTCCTCGCGGTGCCGCTTCGCTACGGAACCCGCGTCGTCGGCGTGATCGTTGTCTCCAAGCTCGGGCTGAACCAGTTCGACGAGGACGACGTGCCGCTGCTGGAGGTGCTCGCCGGCCATGCCGCGGTCGCGGTCGAGAACGCGAGCCTGTACGAGTCGGCGCGGCGCGAGGCCGACAGCGCGACGTCGCTGCTCGAGTTCGGGCGGGAGCTCGCCACGCTCGTAGAGCTCGACGACATCGCGGGCCGGGTGACCGAGCTCTCCTCGGAGATCCTCGACAGCCGCAACACGTCCTTCTACCTCGAGACGGACGGTGAGCTCAGGCTTCAGGCCGAGCATGGACACTCGCCGGAGACGCTCGCCGAGCTCGCAGCCCATCCCTACCCGCTCGACGCCCTGCAGGTCGGCCGGGAGGCGTATGTCGCCGAGCCTCAGGACTACGAGCCGCTGATCGGCGAGGCGCCCGTTCCCGGCGGCCGGTACGCGGTCGCGCCGTTCGACGTCGAAGGCCGCCTAGGCTGTCTCGTCGCGCTCGTCGAGCGAGCGGACTTCGGGGAGCGCGAGCTCGCACTGCTCGGCGGTCTCGCGCAGCAGGCGAAGCTCGCGATCGCCAACGCCTCGAGCTACGAGGGGCTCGAGCGCACGTTCGTCTCCACCGTCGAGGCGCTCGCCAACGCGCTCGAGGCGAACGACGAGTACACGTCCACCCATGCGCGCTGGATCAAGGATCTCTCCTTGCGCGTCGGTCGCGAGCTCGGCCTCGAGGATCGCGCGCTCAAGTGCCTCGAGCTCGGCGCGCTCTTGCACGACATCGGCAAGATCGGCATCCCGAGCGACGTGCTCACCAAGCCGGGCCGCTTGACCGCGGCGGAGCGGAAGATCGTCCAGACGCATCCGGAGCTCGGCGAGCGGATCATCGCCCCGATCGATCGGCTACAGGTCGTGCGACCGATCGTCCGCCACTGCCACGAGCGCTGGGACGGCCGCGGCTACCCGGACGGCGTCGCCGGCGAGGACATCCCGCTCGAGTCGCGCATCATCTTCGTCTGCGACGCCTACCACGCGATGACGACCGACCGGCCGTACCGGCGGCGCCTCAGTCACCGCGAGGCCGTGCGCAGGATCGCGGAGGGTGCGGGCAGTCAGTTCGATCCGCACGTGGTCGAGGTCGCGTTGCGCGTCCTCGAGCAGCTTCCCAAAGACCCCTAGCCGGCTACCGCGAGCTCCGGCTCGCCGCCCTCGAGCGCGTGGGCGAGGCGGCGGAATGGGCCGTCGACCGCGAGGAGCTCGCGCTCGTTGCCGCGCTGAATGACCTGGCCGTTCTCGACGACGAGGATCTCGTCGGCGCGCCGCACCGTCGAGAGGCGGTGGGCGATGATGATCGAGGTGCGGCCCTTGAGGAGCCGGTCGAGCGCTTGCTCGATCAGCACCTCCGTCGGGCGGTCGATGTTCGACGTCGCCTCGTCGAGAATGAGAATCCGAGGGTCGGCGAGCAGGGCCCGCGCAAGGGAGATGAGCTGCCGCTCCCCTGCCGACAGGCCGGCGCCGCCCTCGCGGACCGCGTGCTCCAGGCCGCCGGAGAGACGCGCCGCGACCCGGTCGACGCCGACGGCGGCGGCCGCAGCCTCGACCTCCTCGTCTGTCGCGTCGGGCTTCGCGAAGCGGATGTTCGAGGCGATCGTCCCGCTGAAGAGGAACGGATCCTGCAGCACGACGCCGAGCTGGCGCCGATACGAGCGGAGCTGGACGTCGCGCAGGTCGTGCCCGTCCACACGCACCGCTCCCTGGTCGGGGTCGTAGAAGCGGCCGATCAGCCGTGCGAGCGTCGACTTGCCGTGTCCCGACTCGCCGACGAGCGCGAAACAGGCGCCGGGCGAGAGGTGGAAGGAGACCCCTTGCAGCACCGGATCCTTGCCGTAGGCGAAGACGACAGTGTCGATCGCGAGATCGCCTTCGATGCGCGGCAGCGGCAGCGCCCCGGGCCGATCCCGGATGTGGGGCTCCTCGTCGAGGACGATCCCGATCTTCACCATCGCCGCGCCGGCCGACTGCAGCTGTCCGTACACATCGGAGAGCTCCTGCAGCGGCTGGAAGACGAGCTGCAGCAGGTACATCGCCGTGATCAGCGTGCCGATGGTGAGCGTGTGGTTCTCGTAGAGATTCGAACCGAAGTACAGGACCGTGCCCGTTGCGAGCACGCCGAGGAATTCGATCGACGGGAAGAAGACGGAGAAGATCCGCTGGACGTACGTCGACTGCGCTCGGTTCGCGTCGTTGAGCGCATCGAACTCGGCCTGGAAGCGGCGCTCGCGGTTGAACGCCTGCACGACTGCCATCCCCGCCACCGACTCGGCGATCTGCGCCGTGACGGCGGCGATCCGGTTCCGCTGCTCGACGTTCGCCGAGTGTGAGGCGCGCTGGAACCAGCGCGAGAGGATGACAGTCGGCGGCAGGACGACGAAAGCGATGAGCCCGAGGCGCCAGTCGGCGATGAGGAGCGCGATGACCGCCGCGGGCAGGAGGATGACGTTCGAGATAAGGGTCGGCATCCCCTGCGAGAGGACGTCAGAGACCGCGTCGACGTCGCTCGTGAGGCGCGCGATGATCCAGCCCGCCTTCTGCTGCGAGAAGTAGCGGAGGGAGAGGGCCGTGAGGTGATCGAAGAGGTCGCGCCGCAAG
>DASXOM010000091.1:0-9864 GCA_036494245.1 Gaiellaceae bacterium
GTCCGCTCCTTTCCCCGCTGGGCACGGAAAACGCTCCCTGGAAACGCGAAAAGCCCGGCCTCATGACCCGGTCGCAGCGTTGCGGGCGGGTCAGCCGAGCTTCCGTGTCACCAGGTCGGCGACTTTAGCACAGAGGTCCTCCGCGGCCCCCGCCGTTTCGGCCTCAGCGAGCACTCGAACGACCGGCTCGGTGCCGGACGCCCTGACGAGGACGCGGCCCGTGCCGTCGAGCTCCGCGTTGACCTCCTCGACCGCCGCCAGCAGGTCGTCGGGCAGCGCACCGCGCTCCGCGCGCGGCAGGTTCCGCAGCACCTGCGGGAAGCGCGGCATCACCGCGACCGCCTCCGACATCGTGCCCCCGTCGAGCGCGTTGCAGAGGAGCAGCCCGGCCACCAGACCGTCGCCCGTCACGTGCCCGTCGAGCCAGATGAGGTGGCCCGACTGCTCGCCGCCGAGGACCAGCCCGTCACGCCGCAGCGCCTCGAGGACGTACCGGTCGCCGACGTCGGTGACGACGACGCGAATGCCCCGCTCCTCCATCAGGCGGTGGAAGCCGAGGTTCGTCATCGCCGTCACGGCGACGCCCTCGACGCCGAGTGCGAGCGCGAGCACCGCGAGGATCTGGTCGCCGTCGACCTGCTCGCCACGCTCGTCCACGGCGAGCATCCGGTCTCCGTCCCCGTCGAAGGCGATGCCGAGGTCGAGGCGGCCTGCGCGGACGGTGTCCGACAGCAGGGAGAGGTCGGTCGCGCCGCAGCCGACGTTGATGTTCGATCCGTCCGGCTCGTTCCCTATCGCGGTGACCTCGGCTCCGAGCTGCTCGAATGCCTGCGGCGCAAGGCCGGCGTAGGCGCCGTTCGCGCAGTCGACTCCGATTCGAAGGCCGGTGAGGTCGGTGCCGAAGCGCTCGAGCACGTGCTCGAGGTAGCTGTCCGCGGCGACCTCGACGCGGTCTATCTCACCGCCGCCTGGTGCGGGGCTGTCGAGGAGCGCCTCGATCTCCTCCTCGGCCGCGTCAGTGAGTTTGCGGCCGTCGCGGTCGAAGAACTTGACGCCGTTGTACTCCGGCGGATTGTGCGAGGCGGAGATGACCGCGCCGAGATCGAGACCGAGCAGCGCGACCGCGGGTGTCGGCAGTACACCGGCGAGCACGGCGCTACCGCCGGCGGAGGCGATCCCGGCCGCGAACGCCTCCTCCAGCTCCGGCCCGCTGGCGCGCGTGTCGCGCCCCACGAAGATGCGTCCGCGGCCGCACCAGGCCGCTGCCGCCTTGCCCAACCGCTCGACTAGGTCGGCCGTCAGCGTCTCGCCTACGACGCCGCGGACGCCGTCCGTTCCGAAGTACTCCCGCGCCACGGCGCGGGACGATAGCGGCTCAGATGATCAGGACCAGCTTCCCCCTGACGTGCCCTTCGCCGAATGTGCGCAGCGCGTCCTGCGCCTCGTCGAGCTCGTACGTCCGGTCGATCGCCGGCTTCAACTGCCCGTTTTCGAGCATGTCGGCGAGCGTCTGGAGGTCCTCCTTGTTGAAGCTTGCGACGAAGAACTTGACCGTCTGCTTGCTGAAGCGCGACGCGAGCCAGACGGCTGCGAGGTGCCGCAGTTGGCCTCGGCTGCCGTGTGCTCCGACGATCACGAGCCGACCGTCCGGCTCGAGGGCTCCCCGGAGGGCGTGCCACGAGTGGCCGCCCGCGACGTCGGCGATCAGGTCGTAGCGCTCGGGCTCGCGCGTGAAGTCCTCGCGGGTGTAGTCGAGCACGCGATCGGCACCGAGGGCGCGGGTCTGCTCGATGTTGCGCGTTCCGCACACGGCGGTCACGTGTGCGCCGAGCGTTTTCGCGATCTGGACGGCCAGCGTCCCGACGCCGCCCGAGGCTCCGTTGATCAGCACCCGCTCGCCCGGCTGGAGCCCGCCGTGATCCCGGAGCCCCTGGAGCGCGGTCAAGCCGGCGATCCCCATCGTCGCGGCCTCCTCGAACGTGACGTTGGCCGGTTTCCGGACGACGTTGGTCGCGCTCACGTACTCGGCGAAGGCGCCGCCTCGGCCGCCGAACACCTCGTCGCCGGGCGCCAGGTCGGTCACGCCCTTCCCCACGGACTCGACGACTCCCGCGAAATCGGTGCCGAAGAGCGGGGTCTTCGGGCGCAGCACGCCATTGCGAGTGACGGGACGCAGGAAGCGCGGCCAACCGCGCAACTCGTGCCAGTCCGCCTTGTTGAGCGAGCTCGCACGGACGCGGACGAGTACCCGATCATCCGTCAGGACAGGCTGATCGATCTCTTCCACCTGCACCACGCCGGGGCCGCCGTACTTGTGCCGAACCAGTGCCTTCATCATCGTTGTCTCCTCCATACGCCGTAAGCTTACGGCGTAAGATGACATACAGCGTAAGCTATGTCAATGGCCACCACCAGACGGAAGCCCCTGAGCCGCTCGCGCATCCTCGCCGCAGCCCTCGAGCTCGTCGACGAGCAGGGAATCGACGCCCTCTCGATGCGGAAGCTCGGCCAGTCGCTCGGTTACGAGGCGATGTCGCTCTACAACCATGTGGCGAACAAGGACGACCTGCTCGACGGGATCCTCGACCTCGTCCTCGCCGAGATGGAGCCCCCCGACGCGGACGGTGGACTGCCCGCGATCCGCGCCTCCGCGCTCTCAGCGCACGCGGCTCTGAAGCGGCACCCGTGGGCTGCGACCATGCTGATGTCGCCGGCCCGCATCCGCCCTGCCCGGATCGCGTACATGGAGGCGCTGCTCGCCTCGTTGCGCGGCGCCGGGCTGTCTGCCGACACGACGTATCACGCCTATCACGTCATCGACGCGCACATCATCGGCTTCTCCCTCTGGGCCTCGACGCACGGGAAGATGCCGGAGCACATCGAGGACGCACGCGCCTGGTTCGAGGAGATGATCCCGGTCGCGACTCTCCCCTACCTGCACGAGCACGGGCTCCAGCACCTCGAGGAGGGGCCGCACCAGGACGTAAGCGCGTTCGAGTTCGCGCTCGACCTCTTGCTCGGCGGCCTCGAGCGCTTGGAGAGCTAGCGCTTCGAGAACTGCGGCGCCTTGCGCGCCTTGTGCAGGCCGGCCTTCTTGCGCTCGACCTGCCGTGCGTCGCGCGTGAGGAAGCCCTCGCGCTTGAGCGGGATGCGCAGCTCCGGGTTCGCCTCGACGAGTGCGCGCGCGATCCCGTGCCGCACGGCTCCCGCCTGCCCGGTCAGCCCGCCGCCGTGGACACGGACGCGCAGGTTGTACTGCCCCTCGACCCCGGCCACCTTGAGCGGCGAGACGGCGATCGTCTGCCAGACCGAGCGCGGGAAGTACTCCTCGAGCGTGCGGCCGTTGACCCAGGTCGAGCCGTCGCCGGGCCGCAGGATGACGCGCGCGACCGAGGTCTTGCGCTTGCCGGTGCCGCGGTACTGGGCGATCTCGCTCATTGCTCGGTCTCCAGGGGCTTGGGGTTCTGGGCCTCGTGCGGATGCTCGGGGCCGGCGTAGATCTTCAGCTTGGTGATCTGCTGGCGCGCGAGGCGGTTCTTGGGGAGCATCCCCTTCACGGCGACGCGGAGCACCTCGGTCGGCCGGCGGTCGAGCTGCTCGCGGAGCGTCCGGCTGCGCAGGCCGCCGGGATAGCCCGAGTGGCGGTAGTACCGCTTCTGGTCGAGCTTGTTGCCGGTGACCTGGATCTTCTCGGCGTTGACGACGATCACGAAGTCACCCGTGTCGACGTGCGGCGTGAACTGCGGCTTCCGCTTGCCGCGGAGCGTGTCGGCGATCTGCGTCGCGAGCCGGCCGAGCGTCTTGCCCTCGGCGTCGACGAGATACCACTCGCGCGTGATTTCTCCCGGCTTGGCGCTGTAGGTCTTCATAGAAAGCGGCGGGAACCTGCCCGCCGGCGGCCGATTGTAGCGAATGCCCGCTGCAATCCCGCCTCGAACGCCGCCGCCCCGCCGTGCGACGGATGGCGGACGTACGGCGCGTCGAGAGCCGCCGCCGCGAGCCGCCCGACGGCGACCGCGGTGCGTCCGCGGGTCAGCTCCTCGAGGAAGGGTGCCGCCGCCTGGACCTCCTCTCGCGTCGGCCGCCGGTTCGAGGTCTCGCTACCCGGATGCGTCGGCACGACGTTCCAGAGCAGCACGTCGCCCTCGACGCCGAGCTGCGCGAGCACACGATGGACGACCGTCGCGGTCGCCTCCGCGGGGCCGGCGCCGGTGAGCTGGCGCTCCGACGTGAACGGGATCCCGCTGACGCGGGCACCGCGGTAGCCGGCCGCCTCGCCGACGAGCACGACCCGTGCGGCCCGCTGAGCCTCGAGATACGAACCGAGCCGCTCGCACAGGTGCGGCGATCCGGCGTACTGGTTGTACGTCTCGCCGATTCGGGCGCGGGCGAGCCGGTCTACGAGATCCAAGCGTTCCAGTGCACTAGCTCGTCGACCGCGCGACGGCGCTGCGTGGTGCGACTCGTCTTGGAGCTCCAGCCGGGATCCGGAAGCGGGTAGCCGATGCTGATGCCGGCGACGAGCGTTAAGTCGTCCGGGACTCGCAGGAGGTCGCGCAGCTTCCTTTCGTCGTCGGCGAAGATCCCGTAGACGGCCGCCGCGAGACCCTCCTCGATCGCGGCGAGCAGGACGAGCATCATCGCGGCGCCGGCGTCGACGTGCCAGAACGGCACGGGCCACACGATCTCCTCGCCATCCTGGAGCTTGTCGTCCCGCTGGTAGCGGTCGTGGTAGTCGCCCTCGCGCGTCATGACGAAGATCTGAGCGGCGGCGGTCTCGAACCACGGCTCGACGCCCTCGAGCGGTTCGTCGTCGCCGAGCGCGGCGATCCTCGCGAGGAGCTCGGGGTCGTCGACGACGAGCAGCCGTTGGCCCTGCGAGAAGCCCGCGCTCGGTGCGCGCCGAACGGTCTGAACGATCCGCTCCAGCGCGTCGCGCGGGGCGGGCTCGCCGGTGTAATGGCGAACCATGCGGCGCTGCTTGAGGAGGTCGTAGAGGGAGCCCATCCGGGGCTCCTACGCTACTCCCACTCGATCGTCGCGGGCGGCTTCGACGTCACGTCGAGCACCACGCGGTTGACGCCCGGGATCTCGTTCACGATCCGGGCCGAGATCGTCTCCACGAGGTCGTACGGGAGACGCGCCCAGTCAGCGGTCATCGCGTCGTCGCTCGTCACCGCGCGGATCACGATCGGGTAGCCGTAGGTGCGCTCGTCGCCCTGCACGCCGACCGACCGCACGGCCGGCAGCACCGCGAACGACTGCCACAGCTCGCCGTACAACCCGGCGCGCCGCACCTCCTCCTGCAGCACCGAATCGGCCTGGCGCAGGATCTCGAGCCGCTCCTCGGTGACGGCGCCGATGATCCGGATCGCGAGGCCCGGGCCGGGGAACGGCTGGCGCCAGACCATCCGCTCGGGCATCCCGAGCTCCTCGCCCACGCGCCGCACCTCGTCCTTGAACAGGAGCCGCAGCGGCTCGACGAGGCGCATCTTCATGTCCTCGGGCAGTCCGCCGACGTTGTGGTGCGACTTGATCGTCGCGGCGACGCCCTCGGTGCCGCCCGACTCGATCACGTCGGAGTAGAGCGTCCCCTGCACGAGCCAGCGCACCTCGCCGAGCTTCCGTGCCTCCTCCTCGAAGACGCGGATGAACTCGCGGCCGATGATCTTGCGCTTCTGCTCCGGATCCTCGACGTCATCGAGCAGATCGAGGAACCGCTCCTGCGCCTGCACGTGGACGAGCGGGACGTGGAAGTGCTCGCCGAACGTCTCCACCACCTGCCCCGCCTCGTCCTGGCGCAGCAGGCCGTGGTCGACGAAGACGCACGTGAGCTGCTCGCCGACCGCTTTGTGCACCAGCAGCGCCGCGACCGCCGAATCGACGCCCCCCGACAGCGCGCACAGCACGCGCTCGCTCCCGACCTGCGCTCGGATCCGCGCCACCTGCTCCTCGATCACCGCGGCCGGCGTCCAGCTGGGCGGCGCCTCGGCTGCGCGATAGAGGAAGTTCTTCAGCACGTCCATGCCATGCGGCGTGTGGACGACCTCGGGATGGAACTGGACGCCGTACAGGCCGCGCTCGGTCGCCTCGAAGGCGGCGACCGGCGTGGCGGGCGAGCTGGCGACGATGCTCGCGCCTTCGGGAGCCGCGACGACCGTGTCGCGGTGCGACATCCAGACCGTCTGCTCCGGCGGGGTGTCGGCGAGCAGCCGCGACTCGGTCACCTCCATCGACGTCCGCCCGAACTCGGAGACGCCGGTGCGATCGACGCGGCCGCCGAGCTCCAGCGCCATGAGCTGCGCGCCGTAACAGATGCCGAGCGTCGGTATGCCGAGCTCGAACAGCGCCGGGTCGACGCGCGGTGCGTCGTCGGAGTAGACAGAGGCAGGGCCGCCGCTGAGCACGAGCGCGTACGGGTTGCGAGCGCGCACCGCCTCGGGCGTGATCGTGTGGCCGACGAGCTCGGAGTAGACGCGGCACTCGCGCACGCGCCGCGCGATCAGCTGCGAGTACTGCCCACCGAGGTCGAGGACGAGGACAGGCCGGTCCTCCCGGGCCGGCAACGCAAGGACCTTGGCCTCCTCAGCGCCGATAGTTCGGCGCCTCCTTCGTGATCGTCACGTCGTGCGGGTGCGACTCGCGCAACCCCGCCGCCGTGATCCGGACGAAGCGGGCGCGCTTCATCTCGTCGATCGTCGCCGCGCCGCAATAGCCCATCGCCTGGCGCAGGCCGCCGACCAGCTGGTGGACGACCGGGCCGAGCAAACCCTTGTAGGAGACCCGACCCTCGATTCCCTCCGGGATCAGCTTCTCCGCCTCTTCGACGTTCCCCTGGAAGTACCGGTCCTTCGAGAAGCCGCGGCGCATCGCGCCGAGCGATGCCATGCCGCGGTATTCCTTGTACCGCTCGCCCTGGACGATGATCACCTCGCCGGGAGCCTCGTCGGTGCCGGCGAGCAGCGAGCCGAGCATGACGAGGTCGGCACCCGCGCCGATGGCCTTCGCGATGTCGCCGCTGGACGTGATGCCGCCGTCGCCGATCACGGGAACACGCTCGTCTGCCGCGACTTCCGCTGTCTCGTGGATCGCCGAGATCTGCGGCACCCCGACGCCCGCGACGACGCGCGTTGTGCAGATACCGCCCGGCCCGATGCCCACCTTGACCGCATCCGCACCGGCATCGATCAGCGCCCGAGCCGCCTCGGCGGTCGCGATGTTGCCGGCGATGACGTCGACGGCGACCGCCGCCTTCACCTTCCGCACCATCTCGAGGACGCCGGCCGAGTGGCCATGCGCAGTGTCGACGACGATCACGTCCGCGCCGGCGGCGACGAGAGCCTGCGCGCGCTCGAGCGCGTCGGGCGCAGTTCCCACGGCGGCGCCCACGCGCAGCCGCCCCTTCTCGTCCTTGGTGGCCTGCGGGTACTCGATCTTCTTCTGGATGTCCTTGACGGTGATCAGCCCGCGCAGGCGCCCGTCGGCGTCGACGACCGGCAGCTTCTCGATCTTGTTGCGGTGGAGGATCGCTTCCGCCTCCGCCAGCGTCGTCCCGACCGGCGCGGTTACGAGATTGCGCGACGTCATCAGTGCCGAGACCGGCTGCTCGGCGTCGCTCTCGAAGCGGAGATCGCGATTCGTAAGGATCCCGACGAGGACGCTGTCGGCGTCGGTGATCGGAACGCCGGACACCTTGTAATGGGCCATCAGGTCGAGCGCCTCGCGCACGAGCGCATCGGGCGGCAGCGTCACGGGTTCGACGATCATTCCGGCCTCGGAGCGTTTCACCTTGTCGACCTCGGCCACCTGCTCCTCGATCGACAGGTTCCGATGGAGAATCCCGATGCCGCCGAGCCGGGCCAGCGCGATCGCGAGTCTCGCCTCGGTCACCGTGTCCATCGCCGCGGAGACGACCGGGATCTCGACTTCGATCGTGCGCGTCAGCCTGGCCCGCGTCGCGACGTCGCCCGGCAGGACGTGCGACTCCGCCGGAACGAGGAGGACGTCGTCGAAGGTGAGCCCCTCGCGGGCGAACTTCCGGTCGAGCTCCAGCAGCCGCTGGAC
The DNA here is from genome assembly GCA_036494245.1 of Gaiellaceae bacterium. Classification (GTDB taxonomy): domain Bacteria; phylum Actinomycetota; class Thermoleophilia; order Gaiellales; family Gaiellaceae; genus Palsa-739. The sequence continues at coordinate 8,065 of DASXOM010000091.1, forward strand.
GTCGTCGGCGCTCAGCTCGGCTGCTGCATGCTCCGTCAAGAAGAGCAGGGTAACAAGGCGCGTTGACAACGTCCTAACAGCGAGGAGCTACGGTCCACCGCCGTGCGGGCCATCGTCGCTGCCGCTGGACTTCTCCTGCTCGCCGGCTCGGCGATCGCGGGACGTCCCACCGCGCACACCCTGCGCAAGAGCGCGCGCGGCCCGATCGAGGCGATCGCCCAGAACAACGGCGTCGCCGCGTGGTTGACGTCCAGCACGAAGACATGCAACGTGGTGCACGTCCTCGCACCCGGAAAGCACGACCGGACGATGCCGCAGCCCCTGTCCCCAAGCAACACCTGCGGCTGGGATCTCACCGACGGGCAGTCGCAGCTCGCCGTCGCGTCCCGCATGTCCACCGGTCTCTGGACGCTCCACCAGAGCGGCCCTCAGCCGTTCGACGACGTCCTCGCCGCCTCCTACGGCGGGCCCGAGCGGACGGTGGGCAGCCTCCACCACACGAACGACGGCACCGGCCAGTGGCTCGGCGGCGTCGCGGGAGCGGGCCGTACGCTCGCGTACTCGTGGGACGACGTCGAATACGTCGATCCGTCCGGCTGTCTCGGTGGCACCGGCTCGTGCAAGCAGAAGATCGCCGGCGGCGGGATTCGCCTCGTCACGAAGAACAGCGTCACGCAGCTGCCCGGGGCAGAGCCGGCGCTCCAGCTCGCCACATCGAGCGGGCGCATCGCATACATCCCTGCGACGATCGTTCACGGCGACCGTCCCTCTGCGACCACCAACGCGACCCTCCCCATCGTGGACGCCGTGACCGGAGAGGTGCTCGGCCAGCCGAAGGTGCATGGAATCCCGCTCGCGATCGCCCTCAGTTCCCACGTGCTCGCCGTCCTCACGACATTGGCCGGCCCCCACGACCGGATCTCCTGGTTCTCGGCGGCCGACGGGACGAAGCTCGGCAGCGTCGTGGTGTCCTCGTTCGCGACGCCACAGCTCGCCGCGAGCGACCAGCTCATCGTCTATCGCACCGGTCGCCTGTTGCGTGCCGTCTCCACGCACGGCACGCGCGTCGGGGAGCTCGCGCAGACGGGCCTCAACTGCGTCGGCCTGGCGCTCGCGCACGGCCGGCTCATCTGGGCGGAGAACCACAACGGCACCGGCCGCCTCCGCGAGCTCGCGGTCGGTTAAGCCTCGACGGGAGCGAGCTCGACGACCTCGACCCCGGCGGCGAGGCGGGCGGCCTCGCGCGGGTCGAAGCGTCCGGCGCCGAGCTCGACGACCGACGCGGCGGCGCAGCCGACGGCCGTCCGCAGCGCGTCTCCGACCGAGCGGCCGTTGAAGCGCTCGGACAGGTAGCCACCGAGGAGCACGTCCCCGGCCCCGACCGGAGCGATCGGCTCGACGCGCGGGATCGAGGCGCGGAAGCGCTGCACCTGCCGCTCCTCGCGCACGAGCGCGAAACACGCGGTCTCCTGCGTGATGAGGACGTTGCGCGCGCCGAGGTCGGCGATCGTGTCGAGCGCCATCACGAAGTCCTCCTCGTCCATGAACTCCTGCCCGACGAGGCTCTCTGCTTCCTGCTGGTTCGGGGTGACGAGGTACGGCTCGGCCTCGACACCCACGCGCAGCGGCTCTCCCTCGCAGTCGAGCACGCACTTGATCCCGCGGCGGGTCAGGTCGTGGATCGCGTCGGCGTACCAGTCGTTCTCCACGTCGCGCGGCAGCGAGCCGCAGAAGACGACGTAGCTCGCGACGCGTGAGAGGTAGTGGAGCTTGTCGGAGAGCATCTGCAGCTCGTCCGGC
>DASXOM010000092.1:0-5807 GCA_036494245.1 Gaiellaceae bacterium
GAAGGTCACGCGCTCCTTCGCGTACTCGACCGAGTGCTCGTACGCCGCCTGCGCGACGCCGACGGCGCCGATCGCGGTTCCCGGACGCGTCGCGTCGAGCGTCGCCATCGCGATCTTGAAGCCGTCGCCCTCCTCGCCGATCCGGTTCTCGACCGGGACGCGGACGTCCTGGAGCGCGAAGGCCGACGTGTCGGTCGCGCGCTGCCCCATCTTGTCCAGGTGCTTCTCGATCGTCACGCCCGGCGCGTCCATCGGGACGACGAACGCCGACATGCCGTTGCTCCCGCCCCGCGGGTCGGTCTTCGCGAACACGACGGTCCACTCCGCGTAGCCGGCGTTCGTGATGAACGTCTTCGAGCCGTTGAGGACGTACTCGTCGCCCTCGCGGACGGCCGTCGTCTTGAGCGACGCGACGTCCGAGCCCGCCCCGGGCTCCGAGAGACCGAACGAGCAGAGAATCGGCCGCTCGATGAGCGGTGTCAGCCAGGTGCGCTTCTGCTCGTCCGAGCCGAAGCCGATGACGGGGCCGGCGCCGAGTCCGTTCGCGGTGATCGAGGTGCCGATGCCCGAGCAACCCCAGTAGAGCTCCTCGCCGACGAGCATGCCGTCGAACGCGGACAGGCCGGGGCCGCCGAATTCCTCGGGGACGTGGAGGTTCATGAGACCGAGCTCGTGAGCCTTCTCGATCAGCTCGGCGGGATGCCGCATGGCCTCGTCGCACTCGTGCTCGAGCGGGCGGATCTCCTTCGTCGCAAAGTCGCGCGCAAGCCGCCGCAGCTCCTTCTGCTCCTCGGTCAGGGAGAAGGAAACGCCCGTCGCCGTGCTCTCGTTGATGGCCACCATCAGGCTCTCCGAACGGTTGATTGACTCGTCAGTCAAACGATAGCTCGGGAACCGCGAACCGGCTAGATCCGTACGATGCGCCTGTGGCGACGACCGCGAAGAAGACCGAGCTCGACCCTCTCGACTTTCTGGCGCTCGACGCCCTCCTCTCCGACGAGGAGCGTGCGATTCGCGACACCGTGCGCCGGTTCGTCTCGGAGCAGGTCAAGCCGTACGTCGGCGAGTGGTTCGAGCGCGGCGAGCTTCCGACCGAGCTGATCCCCGAGCTGGCGCGGCTCGGCCTGTTCGGGATGCACCTCGAGGGCTACGGGCTGCCCGAGGCGAGCTCGGTCATGTACGGGCTCGTCTGCCAGGAGCTCGAGGCCGGCGACGCCGGCATCCGCAGCCTCGTCTCGGTGCAGGGCTCGCTCTCGATGTACGCGATCTGGAAGTGGGGCTCCGAGGAGCAGAAGCAGCGCTGGCTCCCGCCGATGCACACCGGGGAGAAGATCGGATGCTTCGGGCTGACCGAGCCGGACGCGGGCTCCGACCCCGGCTCGATGCGCACGACGGCCAAGCGAGAGGGCTCCGACTGGATCCTCAACGGCTCGAAGATGTGGATCACGAACGGCTCGATCGCGGACGTCGCGATCGTCTGGGCGCGCACCGACGGCGGCGAGATCAACGGCTTCCTGGTCGAGAAGGAGATGCCTGGATTCGAGGCGCCGCTCATGCATCACAAGATGTCCCTGCGGGCGTCGGTGACGTCGGAGCTCGTGCTGCGCGACGTTCGCGTGCCCGACGAGAACCGCTTCCCCGAGGTGAACTCGCTGCGGGGGCCGCTGTCCTGCCTGAACGAAGCGCGCTTCGGGATCGTGTTCGGCGTCGTCGGCTCGGCGCAGACCTGCCTCGAGACGGCGCTCGACTACGCGAAGGAGCGGATCGTCTTCGGCAAGCCGATCGCCGGCTACCAGCTCACCCAGCAGAAGCTCGCGGAGATGGCGCTCGAGGTGAACCGCGGCGCCCTCGTCGCGCTCCACCTCGGACGCATGAAGGACGAGGGGACGCTGCGCCCCGAGCACGTGTCGATGGGGAAGATGGGCAACGTCCGCGGCGCGCTCGAGGTCGCCCGGACCGCGCGCTCGATCCTCGGCGGCAATGGGATCACGCTCGAGTATCCGGTGATCCGCCACATGAACAACCTCGAGACGGTGCTCACGTACGAGGGCACGCACGAGGTGCACACGCTCTCGGTAGGGAAAGCCCTGACCGGCGAGAACGCGTTCCGGTAATGAAGCTCTCCGACCGCATCAAGCGCTGGTGGAAGCCCGCGGAGTGGCGGGACGAGCACCCCGAGGTGACGGAAGGCGGCGAAGGCCACCCGCTGAGCGAAGCCGAGCGGGCCGAAGATCGTCACATCACCAGCTGGGTCCGCGACCCGGAGACCTCGACCGACCATTCCGACGAGAGCTAGGACGTCGAGTCAGAGACCTGGCCCCTCGGGACGTGGCAGGGGGCTCTGCGGGAGTCCCTCGCGCGGCTCGCCTTCGTTGTATGCCGACGGTGCGACGTCGTTCGGGCCGTCCGGATAGAAGACGCTGGCGAGCCGCTGGATCTGCGGACGCCCCGGTCCGAGCTCGTACTGGCCGCCTCCGTACATCTGGATTCCACGCTCCTCGGACGCCTCGATCGTGTCGAGCAACTCACGCACCGTCCCGAAGCGCGACGGCTTGACGTTGAGCCAGCGCGGCTCGAGCGGCAGCCCGTCGAGATCGGCAAGGGAGTGGACAGGGGCGTCGAAGCTGAGGCGGTCCTCGGCGCCGGCGAGTGCCTCGCGCAGGCCGTCCTCGAGCCAGGCGTCCTCGATGATGACGTCGGGTAGCTCCTCCACAACGGCGCGATAGAGGTCGGGATCCGGTTCGAGGTCGACGGCCGTGCCGCGGTAATACGCCTTCAGGTCGACGACGCGCACGCGGTCGAGCTCGCGCAGGCGACGCAGCAGCTCGCGGTCCCAGTCCTTCTCCGCGTCGAGCTTGAACTCGAGCACGGGTGCCACCTCGAGCCACCGCTCCGGCGCGGCGCGGGTCGAGACGACGAAGCGCACGGGCCGCTCCTGGCGTCCGAGCGCCTCTCCGAGGCCGAGCTCGTTCTGGCGCAGCCCGAGATCGAGGGCGGCGCTCTCGAAGGCCCACCGGCGGTAGCCCTCCGTCAGCTCCTCGAACTCGTCGAGGTGATGCGACAGATCCTCGAGGCTCCACGTCCCCGCGAGCATGAGCTCGGCCGGCACGTCGTCGTGCAGCTCGGCCTCGTAGGTGACGTCCTCCCCCTCGCCGGTTGCGCCGTCGCCCTCGAGCACGACCGTCGTGGTCACGCGCGTCCACCCACTCGGCGTGGGCGACTCGCGCCGCTCGAGCCGATAGCCGTCGACCTTGACCGTCAGTCCCGCGACGGAATCCCAGAGCGACATACTGCGAGCATATGAGGCGGAGCCTCGTCGCCACCACCGTAGTCGCGCTCGCCCTCGCCGCTTCGGCGGCCGCAGGGCTCCCAAGAGCCGGTGTGCTCGTGCCGGGGCGCTCGCTCGGCGGCATCAGGCTCGGAGAGTCCCAGCAAGCCGTCCGGGCCGCGCTCGGCACGTTCTACGGATCCTGCCGCGGCTGCCCGCGCAGGACCTGGTATTTCACCTACCGGCCGTTCGACAAGCACGGCCTCGCGGTCGAGTTCACCGGGGAGAAGGTCTCCGGCATCTACACCCTCTGGCAGCCGGCGGGCTGGCATGCGCCGCACAAGCTCGGATTCGGGTCTTCGGTCCTCGCCGTGCACAAGCTCATCGGCGCGTCGCGCGCCGTCACCTGCACCGACTACGAGGCACTCGCGCACGACTCGGCACAGGCGCGCACTGCGTACTACCTGGTCAACGGCCGGCTCTGGGGATTCGGCCTCTTCCGGCGGGGCGCGTCTCCCTGCCGATGAGCATCGAACTGGGGGACGTCGAGCGCGCCGCACAGCGACTGGCCGGGGTCGCCCATCGCACGCCGGTCCTCACGTCGCGAACGCTCGACGAGCGCGCCGGCGCGCGCGTCCACGTGAAGGCGGAGTGCTTCCAGCGCGGCGGCGCCTTCAAGTTCCGCGGCGCCTTCACCAAGATCTCGTCCCTGGACGAGGAAGCGCTCCGCCGCGGCGTTCTCGCCTACTCCTCCGGCAACCACGCTCAGGCGGTCGCCATCGCCGCGGCGCTCCTCGGCTCGCACGCGACGATCGTCATGCCGGAGGACGCCCCAACGGCGAAGCTCGAGGCGACGCGGGGCTACGGCGCCGACGTGGTCCCGTACGACCGCTGGACGGAGAGCCGCGAGGAGATCGGCGCGACGCTCGCAGAGGAACGTGGGCTCGCGCTCGTCAAGCCGTACGACGATCCGCTCGTCATGGCCGGCCAGGGGACGGTCGCGCTCGAGCTCTTCGAGAACGCGCCGGAACTCGACCTGCTCCTGGTCCCCATGAGCGGCGGCGGCCTGATGGCGGGTTGCGCGACCGTCGCGAAGGCGCTGCGACCCGGGATCCGTCTGGTGGGCGTCGAGCCCGAGGCCGGCGACGACACGCGCCGCTCCCTCGCCGCAGGCGAACGCGTGCGGATCGACGTCCCGCCCACCATCGCCGACGGGCTGCAGGCGACCGAGCCCGGCGAGCTGACGTTCGAGGTGAACCGGCGGCTCGTGGACGAGGTGGTCACCGTGACCGACGAGGAGATCGTCGAAGCGATGGTCTTCCTCTTCGACCGGTTGAAGCTCGTCGCCGAGCCGAGCGGTGCTGTCGGAGTCGCCGCACTCCTGAGCGGGAAGCTCGAGGCTCCCGGGTTCTCGGTGGGCGTGGTCCTGTCCGGCGGCAACGTCGGCGCCGCCCGTTTCGCAGAGCTCCTTGCTACGGGTCCTGCAGGCCGCGCAGGGTGACCTCGACGAGCGTCTGCTCGGCCTTCGCGACGTCCTCTTCGGAGGACGGCAAACGCCCGAGCACCCAGCCCGTCAGCAGCTCGTCGATCGAGCCGTAGACAACGGTCGCAGCGAAGGTCGGATCGATGTCCTTGCGGAACTCGCCGTTCTCGACGCCGCGCGCGATCACCCGCTGGAGCGCGTCGATCGGCAGCGTGAGTTCGCCGAGCCGCTCGGCCAGCTCCGGGCTGCGGCCGAACTCCTGGATCACGACGCGCACGACGTCCGGCAGATGGAGCCAGGTGCGCAGCACGATCGCCGAGATGTGGCGGAGCTGGTCTGGCGCCGGCTCGTCGGTCTCCTCCACGCTCTCGATCCGCGCGACGAGGAGGCACCAGTTCTCCTGGAATACCGCCTGGAGCACCTCGTCTTTCGACTCGAAGTAGTGGTAGAGGAGCCCGTGGGCGACGCCTGCCTCCTCGGCGATGTCGCCCACACGACTCGCGTGGAATCCCTTGCGCGCGAAGACGCGAACCGCGGCGTCGAGAAGCTGCCGCCGCTTGTCCTCTACCGCAGACGACTTCTCGGCCAAGGCGGCCAAGAGCCTACTCCGACTGCTTCCCGTCTGTCACGGCTGGGGGCTGCGACGCGGCGATGTCCTTGACCGCCCCCGCGACCCTCCCGACGGCCGACTGCAGCTCGCTCGGGATGATCCAGACCTTGTTCGCCTCGCCCTGCGCGATCAGCGGCAGGGTCTGGAGGTACTGGTACGCGAGGAGCTCGGCGTCCGGCTTGCCCTCGTGGATGGCGTTGAAGACGGTCTCGATCGCCTTGGCCTGTCCCTCGGCCTCCAGCATCGTCGCCTGCTTCTTGCCCTCGGCCTTGAGGATCGCTGACTGCTTCTCGCCCTCGGCCTGGAGGATCTCGGACTGCCGCGCCCCCTCCGCCTGCAGGATCGTGGCCCGCTTCTCCCGGTCGGCGCGCATCTGCTTCTCCATCGAGTCCTGGATCGACGCCGGCGGGTCGATCGCCTTCAGCTCGACGCGGTTGACGCGGATG
>DASXOM010000093.1:0-7171 GCA_036494245.1 Gaiellaceae bacterium
GACGTTGAGCACGACGGCGCGCCGCGCGCCGAACAGCGCGGCGGCGGCCTCTATCCCCCTGGCCGCGTCGGGCGAGCCGTCGTAGCAGATGAGAATCGGCGTGCCTTCCACTTTTCGAATGATCCCTGATCGGGGCCTGACTAGGCGTCGGTCGATCGGCGGAGCGTCTGCGCCGAACCCGCGGCCTCACTTGACCGTAGACCCGGTTCGTCTCGCCTTTCCGCCGTTCTTGCCGGGAACCATCGATTCGTGGACGGCCTTCGTCAGTTCGAGGATCTGATGCGAAAGATGGAGCAGCTCGTCGTTCTGCTTGTCCTCGTCCTGCACCGTCTCCCACTGCTGATTCGCCAGCACCTGACGTTTTTCGTCTGCACGGTTCTGGCTGATCATCACGAAGGTCGACAGGAAGATCGCCTCGAGCGACACGATCATCGTCAGCAGCCCGTACGGGTAGGCCTCGACGCCGAACCCGATCCAGCAGGCGAACCAGATGATGTGGATGTAGACGAATCGCATCGAGCCGCTAAAGGCGGTGATGCGGTCGGCGATGCGATTCTCGACGCTCATCCTTCGCTGTTTCGCATGCTCGATCAGCGCCGGGTTGACCAGCTCCGGCATGGCCGGTTTCTTCGGCTCAAGCAACACCGCTGCGCACCTCGCGAAGGACGGAACCGACGAGCAGGAGCGCAACCGCGATCGGAAGCAGCCACCAGGCGTTGACCCCATGGTGGGCGAGCGTCCACGTTCCTGCGAAGGCGACCGCCAAGCCGACAGCAACCCGCCAGTCGTCGCCGACGATGAAGTTCCACCAGAAGCGGCCGAATGCCACGACATATCTCACGTCTGCACCTCCGCAGCCGTGACCGTCTCGCGCCTGCGCCGGAGGGCCTGTGTGAGGGCGACGGAGAGAAGGCCGACGAAGCCGGCGACGGCGAGGATCGCGAGGTCCGAGCCGGGCCACTCGACACCGGCGCCCTCGGCGCCCCAGAAGGTGCCGAAGCTCGTCAGGAGCACGCCCACGACGAACTTGAGTCTGTTCTCCGGCACGCGCTCGAGCGGCCCACGCACGACAAGCCCGACCGCAACGACGACAACGACGGCAGCGGCAGCGGCCCCAACGGCGAGACCGAGCTTTCCCTGAGCGCTCCCGAAGCCGATGACGATGAACGCCACCTCGAGGCCTTCGAGCAGGACGCCCTTGAAGGCGACGGTGAACGAGTACCAATCGGTCCCGCCGGTCGGGGCGGCGGCCGAGCTCGCCTCGGCGCGACCGATTGCAAACTTGGCTGCCTCGTCGTGCAGCGGCTTGTAACCGCCGGCTCGGAGAATTGCCTTGCGCAGCCACTGCAGGCCGAAGGTCAGGAGCAGCGCTCCGACGACGAGCCGGAGTGTCGAGATCGGTATCCGCTGCAGCGCCGGTCCCAGTGCCGCGATGATCGCCGCGAGCACGACCGACGCCGCCGCCACCCCGAGCAGCGTCGAGCGCCAGCCACGAACGACGCCGACGGCGAGCACGATCGTGAGCGCCTCGACCGCCTCTACGGCGCTCGCGAGAAAGGTGCCGAGGAAGAGAAGGACGTTCGAGCTCATGGCAGCGGCAGCGCGCGCTCGAGGTCGTCGGCCGAGCGCATGAGCCGGGCCTGGTTGAGCGTGAATACCCAGCGGCCACCGACCGCGTAGCCCGCGGTTTCCCGGGCTGCCCCCGACGGGCTGATCACGACGAGGTCGGGATCCAGCGGCGACGCGAGCACGGCACGGCGTGCCGCGTCCGGATCGAAAGCTGAGACGAAGAGGAACGAACGCACATCTGGATGATGTGCCGGCCGGGCGAGGCGGGGCATCGGCGATGCCACCGAGCCGTTGCGCGGAACCACGGGCCACTCCGCACGACCGGGCGCAGGAAGAAGCGGGGAAGGGCCACCCTTCCCCGCTTCCGTGGGATGTCAGTGAGACGGCTGCGGCTTCGGCGAAGCGAACATCCGCTTCAGGTCGTACTCGGCCAGCCGCTTGCCGCCGATGGCGACGATGAGCTCGGTGATGCCGTTGACGAGCGCGAACGCCGCGATCAGGGCGAGCGTGACGAGCGCGCCGTCCCCCGGCTTGGCGAAGATCACGATCCCGAACAGGATCGAGACGAGCCCGCTGAGGACCATCAGCGCAGTGTCGCCACCGTCGATCGGAAGCCAGAACGCGCCGACGACTGCGATGAGGCCGAGCGCGATCGCATAGGCGCCGATCACGTAGAGAAGCGCAAGCGACGAGATGTTCGGCCAGACCAGCACCATGATCCCGACAGCTATCCCGAGCAGGCCGGAGAAGATGAGCCAGCCGCGCTCGCCGTTCGCCTGCGCCGTGAACGAGTAGTACAGCCCGACGACCCCGGTTGCGAGCGCGTAGACGCCGACGAGGATCGTGAGGGCGAAGAGGCTGATACCGGGCCAGACGAGGATCACGACGCCGACCGCGACAGACAGCAGGCCGTTCAGGCCGAGCGCCCATCTCATCTTGGTCAGCTGCGTGCCCGCCGTCTTCGCGACCTGGTCGAGCATGGACTCCATCGAACTACCTCCCGGTTCGGGCATTGGACGACGCAACTGTGGCGGCGCCCCCGTCGCGGGGAATCGGGGACGCTGCGGATCGCATGCGTGAACTCCGCAACCCGCCGTACCGCATCCGGAAGAGGACGTACGCGATGCCGCCGGCGGGCAGCGGCAGCCAGTAGGCCACGAGCCGGTAGAGCAGGGTCGCCGTCACGGCGTCGTGCATCGAAACGCCGGCGAGAGTCAGCGTGCCGATCAACCCCGCCTCGACAAAGCCGAGCCCACCGGGGGTGAACGGGATCAGCGCGAGCAGCTCGGCGGCCGTGTACGCAAGCACGACGAGCGACGGCCGCGGCGCAGCGCCGACCGCACGGAGAGCGGCCAACAGCGCCAGATAGTCGAAGCCGGTGTTGCCCGCCGCGGCCAGCGTGGCAGCGCGCCACCGCGAGCCGACCGTCGAGCGGATGAAGTCGCGGTCGGCGATGAACTGCTGCGGCAGCCCGCGGACCGGGTTCTTGCGGCGCACCGTGTGGTTCAGGAGCCACTGGACGGCGCGTCCGGCAAGCTCGAGTGGCCGGTCGTACACGAAGGCCGCTGCGGCCGCAAGGAGCAGGCCGGCGAGCACCGCGATCCCGAGGTAGGCCGCCGTCGCGAGGCTGTGATTCACCGGGGCACCGCCGAGGATCGCGGGCAGCGCGAGAACGGGCAGCGCGAGCGTCGTCGCGATCTGCAGCAGCGTCGACGTCCCGAACGCAGCTGTCGCCTCTCCGGTGTCGATGCCTGCGCGACGAAGCAGCGAGGCACTGAAGGCGGTCGCGGTCGCGCCCCCGCCGGGTAGGAGGCGCCCCGCGACGTTCCCGCTCAGCTGCGCCGTGGCCACCGGAAACCATTCGCGCGTCCGCAGTGCGATCCGGTCGAGCTCCCAGAGGCAGACCGAGCTCGCCGCCTCGCAGGCGAGCACCAGGACCGCGAAAGGCCAGTCGACGTGCTCCAGCGCGCGCCACGACGAGGCGACCGCGAGCAGGCTCGGCAGGAAGATGTACAGGGAGATGCCGCTGACCGCCAGCAGCAGCGCGGTGCGGGCAGGCTTCCGGTTCGCAGGTTTCTGCACGGCCGGAAGTCTCAGCCGCACGCGCCGGCGCCACATCGGTGCGAGCGCGGATGCGCTGCCGTTTTGGCGCAGCGCCTCAGCGATCTCGCCGATGCACGTTCACGCCGGCCGTCGCATACTCACGCCATGCTTCCGCTCTCGGACGGTCTGAAGGCACGCCACTTCCCGTTCGTCAACACCGCGCTGATCGTCGCGAACTTCGCGGTCTGGCTCTTCTACGAGCTGCCGCACCTGAACTCGTCCGTCTTCCACGCCTCGTTCTACGCCTGCACGGTCAACGGCTCGTGCCACGGCCCCGAACCCTGGGGGGTCAGCTGGATCACTTCGATGTTCCTGCACGGGAGCTGGGACCACATCCTCGGGAACATGCTGTTCCTGGCGATCTTCGGCAAGAACGTCGAGGACGCGTTCGGGCCGCTCCGCTATCTCGCCTTCTACTTCGCCGGCGGCTTCGTCGCGACGTTGACCCAGGCGGGGATGACGCTGCTCTTCGGCACGGTGGCCGATGCGCGCGTCCCCAACCTCGGCGCGAGCGGCGCGATCGCGGCCGTCCTCGGCGCCTACTTCATCCTCTATCCCAGGTCGCGCGTGCTCGGCCTCGCCGTCGTCTGGCCTGTGCGACTCCCGGCCTATGTCTTCCTCGGCTTCTGGTTCCTGTACCAGCTGGTCGAGGCGAACTTCGGGCTGTTCACCTCGAGTGCGAACGGCGGCGGCGTCGCGTTCTTCGCCCACGTCGGCGGCTTCATCTTCGGGCTGCTCGTCGCGAGGCTCCTGGTCAACGCGGGTCGAGTGCAACCGCAGGACTACGACTCGGTCGTCGGCGCCGCGCCGGCCTGACCGCCATGCTCTTCGACGACTGCATCCGTTGCGGCGAGGCGCCCGGGATCGACGACGACGGCTACTGCGCCTACTGCCACTGGGCGGTCAAGGCCGAGCTCGAGGACGGCCTCCGCCAGCTGCGCAACTACCTGGCGGCGTGGGCGCGCTTCGACGACTGGCGCGCGGGCGAGCAATGGCCGTAGCAGCGCCGGAGCGGGAAACGGCTCCCGCGAGCGGCGAGCGCGACGTCGCGCGGACCGCGGCGAGAGCTGCCGCCGCAGCGATTGCCGTCGCGGCGATCGCGTTCGGCCTCTGGCAGGTGCGGAGCATCATCATCCTGCTCCTGCTCGCGCTCACCTTCGCCGCGGCCATGCGTCCCGGCGTCGAATGGCTCCGTCGGCGAAGGGTGCCGGAGCCGCTGGCGATCCTCTTCTTCTTCCTCCTCGTGCTCGGCGTCGTGGGGGTCTTCTTCTGGCTCGCGGTGCCTCCTGCGATCCACCAGGTTCAGCAGGCGCTTGCGCAGCCCAACCCAACGGTCAACATCAACCACACCACCGGCATCCGCCACGACGTGCTCGTCTGAGTCGACAAGCACCTCCACGCCCTGCCGTCGGGTAGCGCCATCCTCCACCCGGTCGCGGCATACGGCCACAAGGCGACGGACGCCGTGGTCGGAGTCCTCTTCACGCTCGCCGCGAGCTGGTACTGGGTCTCCGAGCGCGATCGCATGATCGACCTGCTCACCGCGCTGGCCCCCGAGTCGAAGCGGGCGAAGGCACGTGCGACCTACCTGGAGATCGATCGCCGGCTGGGCTCGTACACGCGGGTCAAGTTCCTGATGGTGCTCGCCATCGGGCTCGTGCTCTCGGCCGGCTTCTACGCCGTCGGCCTCCACTACTGGCTGCTCGTGGGCGGCTTCGTAAGCCTCGTCGAGATCATCCCGGTGATCGGCCCTCTCATCGGCGCAATAGTCGTCGTGGCGGTGGGTCTCCCCCAGTCGCTCCACGTCGTCGCGCTCGCACTGCTCGTGCTCATAGCCGTCCGGACGTTCCAGAGCTACGTCGTCAACCCCCACGTGATGGGACATTCGGTCGGTCTCTCGCCGCTGGTGACGCTCGTCTCAGTGTCCGTCGTCGGGATCCTGTTCGGCGCCTTCGCCGTGATCCTCGCGATCCCGGTCACGTCCGCAGTTGCCACGCTGATCGACGTGCTCGTGCTCGACCACGAGCCTCCGGCGGCACCGGCGCGGCGGACGCTCGCCAAGTCCCGCGAGTGATGCCGGGTCGCGGCCTGGAGTAGCGTTGCCGCGGAGGTGGCGACGACATGGAAGTGGCTCCCCACGGCGACGGCCCCCGAGTCGAAGAGCTTTTCGGCCGTGACGACGAGCTGGCCCGGCTCTACGGCCTGATCGACGGCATCGGGCGCCGCGGCGGCGCGCTCGTCGTGCGGGGCGAGGCCGGCATCGGAAAGTCGACGCTGCTCGAGGCTGCCGCGGCGCGAGCACGCGAGCGCGACGTGACGGTGGTCTCCGCGACCGGCGTCCCGTCCGAGGCGACCTTCGCCTTCGCCGGGCTGCGCGAGCTGCTGCTCCCGCTTCTCGAGACGCGCGACCGCCTGCCCGAGCCGCACCGCCGCGCTCTCGAGACGGCGATCGGCCTCGACGACGGTGACGCTCCGGACGTGTTCCTGGTCGCGCTGGCAACCCTCGGGTTGGTCACGGAGGCCGAAACCAAGCGGCCGCTGCTCCTGCTCGTCGAGGACGCGCAGTGGCTCGACCGGCCGTCGGCGGAGGTGCTCGGCTTCGTCGCCCGCCGGCTCGAGCTCGAGCCGGTGATCGTGCTCTTCGCCGTGCGTGAGGGCGTTGCGAGCGCCGTCGACGACTCGGGGCTCCCCGAGCTCCACCTCGACGGCCTCGACGAGGCGTCCTCAAGAGAGCTTCTGGAGCTGACCACGCCTGACCTGTCGTCCGATCTCAGGGCGCGAGTGCTCGACGAGGCGGCCGGCAACCCGCTCGCGCTGCTCGAGCTTCCGGCCATGGCCGCGAGTCTCGGCGGAGCGGCACCGGCGGCCGCCCTACCGTTACCGACGCGCCTCGAGCGGGCGTTCGCGGCGAGGCTCGGCGACCTCGACTCCGATACCCGCCGCTTACTCTTGCTGGCGGCGCTGGAGGACGGAGAGCTTCCCGAGCTCGCGAGCCACGCGGCCTGGGCGCCCGCTGTGGCCGCCGGGCTCGGGACCGTCGACCACGGTACCTTCCGGTTTCGCCATCCACTCATCCGGTCGGCGGTTGTGCAAGCGGCCACGGCCGAGGAGCGCCGGAAGGCACACACCGCACTCGCCGCTGCGTTCGATGCCGACCCCGACCGGGCGGTCTGGCACCGGGCTGCCGCCGCGGCCGGACCGGACGAGGAGGTGGCGAAAGCGCTCGACGACGCTGCCAAGCGAGCACGGCTTCGCGGCGGCGGCGATGTCGCACTCGCGGCGCTCGAACGGGGCGCGGAGCTCTCCCCCGATCACGAGGCGCGGGCCTCGCGCTTGTTCCGCGCCGGTGAGGTCGCTAATGAGCTCGCGCGACCGGCCGACAGCGCGCGGCTGCTGAGCGCCGCACAGGAGCTTGGCCTTCCCCCTGCCAAACGCGCTTTGGCTTCCCTCTACGTCGAGATACTCGGGGCGAGGTGGTCTGGTGCGGCCACCGTCCGAA
>DASXOM010000094.1:0-15381 GCA_036494245.1 Gaiellaceae bacterium
CCCTCCCGGGTACACTCGCGGCCGAGATGGACCTGGAGCGCCTCGTTGCAGCGCTCGAGCCGGTGGAGGTGCTCGGGCGCCCTTCGGTCGAGGTGCGCGATCTCGCCTACGACGCCCAGGCGGTCGGTGCGGGCGCGCTCTTCTTCGCCGTGCCGGGCACGCGTGCAGACGGCCACGACTTCGCGACGGAGGCAGTGGAGCGCGGGGCGGTCGCGCTCGTCGTCGAGCGCGCGCTCGACCTGCCCGTGCCGCAGGTCGTCGTGCGCGACGCGCGCGCGGCGATGGCTCCAGCTGCCGACGTGTTCTTCGGTGAGCCGACGCGCGAGCTTCAGGTCATGGGTGTCACCGGAACGAGTGGCAAGACCACGACGAGCTTCCTCCTGTTCGCGATCCTCGCCGCTGCGGGGCGGCGTCCCGGACTGCTCGGGACGGTCGAAGCGAGGGTCGGCGGCGAGCGGCGCGGCGTCGTGCGCACCACGCCCGAGGCGATCGACCTGCAGCGGGTGTTTCGCGAGATGCTCGATGCCGGCGACCGCTCGTGCGCGATGGAGGCGTCGTCGCACGCGTCGGTCCTCCACCGGCTCGATCGCGTCCGCTTCGCCGTGCTGGTGTTCACCAATCTCAGCCAGGACCACCTCGACTTCCACGGGGACATGGAGTCGTATTTCGAGGCGAAGCGGCAGCTGTTCCTCACGGATCCGCGGCCGCCTGCGGTCGTGAACGTCGGCGACGAGTACGGGCGCCGGCTCGCGCAGGAGCTGCCGGACGCAGTCACGTTCTCGGCGGACGATGCGAGCGCGCTCGACGGCATCGACCTGTGGCTCCGGGGGCGCTTCAACGTCGAGAACGCGCTCGGAGCGCTGTACGCGGCGCGGACGCTCGGAATCGGCGACGACGCGATCCGGCGGGGCCTCGAGTCGGTGCGCGGCGTTCCCGGCCGGTTCGAATCCGTGGACCTGGGCCAGCCGTTCAACGTCATCGTCGATTACGCGCACAAGCCGGACGCGCTCGAGAAGGTGCTCCGCGCCGCGCGCGACCTGGCGGCGAAAAATCGCGTCATCTGTGTCGTCGGAGCTGGCGGCGACCGTGACCGCGGCAAGCGCGCGGTGATGGGACGGCTCGCGTCGGAGCTCGCTGACGTGACGCTCGTCACCTCCGACAATCCGCGCAGCGAGGATCCCGAGACGATCGCCGCGGAGATCGCGTCCGGGGCCGAAGGCGCGGTGGAGATCGAGCTCGACCGGGCCGCGGCGATCAGGCGAGCTGTCGAGCTCGCCCAGCCGGGCGACGTCGTCCTGATCGCCGGCAAAGGGGCCGAGCAGGGGCAGGAGTTCGCCGACCGCACGGTGCCGTTCGACGACCGGGAGACGGCGAAGGAAGCTCTACGGGCGTTGGAGGCTCGAACCTGATCCCGCTGCCGCTCGCCGAGGTGCGGGCGCTCTCGCTGGGCAAGGTCGAGGGCGACGCGGAATTGGTCACCGGCGTCGACGTCGACTCACGCCGGATCCGGCCGGGCGACCTGTTCGTCGCGGTCTCCGGCGGTGAGGCGTTCGTCGACGACGCCCGCGCGCGCGGCGCGGTGGCGACGCTGGTGCCGGACGACGCCCACGCCGCGCTCGCCGCGCTGGGCAGTGCTGTCCGCGCCCGCAGCGATGCTCGCGTCGTGGCGATCACCGGCTCGGTCGGGAAGACGTCGACGAAGGACATCCTCGCGGCGCTTCTCCGCACCCGCTTGCGCACCGTCGCCGCACCGGACGGATTCAACAACGAGGTCGGCCTCCCGCTCACGCTGTGCCGGATCGAGCCCGAGACGGAGGTCGTCGTGACGGAGATGGCGATGCGCGGGCCTGGCCAGATCCGCGATCTGGCCAGGGTCGCACGACCCGATCTCGGTGTGATCACGTCGATCGCGCCCGTGCACCTCGAGCAGCTGGGAAGCCTCGAGAACATCGCCCGCGCGAAGGCGGAGCTGCTCGACGAGCTTCCGGCCGGCTCGGTCGCGGTGCTGCCCGAGAACGCGCCTGCACTCGAGCCGTTCGTGCCTGGCGGGCTCGACGTGCGCCGCTTCGCCGAGCCGGAGGCGGAGGTCCGCGACGGCCGCACACACGTGCGCTGGCAGGACGGAGAGGTCGTCTTCGGCTTCACGGCCCGCCACCAGGCCACGAACGCGGCGGCGGCGCTGACCGCGGCCGAGGCCCTGGGGGTCGAGCCGCCCGAGGAGCCGGTGGAGGTCGAGTTCTCGCTCTGGCGCTCTCAGGAGACAGAGCTGCCGGGTGGCGGCCTGCTGATCAACGACTCCTGGAACGCGAACCCGGTTGCGATGCGCGCCGCGCTGAGAAACCTGCTCGCCCGGGCAAACGGCCGTCGCACGGTCGCGATCCTGGGCGAGATGGCGGAGCTCGGCCTCGAGGCTCCCCGCTACCACGAGGAGATCGGACGCGAGACCGAAGGCATCGATCTCGTGCTCGGCGTCGGGGAGCTCGCCCGGCTCTACCGGCCCGACGAGTGGGCGCCGACGGCCGCCGAGGCACGGGAGACCGCGCTCGGGCTGGTTCGCCCCGGTGACGCGGTTCTCGTCAAGGGCTCGCGCTCGGTCGGGCTCGAGGTCGTCGCCGACGGCCTGCACGGGATGGCCGCTTGATCCGCGTCCTCATCGCCGCCGCGGTTGCGCTTGCCATCTCGCTGGCGATCGGGCCGAGGTTCATCGACTTCCTCCGGCGCAACGAGTTCGGACAGCACATCCGCGAGGAGGGCATGCAGCATCACTTCCACAAGCAGGGGACGCCGACGATGGGCGGCCTGTTGATCCTGTTCGCGGCGACGATCGCCTTCCTGCCGGTCAGCCACTACCGCCTGCAGGCGCTGACGGTCCTCTTCACGACCCTCGCGTGCGGGGCGATCGGTTTCCTCGACGACTTCATCAAGCTGACCCACAAGCGGTCGCTCGGCCTGTCGGGACGGTGGAAGCTCCTGCTGCTCGCCGGGGTGACGGTGGTGGTCGGGATCGTCGCGCACCACCTGCACCTGAGCACCAACGTCTACATCCCGGTGATCGACGTCACCGTGCCGCTGTCGTACGGCTGGTACGTGTTCCTGTTCTTCGTGATCGCGGGGGCCGCGAACGGCACGAACCTCGCCGACGGCGTCGACGGGCTGCTCGCCGGCACGGGGATCATCGCCCTCTTCACCTTCATGGCGATGAACGTCGTCTCCTACGTTCGCTCGGGCCCGGCCGGGCACCGCAACCTGACGAAGCTCGACCTCGCGATCGTCGGCGCGGCGCTCATCGGCGCGGCGGTCGGCTTCCTCTGGTTCAACGCCTTCCCTGCCGACGTGATCATGGGCGACACGGGCTCGATGGCGTTCGGCGGCGCGCTTGCGGCCTTCGCGATCATGATGAAGGTCGAGTTGCTGCTGCTGTTCATCGGCGGCATCTTCGTGATCGAGGCGCTGTCGGTGATGATCCAGGTGTTCTCGTTCAAGCGCTTCGGGCGACGCGTGTTCCTGATCGCGCCGATCCATCATCACTTCGAGATGAAGGCGTGGTCCGAGACGAAGATCACGGTGCGCTTCTGGATCATCGCCGGGCTGCTGTGTGCGGTCGGGTTCGCCCTCTTCTATCGCTACTACTTCGGTCAGAGCGTGAGATGAGCGCCGGCGAAGTAGATGTGGCGCTACTCGACGCCGCGCGGCTGGAGCCGGACGACGACGTGCTCGTGCTCGGCGGCCAGTCGCTGGCGCTGGGGGCGCACGAGCGCGTGGGAGACGGTTGGGTCTACGTCGTCCGGTCGCAGGTGGACGAGCTCGAGGAGCTCCTCGGGGAGGCACACGCCGTGGGCGCGAGTGGGGTGGCGTACCTCGTCGGTGAGACGCCCGTGCTGCCGCTCCCGGATGACGCCGTCGCGGCGGCCGTCGGCAGGATCGCGACGGAGGACGGCGCGCTCGTGTCGGCGGTGGAGGAGCTGGCGCGGGTGCTGTCGCCGGGTGGACGGGCGTCGTTCGCCGAGCCGGACGCGGCGGCCGGGAAGGAGTTGGCGCGCGCCTTCGCGGCGGCCGGCTTCGAGCAGGTAGAGGCCGTGCAGATAGGCCAGGAGGCCGTCGTGAGCGGCCGGCTCGGCTGAGGATGCGGGAGCCGGACGACGAACTCGTACCTCATCCTCGACAAAGCCGACAAGATTCCGTTGCGCTCGGGCGCATACGCTGACCCCAGGGGACTCGCACCCCCCATTGGGGGAGAGCGTGCGCCGTGAGCGGGACACGTCGCGAAGAGCCCTCTCCCGCGGAGGCCTGGCTGCCGGGCCGGGCGCTCGTCGTCGGGCTCGCCCGGTCGGGCATCGCGGCCGCGAGCGCCCTTTCCGCGCGCGGCGTGGAGGTCGTCGCGGCGGACCGCTCCCCCGAGGCCGAGGCCGGCAGGCTCGGCGGCCTCGGCGTCGAACTCCGACTCGGAACGGAGGAGGAGGCGTTGCTGGAGGGAGTTGAACTGGTCGTCAAGAGCCCGGGCGTTCCGGCCGAGTCGCCGCTCGTCAGCGGCGCGCGCTCGCGCGGCATCCCGGTCTGGGGCGAGGTCGAGCTTGGCTATCGGCTGCTGCCCGCAGGCTCACGCCTCATCGGCGTCACCGGCACCAACGGGAAGACGACGACGACCGAGCTGCTCGGCGCGATCCTCCGCGCCGCCGGCCGGGACGTCTTGGTCGCGGGCAACGTCGGCAACCCGCTCACGGACGCCGCCCTGACGGCCGGGGAAGACTCGTGGGTCGTCTGCGAGCTCTCGAGCTTCCAGCTCGAGGACGTCCACACGCTCGCGTGCGACATTGCCGTCCTGCTCAACCTGGAGCCCGACCACCTCGACCGGCACGGCACCTTCGAGGCCTACCGTGCTGCGAAGCTCCGCATCTTCGAGCGAGCGCGCGTGAAGGTCGTTCCCCGCGGGCTCGGAATCGACGGGATCGAGTTCTCGGCCGACGACCCGCTCCCTGCAGAGCCGCTGATCCCCGGCCGGCACAACCGGGAGAACGCCGCCGCGGCGACCGCCGTCGCCCGCGCCGCCGGCGTGCCCGACGGCGCCATCGCGGAGGCCCTCAGGACGTTCCCCGGCGTCCCGCACCGGCTCGAGCTGGTGCGCGAGCTCCACGGCGTGCGCTGGGTCAACGACTCCAAGGCGACCAATACCGCCGCCGCCCGCCGCGGTGTCGCTGCGTACGACGTACCGCTCCGTCTGATTCTCGGCGGCTCGCTCAAGGGAGAGGACTTCGGCCCCTTCGTCCGCGACCTGCCGGCCACCGTCCGCTCGATCTACCTCGTCGGCGCCGCGAGCGACGAGCTCGCCGCAGCGCTCGACGGCGCCGGGCGCGAGTACGTCAGGGCCGGAGACATTGCGACGGCCGTCTCACTCGCTGCGGCCGACGCCAGGCGCGGTGATGTTGTCCTCCTCTCACCGGCCTCCGCCAGCTACGACCAGTTCGCGAACTTCGAGGAGCGCGGAGACACGTTCCGGCGTCTCGTCGAGGAGCTGTCGTGAAACCGAAGAAGTTCCAGTTCGAGTGGAACCTGCTCGTGCTCGTCACGGCGGCCCTCGTCCTCTTCGGGCTCGTGATGGTGTACAGCGCGACCTCGGGATCCGCCGCGCTCGGGAACGCCAACCCGCTCGGCTTCGTCGAGAAGCAGGTGATCTACGCCGCCTTCGGCGTCGCGCTGCTCGTCGTCGTCTCGCGTCTTCCTCTCGAGCGAATTCGCCAGCTGGCGCCGAGCCTGGTGGTCACGGCGCTCGTCCTCTGCCTCGGCGTGCTCGCGGTGGGAGAGCGGATTCACGGAGCGCGCCGCTGGATCGCGGTCGGCCCGCTCGTCTTCCAGCCGTCGGAGCTCGCCAAGCTCGCAGTCGTCGTCTGGACGGCCGCCTACCTCTCGCGCCGCTCGCCTCCCCGCACGTTGAACGAGCTCGCCCGTCCGCTCGGGATCCTCGTCCTCGTCTTCGCCGGGCTCGTGCTCATCGAGCCGGACCTCGGCACGGCGCTCACGCTCCTCCTCGCCGTCGGCGCGATCCTGCTCGTATCCGGCACCCGGATGAGCCTGCTTGCGTCCGCGTACGGGATCGTGTTCGGACTCGCCGCGATCGCCGCGTGGACGTCGCCGTACCGTCGCGACCGGCTGCTCACGTTCCTCGACCCGTGGAAGGACCCGACCGGCGCCGGCCTCCAGAACGTGCAGGCGCTGATCAGCTTCGGCTCGGGCGGGATCTTCGGGCGGGGGATCGGCTCGGGCCTGGCGTCTCTGTACTACCTGCCCGAGGCGCACACGGACATGATGTTCGCCGTCGTCGGCGAGCAGCTGGGCCTCGTCGGCGTCACGCTCGTGTTGATGGCGTTCTGCGCATTCGGTTACGCCGGGATCCGGCTCGCGATCGCCTGCCGCGACCCGTTCGCGAAACGGCTCGCGGCCGGGATCACAGCCCTGGTCTGCGGGCAGGCGGCGATCAACATGGCAGCCTGCATCGGGGTCGCGCCGCTGACCGGGATCCCGCTCCCGTTCGTCTCGTACGGCGGCTCGAGCCTCGTCGTGATGCTCGTGGGGGTCGGGGTCCTCCTTAACATCGCCCGTGATGGCGGACGAGCGGCAGCTGCGGTTCCTGATCGCGGCCGGCGGGACGGTCGGGCACGTCGCGCCGGCACTCGCCGTCGCGGAGGCGCTGCGACAGCGGGGAGGGCTGGTGACGTTCGCCGGGTCGCCGGATCGCGTCGAGGCGCGGCTCGTTCCTGAGCAGGGCTACGAGTTCGACGCTTTCTCCGTCTCCGGGCTGCCGCGCCGTGCCCATCCTGACCTTCTGCGTGCGGTGGGCAGGGCGCTCGCCGCGCCTGTCGCCTGCCGCTCGATCCTGCGCCGGAGGAAGCCGGACACAGTGCTAGGGGCCGGCGGCTTCGTCGCGGGGCCGATGGTGCTCGCCGCGCGGCTCGAGCGGATCCCGTGCGCACTGACCGAGGCCGACGCGCACCTCGGCCTGGCGAACCGCCTCGCCGCGCCGCTCGCGGACCGCGTCTTCCTCGCGCTGCCGCTCGGCCTGCACGGGGAGAAGTACCGCGCCGTCGGCCGGCCGATCCCGGCGGCGTCGCGGCCGATCGACCGCGAGGAGGCACGCGGCCGCCTCGGGCTGCCGGCGGACGCGCGCGTCGTCCTCGTCTTCGGCGGCTCGCTCGGCGCGCGACTGCTCAACGACCTGGCACTCGAGGCGTGGGCGGAGGAAGGTCCAGCCGTGATTCACCTCTGCGGCGAGCGCGACTACCCCGAGCTGGAGGGGCGGGCCACACGTCCGGACTACATCCTGCGGCCGTTCATGGACGAGATCGGCGTCGCGTACGGCGCGGCCGACGTCGTCCTCGCCCGGGCCGGGGGGTCGATCTGGGAGCTCGCCGCTGCGGGCTTGCCGGCGGTGCTCGTGCCCGGCGAGTTCGCAACCGGGCAGCATCAGGAGAAGAACGCGCGCTGGTTCGCCGACGCCGACGGCGCGGTGGTCGTTCCCGAAGCCGAGGCAGCGCGAGCGCCTCGGGTGGTGGAGGAGCTGCTCGGAGACCCGGACCGCCTCGCCGCCATGGCCGCGGCCATGCGGGTGGTCGCCAAGCCTGATGCAGCGGAAGAGATCGCGGATGAGCTCGTCTCCCTCGCAGCCGCTCGCCGGTAGGCGGATCTGGCTCGCCGGGATCGGCGGAGCCGGGATGAGCGGATACGCGCTGCTCGCGCGCGCCTGGGGAGCCGAGGTCGCGGGCTGGGACCGCGCCGAGACGCCGTACTTGCGCCATCTCGAAGGCATCGCGGTCGAGATCTCTCCGGATCCGCCGCAGCCACCGTCGGGCTGGGAGGTATTTGTCTCGACGGCGTTCGCGGACCGCGTGGAGGGTCGCCCCCGCGCTGATCTGCTCGCCGAGCTCGTTGCACAGCGGCGGACGATCGTCGTCGCCGGCGCCCACGGCAAGACGACGACCAGCGCGATGATCGCCTTCTGCCTCGACCGGCTCGGGCTCGAGCCGGCGTTCCTGATCGGCGGAGACGTGCCGCAGCTCGGTGGCAACGCGCGGGCGGGCTCCGGCCTGCTCGTCGTCGAGGGTGACGAGTCGGATCGTTCCGTCGCCGCCCTACGGCCCGAGATCGCCGTGTTGCTCAACGTCGACCTCGACCACCACACGACGTTCGGCTCCCGCGCCGAGGTCCAGGCGTTCTTCGAGGACTGGCTGCGCGGGGTGCCGCACGTCGTGCGCGCCGAGGAGCTCGAGCCCGTTCAGCTCGAGCTCGGCGTGCCGGGAGAGCACAACCGCCGCAACGCCGCCGCGGCGCTCGCCGCGCTCGAGCTTGCCGGTGTGCCACGAGGCGAGGCCGAGGCGGCGATCGTCGAGTTTCGTGGCGCCGGCCGCCGCCTCGAGCCGAAGGGCGAGGCCGGCGGGGTGACCGTGCTCGACAGCTATGCCCACCATCCCGCCGAGCTGGCGGCCGATCTCGCCGCGGTCAGAGACGGCGGACGGCTGCTGGCGCTCTTTCAACCGCACCTCTACTCGCGGACGCTCTACCTCGCCCACGGGTTCGCGGCGGCGCTCGCAGGCGCAGATGCCGTCTGCGTAACCGAGATCTACCCCGCCCGCGAGAAGCCCCTCCCGGGTGTGACGGGCCGGTTGATCGTCGACGAGCTCGCGCGGGCCCGGCCGGGCATGCGGATCGGCTGGGCGCCGGCGCTCGAGGACGCCGCAGGGCTCGTGGCCGGCTGGGCGCGGCCGGGCGACACGGTGCTCACGCTCGGAGCCGGCGACGTCGACCGCGCAGCGCCGCTGATCCTCGAGGCGCTCGCATGAAGGTCGAAGAGAGCGTCGAGCTGGACCGGTTCACCACGCTGGGGACAGGCGGCCCGGCTCGCGCCTTCGCGCGGCCGGAGTCCGAAGCCGAGGTCGAGGAGCTCCTCGACTGGGCGCAGCAGCGGTCGCTCGCTGTCGCGGTCGTCGGCCTAGGCTCGAATCTGCTGGCGGCCGACGACGGCGTCGACGCGCTCGTCCTCAAGCTCGGCGGCGAGCTGGCGGCGGTCGAGGCCGAGGGAGACGTGCTGAGAGTGGGGGGCGGAACGGCGAACGCCGTCGCGCTGCACCGCGCCCGGGCCGCCGGACTCGGCGGCTTCGAGTTCGCGTGCGCGATCCCGGGCACGATCGGCGGCGGGGTCTGGATGAACGGCGGCGCATATGGCGGCGACTTCGCCGGCGTGCTGGAGCGAGTGCTCGTCGCGACGGCCGACGGCACGGGCTGGCTGACTCCCTCCGAGCTCGGGTTGAGGTATCGGCACTCGGAGCTCCGGCACGGCCAGGTCGTGCTGCGTGCCGAGCTGCGGCTGCGGCCCCGGGAGCCCGCGGAGATCAAGGCAGAGGTACGCGAGTTGAACAGGCGTCGCAAGGAGGCGCAGCCCACCAACCGTCGCACGTTCGGCAGCGTCTTCAAGAACCCGGAGCACGAGCTGAGCGCGGGACGGATGCTCGAGGCGTGCGGCCTCAAGGGCTATCGCAGCGGCGGGGCCCAGATCTCGCCGAAGCACGCGAACTTCATCGAGAACGCCGACGCCGCCACCACCGCGGACGCGCTCGCTCTGATGGCCGAGGCGCGCCGTCGCGCGAACGAGCAGTTCGGCGTCAGCCTCCAGCACGAGGTCGAGTTTCTCGGCGAGCTCGAGCTACCCGAGCTGTAGGAAGGTCCGGACCGGCGCCGAAAACCGGAAGATGCCTGCCAGGGCCCGTCTCGCTCGGTCCATCGCGCGCGTGGAGACGCTCCCGCTGTCGTGGCGACCGAGCCTCCCGCAGGTCCACCCGCGGGCCTGGCTCGCCGATGTCGCCCCGACGCGGAGGTCGCTCGTAATCGGCTTCGCCGCGCTGGCCGTCGCGCTCGGCGGCTACCTGATCGCGCGCGAGTCGCCGCTTTTTGCGATCGACCGGATCAAGGTCAGCGGCGGCTCCCCGCAGGTCGCCCGCCAGGTCCACTCGGCGCTTGCGTCTCTCGTCGGAAGGCCACTCGTCGGGCTCGACGGCTCAGCCGTGCTGCAGAGGGTGGACGCGCTGCCGACGGTGGTGAGCGCGAGCTACGACCGGGCGTTCCCACACACCCTGCGTATCACCGTCGTGCCGGAGCGACCGGCGGCCGTCCTGCGTCGTGGCTCCGACGGCTGGCTCGTGTCTATGCGCGGACGCGTGATGGAGCGTCTCCCGGCCACGGCTCTCCCGAGACTCCCAAGGATCTGGATCTCGACCCGCACGTCCGTGCGCACCGGTGCGGAGCTCACGGCCGCCGGGGCCGCCACGGCCGCGCACGCCGTCGGCCTGGCTGGGACGTTCGCCCCCCGGATCGGGTCGGCGGCCTATACCGACGGGGCGCTCGTGTTCCATCTTCGCTCGGGCGTGGAGGTCCTGCTCGGCGACGGGGAGGAGATCAGGCTCAAGGTCGCGGTGGCCGACCACGTGCTCGCCCTGCTGCCGTCGGGCTCGACGTTTGTCGACGTCAGCAACCCAGGCCGCCCGGTTTCGGGGATCGGAGCGCCGGCGTCTTTCTCACCCACAAGCTCTAGTAGAGGTTGAGGTTGAAGAGCTTTACCTCCAGTTGACACCGAGGCTTGGCGCACGTACGCTCGGCGCGTTGTTGCTGAAATCAGCCCCAATCCTCTACTGAAGGTTCAGGTTCGAAGCTCATGAGCACGAAGGACCCAGCCGGGAACTATCTCGCAGTGATCAAGGTCGTCGGTGTCGGCGGCGGCGGCACGAACGCCGTCAACCGGATGGTCGACGCCGGCCTGTCGGG
The DNA here is from genome assembly GCA_036494245.1 of Gaiellaceae bacterium. GTDB lineage: Bacteria > Actinomycetota > Thermoleophilia > Gaiellales > Gaiellaceae > Palsa-739. The sequence goes on from DASXOM010000094.1 coordinate 10,804, forward strand.
CGTCGAGTTCATCGCGGTCAACACCGACGCCCAGGCGTTGATGGTCTGTGACGCCGACGTCAAGATCCACATCGGCTCGGCTGCCACCCGCGGCCTCGGTGCCGGCGCGGATCCGGCGGTCGGCCTGGCCGCGGCACAGGAGAGCCGCGACGAGCTCAAGGAGGCTCTCAAGGGCGCGGACATGATCTTCGTCACCGCCGGCGAGGGTGGCGGGACAGGCACCGGCGGTGCGCCGGTCGTCGCCGAGCTGGGCCGCGAGCTCGGCGCGCTCACGGTCGGCGTCGTCACGAAGCCGTTCGGCTTCGAGGGCAGGAAGCGCTCGCAGCAGGCGGAGCAGGGAATCGAGAGCCTGCGCGACAAGCTCGAGACGCTGATCGTGATCGAGAACGACCGGCTGCTCCAGGTGGTCGAGAAGCAGACCTCGGTCGTCGACGCGTTCCGCCAGGCCGACGATGTGCTCCGGCAGGGAGTGCAGGGCATCACGGACCTGATCACCGTCCCGGGCCTCGTCAACCTCGACTTCGCCGACGTGCGCACCATCATGCGCGAGGCGGGATCGGCGCTGATGGGCATCGGAACCGCGAGCGGAGACAACCGCGCGGCCGAAGCCGCCCGCGCGGCGGTGTCGTCGCCGTTGCTCGAGTCGTCGATCGAGGGCGCGACCGGGATCCTGCTCAACATCACCGGCGGGCCCGACGTCGGCCTTTTCGAGGTCAACGAAGCGGCCGAGGTCGTGACGAGCGCGGCCGACGTGAACGCGAACGTCATCTTCGGTGCCGTGATCGACGACGCGATGGGCGACGACATTCGCGTCACCGTCATCGCCACCGGCTTCGGCGGCGGACGGCGCCGCCGCAGGACGAGCACGGAGTCGCAGGTTCCCGTGTCTGCGGAGAGATCCGAGCAGGCCGAGAACGGGCTCGACGTGCCGTCCTTCCTGCGCGGCGAGTAACGCGCCGAAGCGCCATTTCGAAAGTCCTGCGCGGCAGGTTTGGGGCTGCTGAAACGGGGCACAGAGTGCGTGCCCTCAACAGGGTTGACCATATCGAGTCAACCCCACGACCCGGTCCGCCGCCCCGGCCCGTTCTCAGGAACGAGTCGGGGCGGCTCCGTTCTGGGCACACTTTGGACTGAGCCGGGACGGAGTGGCGAGCCTCTAGGATCGGGTGCCGATGTCCGCGACGCTCCTGCACACGCCGCTCCACGATCGGCACGTCGAGCTCGGGGCGCGCATGGTGCCGTTCGCAGGCTGGGAGATGCCCGTGCAGTACGAGGGCGTCATCCCCGAGCATCGCGCCGTGCGGGCGGATGCCGGCGTCTTCGACGTCTCGCACATGGGCGAGCTCGAGGTCGAGGGGCCGTACGCCCGCGACCTCTTGCAGGGCGCGCTCTCCAACGACCTCGACAAGCTCGAGCCCGGTCAGGCCCAGTACACGCTGCTCACGAACGGGAGCGGTGGGATCATCGACGATCTGATCGTCTACCGGCTCGGCGATTGCTCCTACCTCCTCGTTGTGAATGCCTCGAATCGTGAGGCGGCCTACGCGTGGCTGAAGGAGCGCGAGCTTCCCGGCTCGGACGTCCGCGACGTGTCCGACGACTGCGCGCTGCTCGCCGTCCAGGGCCCGAGGGCGATCGAGCGGCTCGGGCTGCCGCCGGCCCGCGCGTTCACCTTCGCCGAGAGCTCGGTCGACGGCCTCGAGGTGATGGTGAACCGCACCGGTTATACGGGGGAGGACGGCTGCGAGCTGCTCTGCATGAGCGAGGACGCAGTCGAGCTCTGGGACGCCGTGCTCGAGCGCGGGGTCGTCCCGTGCGGGCTCGGCGCACGCGACACGCTGCGCCTCGAGGTCTGCTACCCGCTGCACGGCAATGACATCGGGCCGGACACCGACGCGATCTCTGCCGGCCTCGGGTGGGCGTGCGCGCTCGACAAGGAGTTCGAGGGAGTCGACGTCCTGCGCCGCGTCAAGGCCGACGGCCCCGAGCGCAGGCTCGCCGCCTTCGTGATGGAGGAGAAGGCGATTCCGCGGCAAGGCATGCCGATCGAGGGTGGCGGCGAGGTCACGTCCGGCTCCCACTCGCCCATGCTCGAGGTGGGAATCGGCCTCGGGTACGTGCCGGTCGGGCACGCGCAGCCCGGGACGGAGCTGACGATCGACGTGCGCGGCCGCCCACGCCGGGCGCGCGTCGTCAAGAAGCCGATCTACAAGAGGGAGGATTGAGTGGCAGCCGCCGAGAGCTATCCCGACGACCTGAAGTACCACGAGGAGCATGACTGGGCCCGCGTCGAGGGCGACGAGGCTGTCCTCGGCATCACGTGGTTCGCCGCCGACGCGCTCGGCGAGCTCGTCCATTTCGAGCCGCCCGAGGTAGGCGCGACCGTGACGAAGGACCAGTCCTATGGCGAGGTCGAGTCGGTGAAGGCCGTCTCCGACGTGATCGCACCGCTCTCCGGGGAGGTGCTCGAGGTCAACGAGCAGGTGGTAGGCGCGCCCGAGAACGTGAACGAGGATCCATACGGCAACGGCTGGCTGCTTCGCATTCGGCTCGCCGATCCGGACGAGACGGACGCGCTGCTCGATGCCGGCGCCTACCGGGCGCTGCTGGAGAGCCAGTGACGCATCCGTTTCTCGCGCTGACCGACTCGGACCGGGAGGAGATGCTCGGCACGATCGGTGTCAGCTCGGTCGAGGAGCTCTTCAGCGACCTGCCGGAGGCCGTGCGCCTCGGACGGGGGCTCGAGCTCGAGCGCGCCCTGTCGGAGCAGGAGGTTTTCGCGCACGTGGCCGCTCTCGCCGAGCTGAACCTCGACGCGAGTCGGGAGCTGTCCTTCGTCGGCGCCGGCATGTACGACCACTACGTCCCCGCGGTGGTCGACACGATCCTGCAGCGCGGAGAGCTCCTGACCGCGTACACGCCGTACCAGCCCGAGATGAGCCAGGGAGTGCTCCAGGCGATCTTCGAGTACCAGACGGCCGTCTGTGAGCTGACGGGCATGGACGTCTCGAACGCCTCCGGTTACGACGGGACGAGTGTCGCCGCCGACGCCTGCTACGTCGCGAAGCACGCGACCGGCCGGGACAAGATCGTCGTGACCGAGGCGACGAACCCGCAGGTGCGGCAGGTGGTGAAGACGTTCGCGGCCGGGTTCGGTCTCGAGGTCGTCGAGGTTCCGCATCGGGGCGGGACGACGGACCCGACCGAGCTGGGGCGGGCGGCCACGGACGCCGCCGCGGTCATCTTCCAGCAGCCGAACTTCTTCGGCTGCCTCGAGCCGGCGCCGGACCTCGTCGCCGCTGCCGCCGACGCGGGCGCGCTGCCGGTCGCGCACGTCGACCTCCTGTCGCTCGGCGTGCTCGAGGCGCCGGGCCGCTACGGAGCCGCGCTCGCGCTCGGCGAAGGACAGGCTGCCGGGAACTTCCCGTCCTTCGGCGGTCCGCACTACGGCTTCCTCGCGGCGCGCCAGGAGTTCATCCGGCGCATGCCGGGACGCATCGTCGGCGAGACAGTAGACACCGCGGGCGAGCGCGGCTATGTCCTCACCCTGCAGACCCGGGAGCAGCACATCCGGCGGGAGAAGGCCACCTCGAACATCACCACGAACCAGACGCTGCTCGCGCTCGGCGGGCTCGTCTACCTCACGTGGCTCGGGCCGCAGGGGCTGCGCGAGCTGGGGGAGACCTGCCTGTCGCTGGCCGCGTATGCAAAGCACCGCCTCGAGAAGCGGGCGGGACTCGAGCTGCCGTTTGCCGACCAGGCAACGTTCAAGGAGTTTGCCGTCCGCGTCGGACGGAATGCGCGCGAGGTCGTAGCGGCCGCGCGCGAGCAGGGCGTGCATCCGGGCTACGCGCTCGGCCGCGACTACGAGGGGATGGACGACGTCCTACTCGTGGCGGTCACCGAGCGCCGCACTCCCGAGGAGATCGACCGCCTGGCGGACGTGCTCGCCGAGGTCGCCCGATGAAACTGATCTACGAGAAGTCGCAGGCCGGGCGTCGCGCATCGGCGCTTCCCAGCTACGACGAGTTGCCGCCGCCCCCCGAGCTTCCGGAGGGGCTGCGCCGCACCGAGCCGCCGCGCCTGCCCGAGGTGGCCGAGTTCGAGCTCGTCCGGCACTTCACCGAGCTGTCGACCCGGAACTTCGGCGTCGACACCGGCTTCTACCCGCTCGGCTCCTGCACGATGAAGTACAACCCGCGGATCAACGAGCGGCTCGCGGCGCTCCCGGGGTTCGCTCGTCTGCACCCGCTGCAGGAGGAAGACGGCGCGCAGGGCGCGCTCGAGCTGATGTGGCGGCTGCAGGAGATCCTCGCGGAGGTGACCGGGCTCGATGCCGTCTCGCTCCAGCCGGCCGCGGGCTCCCAGGGCGAGCTGACAGGGCTCCTCCTCGTGCGCGCGTACTTCGCCGCGCAGGGCGAGGGAGAGCAGCGGCGGAAGGTCGTGATCCCGGACACGGCGCACGGCACGAATCCGGCCTCGGTGACGATGGCGGGCTACGAGCTGACGCCCGTCCGCACCGACGCGCGCGGGAACATCGACGTCGACGACCTGCGCGGCAAGGTCGACGAGCACACC
>DASXOM010000095.1:0-1997 GCA_036494245.1 Gaiellaceae bacterium
GTTTGCAGGGGGCGCGCCGGAGATCCCGGCAGAGGAACGGAAGCGGGTGGGCCGCAGATCCGCTTTCTAAGTCCCGTCAGGATTGGCGCGCCTCTCGAAAAGGCCCCGGAGCCGCAGCCGGGGCCTTTTCATTGGTCCGCCGCGCCCCGCTCATGTCGGTGCGCGGCACGGGGAAGACCTAGGTCAACCGCGAAGCCACGACAAACGGGCGGCGCGGATTGCCTGGAGCTCTTTGTCGTCGAGCAGGCCGACTCGTCTTCCGACCATGCCGAGGATTCCGCCCGCGAGCATGATCCACGCTTCGGAGTCGGCGTCGCGTTCCGCGGCGATCGCTCCTTGCGCCTGGCCGCGGCGGACCAGGTCCGCGACGAAGTCGTGCACCTCGCGCATGTGCCGGCGCAGGTGCCGCTTCAGGTCGGCGTCCTCCGAGGCCTCGCTCAGCGCCTGAACCCAGAGCTCCGCGAGCTGGAGCTTCGGCGACCGGACCGAGACATGGCCCTTGCCGATCGCCTCGATGGCGGCGCACGCGTCAGGCGCCTCGTCGAGCTTCCGCTCCCACTCCTCGCGCGTCTTCGCCCACACGTGCTCGAGCGCGGCGAGGTACAGGTCGCGCTTCGAGGCGAAGTGCCGGTACAGGATCGGCTCCGAGACCCCCGCGGCGCGGGCGATCTCCGCGGTGGTCGTGCCGTGGTAGCTGCCCTCGGTGAAGAGGAGGAGCGCGGTCTCGATCAGGTGCTGCCGGCGGTCCGCGGCCGCCATCCGGGGAGCGGCGACGCTCACGCCGCCAGCTCCGCAATGTGCTCGCGCACGACCTCGGGCCGCGTCCGCACGGTGACGACCGCGACGATCGCCGCGGCGAACGTGATGACCGCGCCGACGGCGAACCCTGCATGGAGCCCGTTCACGTAGTCCTGGGCGGCAAGCGGGCTGCCCGGCGGGTGGTGGAGGTACGAGGCGACGATCGCGCCCATCACCGCGATCCCGAGCGAGCCGCCGACCTGGCGGAAGCTGTTGAGGACGCCCGAGCCGACGCCGGCCTTGTCGACCGGCACGGCCCCCATCGCGGCCGACGTCATCGGGGACATCGTCAGTGCCATCCCCACGCCGCCGAGGATCATCGAGGGCAACAGCGTCCAGAAGGTCGAGTGGACGGTGACGCGCTCGTAGAGCAGGAGCGAGATGCCCACCAGCGTCATCCCCGCTCCCATCAGCCAGCGCGAGCCGACCCGGTCGGACAGCCTGCCCGAGAGGGGCGCGATGAGGATGATCAGCGTGACCATCGGCAGGAACGCGGCGCCCGCCTGCGTCGCCGAGTAGCCGAGAATGTTCTGGATGTAAAGCGAGACGAAGAAGAAGACGCCGAACATCGAGAGCGAGACGAGCATCGCCACGATGTTCGAGCCTGTGAACGCGCCGATCTTGAAGAGCGAGAGGTCGAGCATGGGCAGCCGCTGCCGCTTCTCGACCACGATGAACGCCACGAGCAGGATGGCCGCGGTCGCGAACAGACCGAGGATCTCGGGCGAGCTCCAGCCGTGGCTGTTTCCTTCGACGAGCGCGTAGCTGAGCGAGAAGAGGAAGCCGACCGAGGTCAGGAGGCCCGGGAGGTCGATGCTCTGCTCGGCTGAGGTGTCCCGCGACTCTTTGATCGCGAACTGCGAGACCACGATCCCGAGCACGCCGACCGGGACGTTGACGAAGAAGATCCAGTTCCAGTTCAGGTTCTCCACGATCAGGCCGCCGCCGAGCGGGCCGATCGCTAGCGCGAGCGCCGACACGCCGGCCCAGATCCCGATCGCCTGCCCGCGCTGCTTCGGCGGGAACGTGGCCACGATGATGGAGAGCGTCGCCGGGTTCATGAGCGCTGCGCCGACGCCTTGCACAGCGCGCGCTCCGATCAGGAAGCCGGCACTCGGAGCGAGCCCGCACGCGAGTGAGGAGAGCGTGAAGATCGCCAGCCCGAAGACGAAGATGCGGCGGCGACCGTAGAGGTCGGC
>DASXOM010000096.1:0-5405 GCA_036494245.1 Gaiellaceae bacterium
GATCCAGCGCCACCCGACGTAGGTGGTGAGCGCGCCGCCGACGAGCGGTCCGATGGCCACCGCCATCCCGACGGTCGCGCCCCAGATCCCGAAGGCCGTGCCGCGCTCGCGGCCGTGGAACTCCTGCGAGATGATCGCCAGAGAGACGGCGAACATTCCGGCACCGCCGATGCCTTGCGCGCCGCGCGCCAGGATCAGCCAGAGCGGCGACTGCGCGGCGCCGCATAGCGCAGAGGCGCCGGTGAAGAGCGCGATTGCCACGAGGAAGACCTTCTTGCGCCCCAGCAGGTCACCGAGCGAGCCCGCGTTGAGCATCGTCGCCGCGAGGGTGAGCGCGTAGGCGTCCACGACCCACTGCAGATCGGTGAAGGAGGTGTTCAGCTCCTTGTCGATCTCCGGCAGCGCGACGTTGACTACCGTGATGTCGAGGAGCAGCATGAACACCGCCACGCACACGACCGCCAACACGCGCCACTTCCGCTCCATTGGCGGGAAACTAATCGAGGAGGAGTCGTCTACGGCGGTACGAAAGGTCAGCAGGGATGGGGCTCACGCGGTTACTAGCCCGTCCGCAGCCGCGGGCGGCCGATAACGGTCCGGCGATGGCTCGGGTAATCGCCTTTGCCAACCAGAAGGGTGGAGTCGCGAAGACGACGACCACCCTCAACCTCGGGGTGGCGCTCGCCGAGCAGGGCATGCGCGTGCTCCTGGTCGACCTCGACCCGCAGGGGAACCTGACGATGTCGCAGGGCTGGAACCCCGACGAGATCGACCGCTCGATGTTCGACGTCCTCTGCCACCGGCTGCCGATCACGGAGATTGTGCGGACGAACGAGCTCGACGTCGCCGTCTCCTCGATCGACCTCGCCGGTGCCGAGCTTGCCCTCGCCTCGATGATCGGGCGCGAGCGCGCGCTCGAGAAGGCGCTCATGCCCGTGCGCGAGAACTACGACTACATCCTGATCGACACGCCGCCGTCGCTCGGTCTGCTGACGATCAACGCGCTCGTCGCGGCCGACGGGGTGATCGTCCCCGTCCAGTGCGAGTACCTGTCGCTGCGCGGTCTCGTCCAGCTCGAGAACACGCTCTCGATGATCCGCGAGAACCTCAACCCGAACGTCGGGATCCAGGGCATCCTTGCGACGATGTTCGACCGGCGGCTCCTCCACTCGCGCGAGGCGGTCGAGATCCTGAAGGAGAACTTCGGCGACCTCGTCCTCAACACGAAGATCCGCAAGACGGTGCGCTACGCGGAGGCGCCGGTGAAGGGTCAGTCGATCTTCAAGTACGACTCGACCGGCGAAGCAGCCGGGATGTACCGTGACCTGGCGAAGGAGGTGCTCGATGGCGCGTCGGCGCGCCAGCATGCGTGAGGGCCCGCTAGCGGAGCTCTTCAAGGCGACCGAGGCGGCGCAGCAGCAGGCGGAGAAGAGCGGCGAGGCCGCTCCCCAGCCGGCTGAGGACGCCGCGACCGCCGCTCCGGAGGCTCCGACCGAGCCGGATGAGCGGACGGTCGAGCACGTCCCGAGCTGGGAGGAGACGGGCGTCGAGACTCCGATTCCGGAGCCGCCGACTCCCTCGCCGGACCCGCAGCCTGGACCACCGCTGCCCGATCCGCAGCCTCCGGCTCCGACGCCTGACCCCGATCCGCTGCCCCCGGTCGAGCTGCCGCCGGCCTCGCGCTACCTCGAGCCGCTCCCGGAGTCCCCCGCCTGGCTGCACCGGACGGGCGCCGAGACAGGTGCCTATCTCGCGGTGATCAAAGTCGTAGGCGTCGGCGGCGCCGGCCTCAACGCCGTCAACCGGATGATCGATGCCGGCATCAGCCAGGTCGAGTTCATCGCCGTCAACACCGACATCCAGCAGCTGCGCACGAGTGACGCCCCGGTCAAGATCCACATCGGCCGCGAGCTCACCCAGGGCCTCGGCTCCGGCGCCGACCCCGACGTCGGGCGCCGCGCGGCCGACGAGGCCTACGACGAGCTCAAGCAGGAGCTGCGCGGCGCGGACATGGTCTTCGTCGCGGCCGGCGAGGGTGGAGGTACCGGCTCGGGCGCCGCACCCATCGTGGCGCGGATCGCGCGCGAGATCGGCGCGCTCACGGTCGGCATCGTCACCACGCCGTTCAAGTTCGAGGGAACGAAGCGCCGCAGCCAGGCCGAGCACGGGATCGCCGAGCTCCGCAGCGCCTGCGACACGACGATCGTGATCCCGAACGACCGGCTGCTCGAGGTGCTCGAGCGGTCGACGTCGATGCTCGACGCCTTCAAGGTGGCCGACGACGTCCTGCGCCAGGGCGTCCAGGGGATCTGCGACCTGATCACGTTGCCCGGCCTGATCAACCTCGACTTCGCCGACGTGCGCACGATCATGTCCGACTCGGACACTGCTCTCATGGGCATCGGCTTCTCCTCCTCGAGCGGCGACGGGCGGGCGAAAGAGGCTGCCGAGCGGGCGCTGCGCTCGCCGCTCATCGACGCTGAGATCACCGGCGCGCGCGGCATCCTCCTCTCGATCGCCGGAGGCGACGACCTGACGCTCGTCGAGGTGAACGACGCCGCCGAGGTGATCCGTGCCGCCGCGACCGACGACACGAACATCATCTTCGGCGCGACCATCGACGACCGTCTGAACGGGCAGGTCTGGGTGACCGTCGTCGCAACGGGCTTCGGCGGCCGCGGCCGCCGGCCGCGAGGCGACGCCTGGACGGCCCCGGCCGAGCAACAGCGTCGTCCGCAGGGCGAGGGCGGCGACCTCGACGTGCCCGAGTTCCTGAAGAACTGACGCGGCGCCCTACGTTGGACCCGTATCTCGCAATCGCCTCGAAGCGCGACGAGCGCGTCTACACAGACGCGGCGATCCCGGACGAGGTCCGGCACCGGATCCTCGACTCGGGCCGCCTCTCGGGCAGCTCGAAGAACCGGCAGCTGTGGGAGTTCGTGGTCGTCTCGGGCGGGGAGCAGGCCCGCCTCGCGGAGGCGGTCTATGCGCCGGAGAACGTCGCCTCGGCGGCGCTCGTCGTCGCGATCGTCGGCGAAGCGGGAGCCTTCGACACCGGCCGCTGCGTGCAGAACATGATGCTCGGGGCGTGGGGCGACGGCGTCGTCTCGTGCCCGAACGGAATCCGCGACGCCACTGCGGCGGCGCAGATCTGCGGCGGCGACGTGCGCGCGATCGTCTCGTTCGGCTACCCGGCGCGGCCTCGCGACCCGGATAGCCGCAGCGCGGAGGAGTGGTCGGCGCGGGCCAACCGCAAGCCGCTCTCCGAGCTCGTCCGCGAAGTCGGCTAGCAGCTAGCCAAACCACGATTCCTAGTAACAGTCTGTTACAAGGTTGGACAGTGGGTCTTGGGGACGTGTCGGCTCCCCAGTCTCGAAGGGTGCCGCGACACTTAGTAACACTCTGTTACTTGGAAAGACGTGGCGCTTGCGGACAGGTGGGGGCGGTGCCGTCGAAGGCGTCGAACAGGCTGGTCGCGTCGACGTCGAATCCGATCCGCACCGTTGCCGGGCCGCCGGCCCGCAGCTGCAGCATCCCGCTGTCCCCGCGGCTGAGGCAGCCGGTGGACGCGTGCCAGTACGGCGACCAGCGGACCGCGACCCGATATGTCCCGCCCCGCGCGACCCGGAGGACGAGCCGCGACTCGCGCAGCGCGAGCACCGTCGGCCGGCCGGGACCGGCCACGATCGGCTGCGGCCGCGGGACCGCGTAGATCGAGACGGAGGGCGCAGCGAAGACGCGCCGCAGCCCGGTCTCGCCGCTCCTGACGAGCCTCGCCTCGTGTCGCGAGCTGTGATCCGGCGGGGCGTCGGTCAGAAGCACGTATGCGACGCCGAGTCGACGGAGCCACGTGACGTACTCCTCGGGAGTGAACCGGTGGTAGAGGAGGTTGGCGACGGGGTGGTCGTCCTGCCGGAACCAGCCGCGTACGAGCGGAATGTTCGCCCGGGCGAGGTAGAGCGCCGGCCAGTGGTCGACCGTGTCCACGGCCTCCACGCGGTAGCCCGTCCGCAGGTGTGTCTGGAGATAGGAGACCGGCGCGGGCCACTCCTTCGCGTTCGCGGAGCGATCGGCCGTACTGCTTGCCCAGGCGCTCGCCAGCGGGAAGACGTTCCACGCGGCTGCGAGCCCGACCGCCACCAGCACGAGTGGCAGCGGGCGCCAGCTCCGTAGCGCCGCGACCAGCAGCGCGATCGGGAGGGCCACGAGGCGCACCCGCGCGATGTCGTGGCCGAGCCCGGTCGGGATCACGTAGATCGCGACGACGGCCACGAGATAGACCGCGAGGACCCCACGCAGGCTCTGCGCGCGCTCGAGCCGCCACGTCAGCGCGAGCAGGACGACACAGAAGGCGACTGCCTGGACCGCCTCCGCCGCCGGAAACCCGAGGGTGCCCACCGGAAACAGATGCACCGTGACCAGCTCGGCCGCTGCCGCAACCGCCACTGCGGCCGCCGGCACAGCGGCGGCGCGCAGTCGCAGAGCGGGACGGCGACCGACTGCGATCCCGGCCAGCACGACGACGAGCAAGACGAACGCCACGGGGCTCGCCGCGAGCGTGAGGATGATCAGCGCCGCGGCTGGCCAGCGCCGCCCGGCTTGCAACGCGAGCAGGCAGAGCAACGCGAGCAGGACGCCGAGCGCGAGCGGAAGCTCGGCGGCCAGGATCACTCCCGGCCACAAGAGCGCGAAGCACCGGCTCGCCCAGCGCGCTGCAGAGCCCCACTCCCGTTCGAGCAGGCGGGCGAAGGCAGCGGCGGCGAGCGCGACGGAGAGCACCGACAGCAGCCCGATTCCGAGCAGTGCGGCGAGCGGGTAGTAGAGGACGCTGTAGTTGACGAACGCGTAGCGCCCCGCGTACCAGAAGTTGTCCCAGAGCGTGAAGCCGTGAAGCAGGAAGAGGTGACGCTGATACTCGTGCGCCGCGAGGTCGCCGCCCCGCGGGCCGAGCCAGACGAGCAGTGACGCCGTGATTGCCGCGATCCCGGTACAGAGCACGCCCTCGCGCACGAACGGCAGCCGCAGCCGCCACGTCGTGCGTTCATCGGCGGCGAACGACACGTCCCCCATGGCCGCAAAGCGTACGCTCGGTTCATGAGAGGCGCGCTGGCAGCCGGTCATCCGCTTACGGCCCAGGCCGGGGCGGATGTCCTGCTTGCGGGAGGAAACGCGGTGGACGCCTGCATCGCGGCGGCCGCCGTCTCCTGGGTGTGCGAGAGCCCGCTCACCGGACCGGGCGGCGGGGGCTTCCTGCTCGTGCACCACGCAGAACCGGCGCGCACGCAGCTGCTCGACTTCTTCGTCGCGTTCCCGGAACGGACGGGCTCGACGGACGAGCTCACCGGAGTCGTCGTGGACTACGGCGACTCGCAGCAGACGTTCTTCACCGGCCCGACGTCGGTCGC
>DASXOM010000097.1:0-4221 GCA_036494245.1 Gaiellaceae bacterium
GCAGCCGTGCAGGCCGACGTCGTGACGCGCGAGCGCCCAGGTGGGAAAGTGGACGTGCGAGTCGGTGAAGCCGGGCAGCACGCAGCGGCCGCCGAGGTCGACGGAGTCGGGGCTCGGCAGGGCGGTCTCGTGCACGCCCACGCCGCCGGCGACGAACTCGCCCGCGATCCAGAGGGAGGAGACGGTCGGCAGCGACGGGTCGAGCGTGCGGATCGTCCCGTTGCGCAGGATCACGCTGCCGAGCCTATCGCCGGTCAGGCGGGCGCTTCGAGCCGGGCCTCGGCTCGCCGCCGCCACAGCTCCGCCGCGACGATCACGACGAGGGACGCGCACAGGACGACGACGGCCACCGCGATCACCTGCGGCAGCTGGGTCGGGAAGCGCAGCGCCGAATAGAGGTAGATCGGGAACGTCTGCCGCGTCCCGGCGAGGAACGACGCGACCGCGTACTCGTCGAAGGAGGTCGTGAACGCGATCAGGAGCGCCGAGACGACGGCCGGGAGGATGAGCGGGAGCGTCACCCGGCGGAACGTCGTCAGCGGGCCGGCCCCGAGGTCGTATGCCGCCTCGCCGAGCGCGCGATCGATCTGCTCGAGTCGCGGCAGCAGGACGAGGATCGTGTAGGGGATGACGATTACGACGTGCCCGACGGCGATCGTGAGGATCGAGAGCTGGACCCCGAGCACGTGGAAGAGCAGGAAGAGCGAGAGCCCGAGCACGACCAGCGGGATCACGAGCGGGACGAGCAGGAGCGTGGTCGCGGCCCCCCGGCCGCGGAAGCGGCTCCGGCTGATGCCGATCGAGGCGAGGATCCCGAGCGCGACGGCGATGATGCTCGTGATGGTCGCGACGATCGCGCTCGTCTCAAGCGCCGCCTGAAGGTCGCCGTTGTGAAGGAAGGCGTGGTACCAGCGCAGCGTGAAGCCGCTCAGCGGAAAGGCTGGAATGTCCGCGTTGTTGAAGGAGAAGACGAGGAGGATCGCGATCGGCGCGTAGAGGAACACGAGCACGATCCCGAAGAAGACGCGCATGATCCGCCTCCCGTTGCGCGAGAGCGCGACGTCCATCAGGCGACCCGGGCCTCGCCGAGCCGGAGGAAGCGCACGAAGACGAACGTCAGCACCGAGATGACGGCGATCAGGAACAGGGCAAGCGTCGCGCCCGTCTCCCAGTCGGGGAAGCCCTGCTGGAACAGGTCGACGATCTGGTTGCCGTACATGTAGCCGCTCGTCCCACCCACGAGCGAGGGCGTGACGAACTCGCCGACGGTCGGGATGAAGACGAAGAGGAACGCCGCCACGACTCCGGGCATGCTGAGCGGCAGCGTGACGCGCACGAACGCCTGCAGCCTGCTCGCGTATAGGTCGCTCGCCGCCTCGAGCAGCCGCCGGTCGAGTGTGTCGAGCGTGACGAAGATCGGCAGCGCGACGAACGGCAGCCACACGTAGCCGAGCACGATCATGACCGCGAAGCGGCTGTAGAGCAGGAACGAGAGTGGGTGCAGTCCGACCGAGGACAGGAACGAGTTGATGACGCCCTGGTCGCCGAGGATCACCTTCCAGGCAAGCACGCGCAGGAGGTAGCTCGTCAGGAACGGCGCGATCAGGAGGAGCAGCAGCACGTACTTGCGGCGCGTGCCCGAGAGCGCGAGGAAATAGGCGAGGGGATATGCAGTGGCGACGACGAGCGCCGAGACGATCAGCGACATCTTCGCCGACTTCCAGAAGAGGCTCATGTATCCCTGGTGGAACAGCCGGTACCACCCGCCGAGCGCGAAGCTGTGCGGCCCGGGGAAGAGAGAGAGCACGTCGACGCTGTAGAGCGCGACGATCGCGACGGGGACGAGCAGGAAGACGACGAGCCAGCCGAGCGGCAGGCCGAGCAGCGCAGGGGTTGCCAGCCTGGGCCGGCGGCGGCGCCGGGGAACCGGCGCCGCCACTTCAGCGGCCGAGGCCTCGAGGGTCAGGCCCTCTTCACTTCCTCCCACAGCTGGGCGTACTGCGCGCGCTGCGGGATGTCGCGGTCGAGGTACGCGTTGGGCAGCGTCACCGCCTTCGGGTTCGTGAGCTGGAGCGCTCTGAGCAGCTGGCTCGACTGCGGACGCGCCTGGACGTTCGCGTGCCCGTAGCCGTAGTTGTCCTCGAGCCACTTGCCCGACTTCTTCGAGCTCCAGGCGTTGACGTACGCGTGCGCGAGGTGCGGGCGCGGCGTCCCCTTGAGCAGCATGAACATGCCGACCCACGCGATCGGCTTCTCCTTCGGGTGCATGTAGACGACGGGCAGCTTCTTCGCCTTCATCTGCACCCAGTCGTTCGGCCACGCGTACGCGATCCAGACGTCCCCCTGGGCGAAAGCCTGGTCGAGATCGGCCTCGCTCGCCCAGATCAGGCGCGCCAGATGCTTCTTGCTCTTCAGGAAGGTCACCGAGCGGCTGAGCTCCGCGCTCGTTTGGTTCCACGGGTTCTTCGCGTGGAGGTAGAGCCCGGCGATCGTGATCATCTCCAGGTCGTCGAACCAGGCGATCTTGCCCTTGTACCGGCTATCGAAGAGAAGGCTCCACGACTGCTCCTTGGCGTGGACCTTGTCCTTGCGGTAGAGGATCGAGTCGAAGCCCCAGTCGTCGGGGATCCCGTACTGCTTCCCGTTGAACTGCCCCGCCTTGACCATGAACTTGTTCAGGTGCTTGAAGTTCGGGATGAGGCTCGGGTTCCACGGCTGGACGAGGCCGCTCTTCGCGAAGTACTTGACCCAACCGACGTAGGGCCGGAACAGGTCGGGATGTGCGCCGGAGTGGATCTGTCCGAGCGCGTTCGACTCGCTCGTCATATGCGTGAACTGCGGTTTGTTCTGCGGGTGCTGGTGTACATAGGCCGCGAACATCGCCTGGCCGCCGTCGTTCCCGTAGCCCGCCCAGTCCATCACCTGCAGACGGCCGCTCTCCTGCGTCAGCCGCGCAACCGCGGCGTCGGCCGCCGCAGCCGGCCCGGCCACCACTCCCGCTCCTGCCGCCAGCGCCGCGAGGCGCAGCAAGTCGGCTCTCGAGAGCCTTCGTTCGAACGGTTCACCCTCCATTGACGCCTCCTTTAGGCGTTGGCGCTAGTAGCTGGGCGGACTGATGACGAACAGAACCTCGGCGGTCTCGTCGCCCGGGTTGGCGACGCGATGCGGCGTCGAGCTCCGGTAGTTGACGGAGTCGCCCGCCGAGAGGTCGAGCAGCTCGCTGCCGAGCTGCACCTGGACGCGACCCGCGAGGACGAGCAGCAGCTCCTCGGAATCGCCGTGGGTGTACGGCTCGTCCCCCGTCGAGCCGCCCGGATCGAAGACCGCCGCCACCACCTCGAGCGAGATGAACGCCTTCGGCGTGAGCAGCGCCTTGCGGCCGAGGTGGCCCCATTCGAGCCGCTGTCGCTCGTGCCGGCGGAGAACGTGAGGCCCGGTCGTTGACTCGCCGGCGAAGAGGTCCGAGACTTCGATCCCGACCGCCGCCGCCAGTCGCTGCAGCGTGGCCACGCTCGCACTCGAGCGGCCGCGCTCGAGCTGGCTGACGAAGCTCTCGCTCACTCCGGCGGCCTGCGCGACCTCCCGCAGCGTCAGCCGGCGCAGCAGCCGGATCGCGCGCAGACGCTGGCCGAGCTCCGGGAGGCCGTTCGTCCCCTGCGCCGCAGCGAGAGCGGGTTCAGTCAACTGAACTCGTGATTCAGAGACATGAAGCGACTCTACGACGCTCGCGGAAGCGGGTCAAGCCTTACGATCGTGCGAGATGGCCTGGGACGTCCTGAACGAGGACCAGCGGGAGCTGCGCGATCTCGTGCGGCAGCTGGCGCGCGAGCGGATCGCGCCGCGCGCCGCCGAAATCGACGCCTCCCACGAGTTCCCGTGGGACATCGTCGAGCTCTATCGCGAGAACGACATCTTCGGGCTCTTCTTCACGGAGGAGCACGGCGGCCTCGGCACCGGCAGGCTCCTGTCGCTGATCGCGATCGAGGAGGTCGGCAAGGTCTGCGCGACCTCTGCGCTGATCCTCGCGGTTCAGGAGCTCGGTTCGCTCGGGCTCAAGCTCGCCGGCAGCGACGAGCAGAAGGAGCGGTACCTGCCGAGGCTCGCCTCCGGCGAGTGGCTGCCGGCGTACGCGCTGACCGAGTCCGGCTCCGGCTCCGACTCGGCCGCGATGCGGACGACCGCGCGCCGCGAGGGCGACGAGTACGTCCTCGACGGCTCGAA
>DASXOM010000098.1:0-3920 GCA_036494245.1 Gaiellaceae bacterium
CTCGTTGCACGCGTTCTGGTTCCCGAACACCGACTCGGCGATCCAGGCGTACTCGTACATGCTCATCCCGGATCGCCTGCTCGGCCGGGCCATGGCCGCCGCCAACACGCTGCGCGCCGCGTCGGCCCCGCTCGGGCCGCTCCTCGCCGGTCTTCTGCTCGCCCACACGTCGCCCCAGGTCGCGATCGCGGTGCTCGCCGCACCCGTGGTCATCGCCGCGATTCTCGGAACGCTCAGCTCCGCGATCCGCGATCTTCCTAGCCTCGAAGCTTCTCCCGCAGCAGCTGATTGACGACCTTCGGGTCGGCCTTGCCCTGCGTCTCGCGCATGACCTGGCCAACGAAGAAGCCGAGCACGCCTTCCTTGCCGCCGCGGTAGGTCTCGGCCTGGTCGGGATGCGCGGCGATCACGGCGTCGATGATCGGGACGAGAGCATCCTCGTCTGAGAGCGCTACACGGGAGAGGTAGTCCTCCGCTTTGATCGGCCCCTCGGCGGCGGCCGCGAACGCCTCGTCGAGTGCCTCGCGCGTGACGTTCGCCTGCACGAGCTGGGCGAGGGGGCGGGCGTTGATTCGTGGGAAGTCGCCGCGATTCATCGCGACCGCTGCCGCTGTCTTCCAGTCAAGCCCTTCAGAGGCGAGAAACGACGCCTTCCAGTCGTTCCCGTTCGTAACGAGCTCAGCCGCTGAAGCGACGCCGAGCTCAGAGGCAAGCCTCCGGATCCGCTCCGCAGGAAGCTCGGAGACCTCGCCGCGTAGGCGCTCGACGAGCTCCGACGGGGGCTCGACCGGAACGAGGTCGGGCTCGGGGAAGTAGCGGTAGTCGTCGGCCTCCTCCTTCGAGCGGTGCACCGTGAGGCGGTCGGTGTCGGGTTCGTAGTCGTATGTCGACTGCACAACCTCCTCCCCGGCCTCGTGCGCGGCGACCTGCTGCCGGAACGCCGCCTCGATCGCGCGCCCGATGAAGCGGAACGAATTCATGTTCTTGATCTCCCAGCGCGGCCGGACCCCTTCCTCGCCGACGCGCCGCACCGAGACGTTCACATCCGCCCGCAGCGTGCCCTTCTCCATGTCTGCGTCGGAGACGTCGAGCTCGCGGATCGTCTGCCGCAGCAGGCGGAGGTAGGACATCGCCTCGTCGGCCGAGCGGAGGTCGGGCGCGCTCACGATCTCGAGCAGCGGCGTGCCGCCGCGGTTGAAGTCGACGAGGCTGTAGTCGGCGCCGACCGAGCGGCCGGTCGCGCCGCCGGCGTGGACGGTCTTCGCCGCGTCCTCCTCGAGGTGCGCGCGCACGATGCCGATCTCCCGGTCGCCCTCCTCGGTCGGCAGGAGAAACCGGCCGGGGCCGCAGAGAGGAGCCTCGTACTGGCTGATCTGGTAGCCCTTCGGCAGGTCGGGATAGAAGTAGTTCTTGCGGGCGAAGACGGCCCGCTCGGCGATCTCGCATTCCAGCGCGAGGCCGAGCAGGATCGTCAGCTCGATCGCGCGCGCGTTCGGCACGGGCAGCGCGCCGGGATGCGCGAGGCAGACCGGGCACGTGTGCGTGTTCTCGGCGGCGCCGTACTCGAGCTCGCAGCGGCAGAACATCTTGGTGCGCGTCTTGAGGTGCGCGTGCACCTCGAGCCCGCAGACGAGCTCCCAGTCAGACATCGAGCTTCCCCTTGGCCTCGAGCAGAGCCGCCTCGATGTCGTCGCGCACCTGGACCATCGCGACCCGGTGCTCGAGCGGGCCGTGCGTCTCGATCAGCCAGAGCTCGCGCTCGCCGGCCTCGAGCTGGAGCTTCACGTCGCCGACCAGGACGGCGCGCGAGCCGTCGAGCACGCGCGGGTGCTCGCCGAAGACGCGCTCGACAGCGAGCACGAACTCCGCCGCCGGATCCTCGAAGCGGTACGTCATCTGAGACGCTCCGGGACGGAGTCGAAGCCGATCGCCTGCTCGAGCGCGTGCCCGATCCGGAAGAGTGTGTTCTCGGCGAACTGGGGGCCGATCAGCTGCAGCCCAACCGGTAGCCCCTCCGACAGCCCGCACGGGACGTTGAGCCCCGGCAGGCCGGCCATGCAGGACGGGATCGTGAGCAGGTCGCACAGGTACATCGCGATCGGGTCGGCGGTGCGGGCACCGAGCGGGAAGGCGACGGTCGGCGAGGTCGGCGAGACGAGCGCGTCGAAGGTCTCGAAGAGAGCGTCGTGCTCGCGCTTGATCACCGTGCGCACCTTCTGCGCCTGGCCGTAGTACGCGTCGTAGTAGCCCGCCGAGAGCGCGTACGTGCCGACCATGATCCGGCGCTTCGGCTCGTCGCCGAAGCCTTCTTCACGCGTGCGCTCGTACATCTCGAGCCGCTCGCCGGCGTCGGCGCGGTAGCCGTAGCGGACGCCGTCGTAGCGGGCGAGGTTGGAGGATGCCTCGGCGGGAGCGATCAGGTAGTAGCAGGCCATCCCGTACTCGACGGAGAGCGGCAGCGAGCACTCCCCCACCTCGGCGCCGAGCTCCTCGAGCTTCGCGATGGCGGCCTGCACCGCGGCCGCGACACCGGGCTCGATCCCCTCGGCCTCGTTCAGCTCCTTCGGAACCCCGACCCGGAGCCCCTTGAGGTCCGCCGCCTCCGGCAGCTCGACGGGGTGCGGGAGCTCAACGGTCGTCGTGTCGCACTCGTCGCGGCCGGCGATGATCGAGTACAGGAAGGCGCAGTCGCGGACGGTACGCGCGACTGGGCCGACCTGGTCGAGGCTCGAGGCGAAGGCCACGATGCCGTAGCGGGAGACGGTGCCGTAGGTCGGACGGAGGCCGACGTTGCCGCAGAGCGCCGACGGCTGCTTGATGGAGCCGCCGGTGTCGGAGCCGAGCGCCCACGGCGCGAGACCGGCGCTGACGGCCGCCGCCGAGCCGCCGCCCGAGCCGCCCGGCACTCGCGAGGGATCCCACGGGTTGTGCGTCGGCCCGTAGGCGGAGTTCTCGGTCGACGAGCCCATCGCGAACTCGTCGGTGTTGGTCTTGCCGAGGATGCGGAGCCCCTGCGCCTTCAGCCGCTCGACGACGGTGGAGTCGTAGACGGGGACGTAGCTCTCGAGGATCTTCGAGCCGGCGGTCGTCGGGATCCCCTTCGTCCCGATCACGTCCTTGAGCGCGATCGGCAGGCCGTCGCCGCCCGGGTCGTCGCAGAGGTGGAGGTAGCAGTGGAGCTCGGGGTCGCGATCGTCGATCGCAGCCCGGTAGGCGGCAAAGAGCTCGGCGCCCGAGATCTCGCGCGCGTCCACGAGGCGCCACGCCTCCTCGGCGGTGAGCCGCAGCGTGTCGATCATCCGGCGCCTCCCGGCGGAACCTTGAAGAAGTTCCCCTCACGCTCGGGCGCGTTGGCGAGGGCCTCCTCGACCGGCAGGCACGGCCGCGGCTCATCGTCCTCCCAGACGTTGACGACCTCGAGCGGATGCGAGGTCGGCGGCACGTCGGCGAGGTCGAGCTCCGACACCTTCGAGACGGCCTCGAGGATGTCGTTGAGCTGCCCCTCGAGCCGCTCGGCCTCGCCCTCGCGCAACTCGAGCCGCGCCAGGTGCGCCACGTGCAGAAGCTGTTCGCGGTCTATCGCCATCTCGTTCGATCCTCCCAAAAAGAAGAGGGCCCCTGCCGGGGCCCTCTCAACCATTGGTCCGCAGGTTCTCTAGGCAGCCTGGACGTTGGCGGCCTGTGCGCCTTTGTCGCCCTGCACGACTTCGAACGACACGCGCTGGCCTTCGGTCAGCGATTTGTAGCCGTCCATCGTGATTGCCGAGAAGTGGACGAACACGTCGTCGCCGCCTTCGCGCTCGATGAAGCCGTAGCCCTTCTCGTTCGAGAACCATTTTACGGTGCCCTCAGCCAAGCCCTTCCTCCTTGCAAACAAGCGACGGCTCGGGCACCGAGCCGCCGACCGATGATGAAACAGG
>DASXOM010000099.1:0-2398 GCA_036494245.1 Gaiellaceae bacterium
CTACGTGCGCCAGATCGGCGGCGGCGCGTTGCTCACACGCGAGGAAGAGCGGGAGCTCGCGCGCCGGAAGGACGAAGGCGACGAGCTGGCGAAGCGCAAGCTGATCGAGTCGAACCTGCGGCTCGTCATGGCGATCACGCGGAACTACACGAAGGCCAGCGTCCCGCTGCTCGACCTGATCCAGGAAGGGAATCTCGGCCTCATCCGCGCAGTCGAGAAATTCGACTACCGACTCGGCTTCAAGCTCTCGACGTACGCGACCTGGTGGATCCGCCAGGCGATCACACGTGCACTCGCGGACCAGGGACGGACGATTCGGCTGCCCGTGCACGTGGCCGACCAGGTGCGGCGCCTGCTCCGATCGCGCCGCCAACTCGCGCAGAAGCTGAACCGCGAGCCGACGCTGGCAGAGCTCGCGCGCGATACGCAACAGTCCGAGGAACGCGTTCTCGAGCTGCTCGAGCTCGTGGAGACGCCCGTCAGCCTCGAGACGCCCGTCGGCGACGGCGAGAGCCTCTACGGCGACCTGATCGAGGACGTCAACGCGCTGGCCCCGCACGAGCAGTCCGCCCAACAGGCGCGGGGGAGGGAGCTCGCGGGCGCGCTCGACCAGCTGAACCCGCGCATGCGCCGCGTGCTCTCGCTCCGTTTCGGGCTCGACGGCGAGTCTCCGCAGACGCTCGAAGAGGTGGGGGGAGAGCTCGGTATCACGCGCGAGCGCGTCCGCCAGCTCGAGACGCGTGCGCTCCGGGAACTGCGCCAGACGGCCCCGGGCCTCGAGCACTACCTCCGCGCGGAATAGCCGCTCCTAGCTGTTGACCATCTGCATCTCGCGCAGGTTCGCGAGACGGCGGAGGGAGTCGAGCTCGATCTGACGCACGCGCTCGCGGGTGAGCCCGAGTCGCTTGCCGATCTCCTCGAGCGTCTTCGGCTCCTCGTCAATGAGCCCGTAGCGCAGCACCAGCACCTGCCGCTCGCGCTCCGAGAGCGCCTGGAGCGCGATGGCGAGTGCCTGGCTGCGGAGCGCGCCTTCGACGCGTTCCTCCGGCAGCGGGTCGTCGCCGGCCACGAAATCGCCGAAGACGGCGTCCTCGTGGTCGCCGACCGGCTGGTCGAGGCTCGCCGAGGCGCGGGCGGCGGCGCGCACCTCGCGGGCCTGCTCGACCGGCAGCGAGGCCTCGTTGGCGATCTCGTCGAGCGTCGGCTCGCGGCCGAGCTCCATCCAGAGCGTGCGCTCGGCCCGGTTCATCTTCTGCATCCGCTCGACGATGTGGACCGGCATGCGGATCGTCCGCGCCTTGTCGGCCAGCGCGCGGGCGACCGCCTGACGGATCCACCAGGTCGCGTAGGTCGAGAACTTGTAGCCGCGGCGCCAGTCGAACTTCTCGACGGCGCGGATGAGGCCGAGCGTGCCTTCCTGGATCAGATCGAGGAATGGGAGGCCCTGGTTGCGGTAGTTCTTCGCGATCGAGACGACGAGGCGGAGGTTCGACTGGATCATCCGCTGCTTCGCGGCTCCGTCGCCGCGCTCGATCCGCTTCGCCAGCTCGACCTCCTGCGCTGCCGTCAGCAGCTGGTGCCGGCCCGCCTCGCGCAGGAAGAGCTGCAGCGCGTCGGTCGTCGTCTCGAGCGGCTGCGCGGCCGGCGGCGGCGTCTTCTCGGGCGGCGGCTCGGGCTCGGCCTCGCGCTCCGGCTCGACCAGCAGCTCGATGCCGCGCCGATCGAGCTCCTGATAAACCGCCTCCGTCTCGAGCGGATCGAGCTCCAGCGGCTCCAGCACCTCGAGCAGCTCAACCTGGCGTAGCTGGCCGCTGGACTCCGACGCCTCGAGGAGCGTCGTGAGCTCCTCGCTGGCGAGAATCGACTCGATCTCGACGGTGGTTACTGGATCCCCCTCATCGGCGCTCCTGGACGGCTGTTCCCGCCTGGTGAAGCTACCGAAACACGCCGACCCCCCGCGGGTCAAGTCCAATGCACGATAAGCATTGTTATGTCAAGTAGCAGGAGAAGGGTCTCGCGGCCGATCCCCCTCCCACCTTGGCTCCCGTCGACCCGGTCGATCGGCCGGGCTGAGCTCGCGCTACGGCCGCGGCGGGACGGCCCGGCCCGCACCTACGGCGCTCTGCCCGCTGCCCTTCCGAGCCGTCGAGCGCACGGACGGAGTTATCCACAGGATGCAGAGAGAGCTGTGGAAATGTTGATTATTCAACGTTCGCAAATTGCGGCATTTTTCGTTTCGCGACCCCTTGCGGGGTGTCCCGATAGGCCATACATTCCCTCTTGCGCCGAGCACGGCGCGGGAGTAGGACGAAGCAGCACCGGAAGGCTGTACGGGGCGGCTCGCAAGAGCCGAAGCGGAAAGTCAGTCGGAGTTGTGGACGAAACCGCGACCGACTCG
>DASXOM010000100.1:0-2074 GCA_036494245.1 Gaiellaceae bacterium
TCGGTCCTGATCGTCGTCGGCGTTGCGCTCCAGACCATGCGACAGATGGAGTCGCAGATGGTCATGCGCCACTACGAAGGCTTCCTCCGGTAGGAGGCCGCGCATGAACATCCTCGTCCTGGGCCCACAGGGGTCGGGTAAGGGCACGCAGGCGCGGCGGAGCAAGGCGATGTACGGGATCCCGCACATCGCGAGCGGCGACATCATCCGCGAGATGAAGGAGCTTCCGACCGACCTCGGGCGGGAGCTGAAGATCGTCTACGACCGTGGCGACCTCGTCTCCGACGACCTCATGATCCGGCTGATCCGGGACCGGCTCTCGCGCGGCGACACGGTCGGAGGCTTCATCCTCGACGGCTTCCCTCGCACTCTGCCGCAGGCCGAAGCGCTCGACGAGCTCCTGCGCGAGCTCGGCCGCAAGATCGACGTCGTGCTCGACTTCCAGGTGGCCGACCGCGACGTCCTGCTGCAGCGGATGCTCGGCCGTGCAGCCGAGGAAAGCCGCTCCGACGACACGCCGGAAGCGATCCAGCGGCGCCTCGAGCTGTACGAGCGCGAGACAGCGCCGCTCATCGACTACTACCGCTCGCACCAGGCGAACGTCGTCGGCATCCACGCAGACCGCACCATCGAGGAGGTCTTCCGCGAGATCGCGGATGCGCTCGAGGAAGTCCAGCGGCACTCGAAGGTCGAAGCGTGATCGTCCGCAAGTCAGAGGCCGAGATCGAGGGCATGGCGCGTGCAGGCGCGCTCCTCGCGGAGACGCTCGCGCTGGTCGCCGAGCATCTCGAGCCCGGCGTCGAGATGCGAGAGCTCGATCGCATCGCCGACGAGCACATCGAGGCGAAGGGCGGCGACCCGACCTCGAAGGGCTACAAGGGCTTCCCGGCCGCGCTGTGCATCTCACCGAACTCGATGGTCGTGCACGGGATTCCCGACGACTATCGCGCGCGAGAGGGTGACCTGATCTCCCTCGATCTCGGCGTCACGCTCGACGGGCTCGTCGCCGACAGCGCAGTGACGCTTCCGGTCGGCGAGATCTCGGCCGATGCGCAACGGCTCCTCGATGTCTGCCGCAAGGCGCTCGGTGCGGGTATCGACCAGGCACTGGTCGGCAACCGGCTCTCCGACATCTCGCACGCCATTCAGGTCGTCGTCGAGACAGCGGGTTTCTCCGTCGTGCGCAGTCTCGTCGGGCACGGCGTCGGCCGCTCCTACCACGAGGATCCACAGATCCCGAACTACGGGCCGCCGGGCCGCGGGCCGTTGCTGCAGGAGGGGATGACGCTGGCGATCGAGCCGATGATCACGGCCGGCGAGCCGGACGTCTACGTGCACGCCGACGAGTGGTCGATCTCCTCGGTCGACGAGTCGCTCGCGGCCCACTTCGAGCACACCGTCGCGATCACCGCGGAGGGCCCGAGAGTCCTGACCTTGGCCAAAGCCGCTTTGCTACGATGATCGCCTTCGCGCGCGGCTCTGCCGCGCGCGTGTGCGCGTCTGAGACTCCTATTCGCTGAAGGGAATTTGCCTACCAAGGAAGAGAAGATCGAGGTTGAAGGCGAGGTCGTCGAGGCGCTCCCGAGCACGATGTTCCGGGTGCAGCTAGACGGGGGTGGCCACACCGTGCTCGCGACCATCTCCGGGAAGATGCGGAAGCACTACATCCGGATTCTCCCCGGCGACAAGGTCAAGGTCGAGCTCAGCCCCTATGACCTCAACCGCGGTCGAATCACCTACAGGCACCGCTAACGATGAAAGTCCGTCCATCCGTCAAGCCCATGTGCGAACGCTGCCGCGTGATCAAGCGGCACGGTACGACCATGGTCATCTGCACCAACCCTCGTCACAAGCAAAGGCAGGGCTGAGCCATCGCCAGAATCGCCGGAGTCAACCTTCCGAACCAGAAGCGGCTCGAGATCGGGCTGACCTACATCTACGGGATCGGCCAGCCGACCGCGCGCAACGTCGCCGCCGAGCTCGGCCTCAACCCGGACACGAAGGTCAAGGACCTCACCGACGAAGAGGTCACGAAGCTCCGCAACTACATCGACTCGGAGCTCGAGGTCGAGGG